>JAGHRY010000297.1 GCA_018066145.1 Candidatus Colimorpha merdihippi | reverse complement strand
GTACTATATTTTGCAAATGTAGTAAACATTTCTCTTAAAAATTTGCTTTCTAAATCTAGTAAAATAAAAATTATTTTTCTGGAATCTAACTCATTGCGACATTTTCTAGAATTATTATTTGGTATATGAGAAATTAGTTGTATATTTGCACTCGAAATAATAAAAAAATATTGTTATGGAAGAAAGTACAAAAAGACAAAGATTCACAAAGGTTGCGACAAATCGTGTTCAGAAAATTATTGATTATTTAGGACTTCTCCAAAACTGTTCAAACCGTAATAACTATGAATATGACGAGGAGGATGTGAATCACATGTTCGATGAGATTGGCAAAGCCCTTAAAGATGCAAAGGCAGTCTACACTAATGAGCTAAATAAAAGTGTAGGCAAGGGTGGATTCTCTTTTAATAAGTAATACATAAAGATGGCTAAGTGGACATTTTCTGATGCTCCTGTTGGGATGGACCAAGGTCCGAACAATTCCACTGCCGAGCATTTCAAGTCTCAAGATATCTTCTCTGCATTGGTCAGGGAGTCTATCCAAAATTCCTTGGACGTTCAGTTGGACAAAGATAAGCCCGTAGTTGTTCAGTATGCTTTCGGATCAATTGATGAAGTACTTGGTGCAGATATTCGTGAGATTGAGGAACATGTAAAAGCAATAAGTGCTGACTATCCTGAAAGTTCAAACTATCAACGAATGGCACAATTCCTCAATGAACATGAGGATAATGAAATCACATATCTAAGAGTGTCTGACTACAATACGAGAGGTATGGACTATGAGAAGGATTCAAAGAAGTGCGGGTTCTATAGCTTCGTACAGTCAATCGGTAATTCAAGTAAGGACTCTGCTGGAGCTGGTGGCTCTTACGGATTTGGCAAGGCAGCATATTATGAATTTTCTAATTCTCATAGTGTATTGGTGTCATCTAGAACTCCTGATGGTTCAACGACATTTCAAGGAAGTGCAATGCTATGCACACACAAGATAGGTGACAAAAAATATCACTGGTCAGGATTCTTTGACGATGGAAATGGTGAACCCATTCAGAACGAATTACATATTCCGGAAAAATTTAGAAGGCACGAGCCAGGTTCGGACATTTACTTGTTGCATGTGAACAATGCTCAGGAAGAAATGAAAAATTATGAGGAGAATATTGTTCGATCCGTACTACTGAATTTTTGGCTAGCAATATTCCGTAATAAGCTTGAGGTTTTATTTGACTGGCAGGATGATGGGCAAGCAGAAGTGAGGATTTCTTGCGACACGCTTGATGAGTTGATGCAAAAATTCTTCCCTAATTTGAGTGATTACTCTGATCCTTTTTTAGGTTACTGTAACCCAAGACCCTATTATGAGGCCGTAAAAACAGCAGAGCCTTTTGATAAAAATTCAGAAACCGAGCAAAAATGTGTATGTTTTAAGAACGATCAGTTAAAGCATGTTGGAAAGGTTATGTTCTATCTTATGCGAAATGAGGACACAAAAGATAGATATGTCCGCATGAGACAAAGGTATATGGTAATTGACGCACCATCTATTAGAGGCCAGCGTGGATTAAGCGGTGTTTTGGTCTGTGAAGAGGGTATTGCAAACGATACATTACGTAAAGCTGAACCCCCTGCCCATGATGCTTGGGACATCAAGCGAGTCGAAGGTTTTAAAAACCAGCCAGAAACCGATGAGGGGAAAGCATACAAAGCAATTAAAGCTCTTGAACGTTATGTTCGAGAATGCATTCGAGATTATTTCGCTAGCAACTCAGCAAGAGAAGTGGAAATTGCCGAACTTGATAATTTCCTGTATGCAACAGAATCCTTTGATGCCAAGAATGGTAATACAAGAAGCACAAATGGTACAATATCAGAAGGTACTACCCAAGATGAAAACGGAGCATTGACGACAAAGGCCAATGGCCCTGCAATGGTGAATAAGAACCCCATTCCTGAGACATTAGGCACAGTCACAATAATAACTGATGATCCCAAGGGCGAAGAACCTGGTGGCAGTACTGCACCTTTGGTACCGCCAAACACCCCAACTACACCTAGACCGACACCTCCACAACCTGGCACCAACCCAATTTTTCCACCTGTTGAGCCCGTGATTCCTGGAGGTGATGGTCCTCATATCCCACAAAGGAAATTCATGCCAGTTTCTTTTAAGATACTCGCCAAGTTTGAGGAAGATGGACTCGTTTATACTGCAAAAATTAAGACAAAAGAGGATATAGAAAATGCGGTTATTATTATTAGTACACAAGGAGAGGAAGGAGAGGAAATTATTGATCTTGCATGGTCTCAAGTAGGTAAGATTTTTCAATCCTCAATTAGAGGAGTTTCCCTTAGATCGGGAGTAACTAACGAGGTAAAATTCAGATTTGAAGACAATATTAAACATTGCATATCGCTTGTAGCCTATGTCACAGAATAACTTTTCTTACCCATATCCTGTTCTTGCTGTAGGGACTGACGACATTGTCCCTGCTTTATGCAAAGACAACGTAATCTTAGAACCAATAACCAAAGATGATGAGGGGGATTATGTATTGAAACTATCTCTTGTAATGGAGGATGAATGTTTGAACAATTATATTGCAGAAGGAGTTGCTGAATATATTGTTGAAATAGACTGTCCAACGACCCATTATCGACGTTGCATAAAAAGTTCAAGCAAGAAATTTGAAATCAAACTACCCAAGCGGGAAGTGGCAAATCGGGTCAATTTCCACCCGCTGCTGATTGCTAGAAATGATTTCAAATACAGTAATCCTAATTTCCATGAGGACTACGAAAATGAGATTTTTGATATGGATTTAGGGGATGTTTTGGCTGTTTTTAATGAGTTCCATTATGATTTTGATATTGAGTATTCTAATTTAAAGGCATATTCATCAATAATGGTATTTCGCGAAGCACCCGAAGGGCAAGAAGAAATATCGTATATTACGGATGAGGATAAAATTGTAATCGAAATGCCGGCAAAGGCATTGGAGCAGTATAGGCAGTTCAGTCAAGACCCCCAATATGCACCTGCGATTCATGCTTCTGTCGTACAAAGTGCTCTAGTTGCCGTCCTTCTTCAAGAAGATTGGAAAACCCATATTGGCGATGGCGATTATGAGTTACTCTGGAAAAGAACAATCCACTATAGGGTTAATCATGAAGAGGACTTGAAAAAATATCGAGACTTGACAGAAAAGGAGAATTTGTTTCGGTTGTCTCAGAAACTATTACGAGATCCTGTCCAAAGAATGTTTGATAAAATAACCAGTGAACTATAAAAGATTCTAGGCCATGCATACAATTAACGATAGCTTACAGCAGACTTTCTCAAAAGATTATGTATATTCCCTGAAGAAGTCAGTTAAGAATGGAAATATTGAAGCTTATTCAAATGATACTTTTGAAGTTGAGGATCCTAGCAAGAATATTTACAAAATGCCTGGAATAATGGGTAGAAAGGTGGTGTTAGACGCTAGCAAAAGCGACTACGAAAATGCTATTGCTTTTTATGAAGCATATAAAGACATCTCTCCATTAATTGCATCCCAAGAGTCATTTTGGGTGTACTTGACTCATGTTGAATATTTTGAATATGTAAAGAAACGGTGGTTTGGGCAAGAAGAAATGTCTGTATCTACGATTCAAAAAAGATTTCTAATGAGCAGCAAGTGGGACAATGCTTTATATAGATTATGGTGGAGTGTTTACCTTACAAAAGATGAATCTCTGGAGAATCCGTATGTGTATACAGAGGTTATCTTGAGGGCAAAGAACTCAGACTTACTTCAAAACTTCTCAAAATCAAAGTTATATAGATTGGCTTCAGCGTCTCATGGAATCTTAAAGTTTTTCTCTGAATATGAATCCCGCAAGAAATTTAGCGAAGTGAATAGACATATCATTCAATACTTTAACCGGTTGAGTGGCGTGAAGAAGTTGGTTTATATGAATGAGGATTTCTTTTATGAAACAGCCAAAACAGCACTTACTTTTTACAATCTAAAAAATGCTACAGTTATTGATTAATAATAGATGAAAATAAATCATATATGCCAGAAACAATAAATGAATTTCACCTTTTTGCAGGAATCGGTGGTGGAATATATGGAGGAAGACTCTTAAACCACCGATGCGTTGGAGCAGTTGAAATTGATCAGTTTTGTCAAAGTGTTCTGAAGCAGAGGCAACTAGATGGTTGGATGGACACATTTGACATTTATGAGGATGTAACCAAATTAGGAGGATACAGCTTCAAAGGGAAATTTGACGTTCTTTGTGGTGGATTCCCCTGCCAAGCATTTAGCACAGCTGCACACGGAAACAATATTCCTGAGAAGAACCTCTGGGAAGCGATGTTCCAATTTGTGATTGACTCTGAGGCACCAGTTGTATTTGGTGAGAATGTAACATACAAAGCAATTGATAAGGCTCGCAATGATTTGCTGAGCATCGGATACAAAGTTCAAATTTGCAAACTCTCATGTCGAGATTTGGGCGCAAATCATCAGCGTGATAGATTTTGGCTCCTGGCAGTAAAGGACAGGGATGTTTTCTTCAGATTAGTCATGCACATTGTTCCCCAGGCTAAACTAAAAGTAGACAACTGGACCAAGAACATTGACGAGTTTGACTATCCCGAAAAAAATATTGCTAGAGGCAAGCAACTTAAAGCCATCGGAAACGCTCAATCACCATTTGTTGCGGCTTCTGCATTTCGGGTCTTGGTCAATCGGCACGTAAAGGATGTTGACACCTTTAATATTAATGTATCCGAAGAAGAATTGGACAGAGTGTTTGAAAAACAAGAAACTTGGATTACTCGAGAACATCCCGAAATACAAGGTCTGGTCCATACACCTACAACCATTGCAAATTATAGCACCCCTTCTATGCAGAAGCACCAAGGATGCAGAAATTTCGTTGCAGTGTTCGGAAGACCAAGTCCCAAAAATGGAGAGTACCTTATGGGATTTCCTATCGGTGCGTCATACCCCAAATCGATTCTCAAGAGAATTCAAGAACCCTGGGTCCAAATTTAGCATTAGGGTGATAATGGGGAATCAGACCCTGCGGATGTGCCGTTGTGGCGGATTTATAATCCGTCATAGTTTACTATACGGATTTGATAATCCACATGAATATTCAATAAAAGGAACATTGCTTATCGGATTTTTAATCCTAATAAGAAGTATCAACGGATTCCAAATCCGATGCAATGAGAACTTGTGTGGAGAATACAATCATTCTTTAAAAAAACGTATTCATTATAATTATTAGATTTTCTTTCTGAGCAATAAAAGAGCACAAACCACGTTTTTAAGGTTTTAATAAATAACACATGGATATCCTCAGCCAACTCAACGACTCCCAGCGCCAAGCAGCCGCCTGCACCGAAGGCCCCGTGATGATCATCGCCGGTGCCGGCTCGGGCAAAACCAAAACCCTCACACACCGCATCGCCTACCTGATAGACCAAGGCGTCGACCCCTTCAACATCCTCGCCCTCACCTTCACCAATAAGGCTGCCGCCGAAATGAAGGAACGTATCATCAAACTCGTTGGCAACGAGGCCCGCAACATCTGGATGGGCACCTTCCACTCCGTCTTTGCCCGCATACTGCGCGCTGAAGCCGAGAAGCTGGGCTACATCCGCACCTTCACCATCTACGACAACGACGACTCCAAGTCCGCCATCAAGCAAATCGTCAAAGGCCTCAATCTCGACCCAAAGACCTATAGCCCCAGCTTTGTCCTCGGCCGCATCTCCATGGCCAAAAGCAACCTCCTCGGCCCCGAAGACTATGCCGCCAACCCCGAAATCCAGCAAACCGATAAGGATTCCCACAAGCCCATGATTGCCGAAATCTACAAAATCTACAATCAGCGCCTGCGCAACTCCATGTCCATGGATTTCGACGATCTGCTCTTCAACATGAACATCCTCCTCCGCGACTTCCCCGATGTGCTCCTCAAATACCAAAACCGATTCAAATACATCATGGTTGACGAGTATCAAGACACCAACTATTCGCAATACCTCATCATCAAAAAACTCGCAGCACGCTTCCAAAACATTGCCGTTGTGGGCGACGACGCCCAGAGCATCTATGCTTTCCGCGGCGCCAACATCCAGAATATCTTCAATTTCCGTCGCGACTATCCCACTCTCCACCTCTTTAAGCTCGAACAAAACTATCGTTCCACCAAGGTTATCGTCAACGCCGCCAACTCTGTCATCGCCAAGAATGTCGAACAAATCGAAAAGGAAATCTGGACCGACAACGCTCAAGGCAACCGCATCCGCCTGCTCCGCGCCATCGACGAACGCGACGAAGGCAAGCAGGTGGCCGAATCCATCCACGACGCTCATCTCAGCCACGATCTTCCCTTTAAAGATTTCGCCATCCTCTACCGCACCAACTCCCAGTCTCGCGCCATCGAGGAAGCTCTCCGCCGCGCCGAAATCCCCTACCGCATCTACCAAGGCCTCTCTTTCTACGGCCGCAAGGAAATCAAAGATGTCCTCGCCTACATGCGCCTGGTGGTTAACAACTACGACGACGAGTCCCTCCTGCGCATCATCAACTACCCCGCTCGCGGCATCGGCCAAACAACCCTCGACAAAATTCGCGTGGCCGCCGCCGACAACGATGTGGCTATCTGGACCGTCCTCGAAAACCTCCCTTCTTTCGGCCTCGGCCTGAATAGCGGCACCATGCAGAAAATTGCCGATTTCATCATGATGATTCGCCGTTTCTCGGCCGTTCTCCCCTCCATCAACGCCTACGATCTGGCCAAACAGATCGTCTACGGCTCCGGCATCATCACTCTCTTGCGCAACGACGACGACCCCGACAACCCTAACCGCATAGAAAACATCGAAGAGCTCCTCAACGGCGTCCAGGAGTTCTGCGAAAAAGATGACCAATTCGCCCCCGACGCCACCCCCGATACCCCCACCATCCGCACCCTCGACCAATTCCTCCAGCAGGTGCTCCTCCTCACTTCCGAAGACAAGGGCGACGACAAGGATGCCGACAAGGTTTCCATGATGACCATCCACGCCGCCAAAGGCCTCGAATTCCCCCATGTTTATGTCGTCGGCATGGAAGAAAACCTCTTCCCTTCCATCATGTCCATCTCTTCACGCCAAGAACTCGAAGAGGAACGCCGCCTGTTCTACGTCGCCGTCACCCGCGCCGAAAAACAGCTCACCCTCTCCTACGCTATGACCCGCTACCAATATGGCAGCTCTTCTTGCCAAGAGATGAGCCGCTTCGTCGAGGAGGTCGACCCGCAATACATCGAAATGCCCCGCTCCCAAAAAGCCTTCCCCCAAGTGGGCGAACTCCCTCGCGCTTTCTCGGGCATCAAAGGGGTCAAATGGTCGCCCGACACCCAGCGCAGTTTCAAACGCAAGGAGTCCTCTCCCGATTCCCAGGCTCACAGGCTTCAGCCCAAAGCAGCTCCCGCTCCCAAAGGCCCCACTGCCATGAATCCCCCGGCCGAAATCAACGCCATCCAGGTGGGCATGCAAGTGGCTCACGCCAAATTCGGCACCGGCAAGGTGCTCTCTGTCGAGGGCTCCGGCAACGACCGCAAAGCTATCGTCTTTTTCGACAACATCGGCCAAAAAACCCTCCTCCTCGCTTTCGCCAAGCTGTCAGTAATCGGCAGCTAGCGTCCGGCGGCACCCGCCTCAATAACGAACGTATCATCTTTTGCCTGTTCTCTGTTAACCCTTCACATATCACCATCATTAATCGCCCTTCCTCATGCGAATCGTCATACAACGCTGCTCTCAAGCCTCAGTTACCATCAACGGCTCTCTCAAATCACAAATCGGCTACGGCATGCTCATCCTCCTCGGCATCGAGGACGCCGACACCGATGACGACATCGATTACCTCTGCCGCAAGATTGTAGCACTCCGCATCTTCAACGACACCCAAGGCATCATGAACCTCGACATCACCCAGGTGCCCGACGCCAACATTCTCCTCGTGAGCCAATTCACCCTCATGGCCAGCACCCGCAAGGGCAACCGCCCCAGCTATATCAGAGCCTCCAAACCCGACTTCGCCATCCCTATGTACAACAAATTCATCGCCCGTCTATCTCAGCTCTTCGGCAAAGACATCCAAACCGGACAATTCGGTGCCGACATGCAAGTATCTCTCACCAACGACGGCCCCGTCACCATCCTCATCGACTCCCATTCACGCTAGACCCCCACACACAATAATTCATTATCGCAAGCAAATTCCCTCATCGCTCTGCCCAGCGTATTGTTCCTCTTTTGTTACATTTTTGTAACAATCAGCTTCGGTGATATGAAAAACACTTTTTTTGCGTTATTATCGCAATGAAAAAAAGAATTCTTATAGTTGATGACGAGCCCGACATATGCGATATTCTCAAACTGAATTTTGAGATGGAGGGCTATGTCGTTCAAACATCCGAAGCTCCTATAGAATTAGGAGACAACCTACCCGACATCATTCTCCTCGATGTAATGATGAGCCCGAAATCAGGTTTCGAATGGGCCAAAGAGCTGAAGGCGTCCCCCAGAACAGCCCAGATTCCTATCATCTTTTGCACAGCCAAATCAATGGAAGACGACATTCTGCAAGGCTTTGCTCTAGGCAGCGACGACTACGTGTGCAAGCCATTCCGGATAAAAGAGGTGAAAGCCCGAGTAAAAGCCGTAATATCACGTTCTGAAAGAGAAATAAATTCAGAAAAAATAATCAAGCACAAAGGGCTTGTGCTCAACCTCGAGAGTAAAGAATGCTGGGTTGATGGCAACCTCGTGCCTTTCACAAAAATCGAGTTCGAAATGCTGGCACTGCTGATGGCGAATCCGGGCCAAGTGTTTTCTCGCGAGAAGATTCTCCAAACAATCTGGCCCAACTATTATGTAACCGACCGTACAGTAGATGTGAACATCGCCCGTATTCGAAAAAAAATATGCAGCTACAGCGAATGCCTGCAATCAAAATTCGGATACGGATATATCTTTAGAGGATGATGACCAACAAAAAGCCAACCAACATTTTCTTTATCACCGCAACCATTCTGATTGCTGTGGCCACTTTGGTTTTTGGTATTTATGAATACGGACGCGAAAGGTCGTTCCGAATCGATATTCTCCACTCACGACTTCAGCTCAACAATTACCAGATTCTAATGGGCCATGGCAACCCTTCCATCAGGGTTACAATCATCGATACGCTAGGAAACGTTCTCTACGATAGCGAAAAATGCAATGTAAGCACTATCGAAAACCACTTGCAACGCAAGGAAATTCAAGAAGCCCTACTGCAAGGTAGCGGATACGACATAAAACGGGTTTCTGTTACAAATGGCGAAAAACATTTCTATTCGGCTACCCGCTTCGGCAATAGGATTATCCGCTCTTCCGTTCCCTATACTGCCGAACTAACGGCATCCCTGCAGCACGACTATACTTTTTTCTACTATACTGTCGGCATTCTGGGCCTGCTTCTGGTGGCATTGTATTTCCGATTCCAGCTGATCCGCAGCGAGAACGAGAAACAACGTCTAAAACGCCAACTGACAGAAAATGCCGCACACGAACTCAAAACTCCTGCTGCCACAATCGAAGGATACCTCGAAACTTTAGTAACTAATCCCGAATTAACTATTGCTCAGCAGAAAACTTTCATCGAACGATGTTACCAGCAAAGCAGAAGAATGAGCAGCCTGCTTACTGATATGTCTACCCTTACCCGCCTGGACCAAGCAGAGATTCAACGTCCGAAAAACAAGATAGATTTAGCTGCAGTCTTTCGTCAAATCGAAGAAGAAACATCGGCTCAGTTCCAAGAGAAGAAAATCGAACTTAAGCTTCATATTCCTGATAAAATACCCTTATGCGGCGACGCTTCTTGGCTATACTCATTATTTCGAAACATATTCAACAACACCTTGGCCTACGCCTCTGGTGCAACTTATTTCCTCGTAGATGTCAAGCAAGCCAACGACCGATTGATTATCAAACTCTCAGATAACGGAATCGGTGTTCCTGAAGAACACCTGCCCCATATCTTCGAACGGTTTTACCGAGTCGACAAAAGTCGGTCGCGCCGATTAGGAGGCACCGGCTTGGGCTTGGCAATCGCTAAAAATATTGCCATCCAATATGGCGGCGCCATCACCGCTACCGAAACCCCGGGAGGCGGCCTCACGATTATTGTCACTTTGTCACAAACCAACTAATTTTTTGACTAATACAAGCGTTACAAAGCAGTATCCGACCGTGCCTGACAACAAAATGGAATCAATACCGGTTTGCCACACACCATCTTTTGCCTTATTCCATTTTTCTCATAAACATTCGGCCAAATCTCTATGGGTATAGTCTGCCACACATTGGGGCACTTGCACTTCATAGCCGTCTATCAAGCGACTTGATGACAGAATCAAATCAGCTGTGGTACGGTTGGTGGCAAAGGCAATATTGTATAGCGAAGCCAGCCGAGTTAAGGCCGACACGTCATTCTGATGCCCCTGCATTACCAAATTGTCACAGAAGAAAATCAGCATATCGATACGCCTTTTGGCTATCATCGCTCCTATCTGCTGATCACCTCCCAAAGGACCTGACAGCAACCGCACCACGCGATCAGCAAACGGCCGCCGACCATCAGGTGTTGTAATCTCAGATATCAACCTACCGGTAGTTCCTGTAGCATACATGCGGTGAGGTTCCAACAACCCAACGTTCCCCTCAACCCATTCCACAAATTCTTTCTTTCTGGCATCATGCGCCACTAAAGCAATGTTCAACTGTTTCATAACATCTTCTATTATCCGATATTTCCTGAAAGATAAGATTTCGTTCGGCGATCAGCCGGATCACTGAACATCTGCTCAGTACTACCACCTTCAACCAGTTCGCCCAAATACATAAATAACGACTTCTGCGATATACGCTTAGCTTGACCCATATTATGCGTAACAATAATAATGGACACCTCGTTCTTCAATTCTACCAGCAGATTTTCGATAGTGGTTGTAGCAATGGGGTCGAGGGCAGATGTAGGCTCGTCCATCAGTATCAGTTTGGGTTTCAAAGCCAAAGCTCGAGCAATACACAACCGCTGCTGTTGGCCTCCCGAGAGAAAGGTTCCTCGCTTTGTGAGAGAATCCTTCACCTCGTTCCATAAACCTACACTTTTGAGACTCTGTTCAACTATGCTTTGCCGCATCGATTTCTCGAGTCGGATGCCGTTCAAAGAATAACCTGCTAACACATTGTCGGCAATACTCATCGTGGGGAAAGGGTTGGGTCGCTGAAACACCATGCCCACTTCACGGCGCACTCGCATGGCATTAATCTTCAATAGATCCTGACCGTCAATCAGCAGTTCGCCGCTCACCTGTATACCCCTATACAGTTCGTGCATACGGTTGATGGCTCTTAGCAAAGTGCTTTTGCCACAACCCGATGGCCCCATAATAGCGGTTATCTGATTGCGGGGTATATCAGTACTAACGTGGCTCACAGAAAGTTTGTCGGCTGTGTATGCCACACATAAATCGCGAATTTCGAGAATTGTATTGTTTATATTTTCCATTTGTTTGTAACAATTTTGGATGATACATTTAAAAGCAGCACAAATACCAGCAATACCAGCGAAGCGCTCCATAGCAATGGCTGCAAGGTGGGATTGTTGAAAAATTGCCAAATGAGCAACGGCACACTTGACATAGGTTGCGTCACATCCCACTGCACGATGGCACATCCCAAAGCAGTGAACATCAGCGGTGCGGTTTCGCCCACAATACGGCTTACCGCTAACAACACACCCGTGAATATCTGGCCAAAGGCGGATGGAAGCAGCACCTTCCACACTGTGCGGAAATAGCTTCCGCCCAGAGCCAGTGCAGCCTCTTTGTAGCTCGACGATAGCATCTTTACGGCTTCCTCGGTAGAACGTACTATAAGTGGCAGCATCATGATACACAACGCTATAGACCCTGCAATAGCGCTATATCCCTTCATCGGTATCACAATCCAGGCATATACTATTACACCTAGGATAATTGATGGTGTACCCTGCAAGATATCGGTCATGTAACTCGACACTTTGGCAAAAACTGTGGAGCGGTGTTCGGCAAGGAACACACCACTAAGTATACCCACGGGAATACTTATTGCCGACGACATAAGCAACATAAGTAAAGTTCCCACTAGTCCGTTGGAAATTCCGCCAGGTATGGCATGACCCGCAGCGGATGCCATCACGGCCTCATAGGTGGTAGGTGCCGGCTGAAAAAGGAATTCCAAAGTCAAGTTTCGAAATCCTTCCACTGCCACCTTGCCCAGTATAGCAACTAAAGGCACAGCCATCAGGGCTGCCAGAACCACCACCGAGTAGTGTAGCAGATGACTTTTGAATATTCTAAATTTCAATTTGTCCATATAATATGTAATTTTTAGTGTATAATGAGGGTTGATCTGTTGATTTCGGAAATCATACGTTAATATGTTATGACAACGATCATGCAATCAAATAAACCAAATACAAACCAACAACTTCAACATCACCTCTGTGCTCTATGGATGAGTATTTTACCTATAAGATTAATCAAAGCCTTTATAGCAAAAAGAATGAGCGCGATGGCAAAAAGAGACGAAAGTTTCAGCCCATCGGCTTCACCAAACTGATTGGCAATGATACTTGCCATGGTGTTGCCTGTGGAGAAAAGCGATGTAGGCAACTGATTTGTGTTGCCAATAAGCATCGTTACCGTCATAGTTTCTCCCAATGCCCGGCCGATAGCCAAAATAAAAGCTGAGAATATGCCCGACCCCGCTGCGGGGAAGACCACAGTACGCATCACCTCGGCCCTAGTTGCACCCATGGCATAGGCGGCTTCTTTGAGTTCGGCCGGCACCATCTTGATAAACTCGGCACTCAGCGATGCCGCATACGGCACTATCATAACCGCCAGCACCAGCGAAGCAGTAAGTATGCACGACCCTTGATCCGACAATCCAAGTGCCACAACGATGGGGCGCAGCACATAAAATCCCCACAAACCGTAGATGATGGATGGTATGCCTGCCAGCAAGTCGGTAATTGTGCCGAACAGGGTAGCAATCTTGCGTCCACTGTAATATTCACCCACAAATAAAGCCACTGTCAGCGAAAAGGGTATACAAAAAGCTAATGCCAAGAATGTCGACTCCAATGTCCCCATAATGAATGGAAGAGCACCATAATTCTCATTCCCTTGACTATAACTCCATTGTGAGGAAAATACAAAGCGGAAGAATCCAAATTCGTCAAATGCAAGAGCAGAATCAGAGATGAGGCTGAGCAGCATTGCAACACATATCAGCGGGACCACCAAGGCTGCGGCCCAAAGAAGCCCTTTGAATCTTGTATCCGGGCTTAGGATGGTCAAATCTGACATTTTCTCGCTTAAGCGAAGGCGATAGCTATTTAATGTATTCATATATATTTGTTATATATTGTTTTGCTTAATTGCTTAGTCGCCAATTCAACGTCTAAGCAATTAAGCTTAAGAACATCTAAACTATCAATATTGCCTAAAAAATACCAACTCCGTCATACGTTATCTTCTTGATACTCTCAAGGCTGGTCTTTACCATCGACTTGGGCAACGGAGCATATCCCACAAGATGGGCAGACTGCTGATTGGCATCGCTGAGCATGTATTTCAGCAAGTCCACAGTGGCTCTGGCCTGGTCGATTGTGCGGTCACCATAATGCTGCTCTTGATAAACTATCAGCCATGTGAAACAACTGATGGGGTAAGCTCCCTTGGCATCGGAATTAGTAACCATAGTACGGGTATCACTGGGCAGATCGCCCTTAGCTGCGGCCGAGATACTCTCCACAGTTGGACTCACGAACTCGCCATTGGAATTCTGCATCACGGCCATCGGCAGCTGTTGTGCAAAAGCATATTCCGACCCGATATAGCCTATCGAATAAGGTGTTTGGCTTACCACGCTAGCTACTCCAGGATTGCCCTTTGCAGCCTGGCCAACAGGGAAGTCTACCGACTTGGCTGCGCCATAGGTACTACTCCAACTCTCGCTCACCTGGCTCAGATAGTGTGTGAACACAAAGGTGGTACCGCTGCCATCAGAACGGAATACAGGAACAATAGCCTTGTTTGGTAGTTTGGCCAGCGGATTCAGTGCACAAATGCGTACATCATTCCACTGCTTGATATTGCCTGCAAAGATATCAGCCACCACTTCGCCCGAGAGCCTTACCGTTTCCACCTCAGGCAGGTTTATGCCTAACACCACAGCACCCATACATGTAGGCACATGCACTACAGGCTCCATCTCGGCCATCTCTTCATCACTCAAATAGGCATCACTTCCTGCAAAATCCACAATCTCATCTTTCAAATTTCGAACGCCGCCGCCCGAACCTATACCACCATAGTTCACCGTGTTACCCGACTTATGTGCATAATTGTCGAAAGCCATGCTATAAAAAGGTTCAGGGAAAGTGGCTCCAGCTCCCGAAAGCGAACACGACACGTTGGCAGTGTTCTGATTATTGTTGCAACCCATGGCCATTACAGCAGATACAGCAACAACTGATAATTTCATTTTCAAATGTTTCATCATGTTAGAATCGTTTTTATTTGATGTGTAACTATTAACCAGCCAATAATTTGTATGGTTATTCTTCATTCATTATTGATATTATAAATTCACTTTCATGCTCACACAGGCGTATACCGACAGCGCATCGCTGCCGGCAGCCTGGTGAATACGCATATTGGGTGAAAACGAAAAAAGCTTGTTTGCATGGTACTGGTAACCAACTATGGCAGTTTGCCCGTTTTGGCCATACTGCCAAGCATCTTCGGCAAAGGAGTCGCCACGGTCATAGCGGGCATACACTTCGCCCAGTTCACCCGCAGCCACAGCGCCATACAACGACATACCCTGCAGTCGTCTGCCCTCCGAACCACCGTGATTCAGTTGTATATTATACTCGGCACCTACTCGGAACATTTTGGTTCTATAGCCTGCAAAGAGAGCCACATTATGCTGGCTTACAGTATCCTTATAAGTCTTCATGTCGCCATATATGCGCAAGGTAAGCCCATCCACAGGTTGTATGGTTGCACCTAACGCATATTGTAACTGATCGTCGGCTTGAACCTTCTTGTATCCCTCGCCGTTGAATATGGCTAAGTCGACACTCAGCCAGTCCGCAGCCTTATATGATGCAGTAACACCCAAGTCGGCCGAACTACCCCATTTGCACTGGTCCATCATCGATTTATAAACGTAACGAAACCCCCAAAATTTCTCCTGTACACCGAATTGCGTTGTAGAAGTAAGACCCATGGTTACTCCCCATCGGCCATGTCTATAGCCGATTTCGGCATTCTTAACATACCCAAGACGCTGCAACGAATTGTCATCGCCTTTTCCCATATCATATACCACTTTTGCTTTCCATGAAGTACCCAGTTTATACTGATATCCAAGATATGCTCGATCCAAATTAAAGCCCAAATTCGAAAGTCCGCTATCATTGAAACCAGCTCCAACATCACCAAAAATGGTGACAATCGGAGAACTCGACTGCATGTCGGGCGATTTTTGTTGTTGACCCTTGCTCGGTAGCGTTCCCATCAAAACGAGGGAAAATACAATTGTTTTGATAATGTTTTTCTTCATGTTAATTAGAATTAGTTTAAATTCATTTTCAATACTTTGCGCAACATCTTGTCGAATTCGATCACGCCACAAAAGTACAACCTTCGTATTACAAAGATATTACAATTACAATTTGTAACATTATCTTAACAACCCCTATACCGAAAAACATTGATTCTGTGATATTGAGTGCTTTCCACACCTCATCCCTCCCTCCTTCCTCAAGATTCACACATAAAAAAAAGGGCCGCAACATCGTTGCGACCCGCTGTACGTTTGCTAGAAATTTCTTAAGACTAGAGAAGACCCTTGCCTGCTTTGAACTTGGCAACCTTCTTTGCTGCAATCTGGATGGTTTCTTTGGTGCGAGGGTTGCGACCAGTGCGAGCAGGATTCTCCTTTACGCTGAAGGTGCCAAAGCCGATAAGGCTGATGCTGCCACCCTTTGCAAGCTCTTCTTTTACTACTTCGACATAAGCATTCAATGCATTGGCTGCATCGGTCTTGGTGAGACCAGCTTTCTCAGCCATAGCAGCAACTAATTCGGTTTTGTTCATAATGATGATTTTTATTAAGGTTTTTAACAATCTATTTGACTTGCAAATTTATACATTTTTTCGAATTAGTTATGTTTATTTTTTATTAAAAATACCACCAACACATTGTACAAT
>JAGHRY010000191.1 GCA_018066145.1 Candidatus Colimorpha merdihippi | reverse complement strand
TTAATATATAATGTTGTTTCTTGTTAAAAATGTAACCATAAAGGGTAGGGGCTAGTGCTCCCAACGCCAATGTGGCTGTTATTTTTTCTGCTGAGCGGCCATCATGGCGCGTACCTTATTCTTGCCTAGGCGAATCTCGTCAAGCAGTGGTTTGTTAGCAGGACAGCTGAAGTAGCAGCATCCGCACTCGATGCAGTCGAGGATGTTGTGTTCCTTAGCCTCTTCGATGCGGTTGTTCTTCACCAGCGCCGAGAACAGGTAAGGTTCGAGTCCCATGGGGCATGCGTTCATGCATTTGCCGCAGCGGATGCAGTTGGTCTCAGGGTTGCGGCGAGCTTCGGCCTCGTCCATCACCAGCACGCTGCTGGCACCCTTAGTGGTGGGGGCGTCGAGGTTGCTGATAGCCTTACCCATCATGGTGCCGCCGCTGATTACCTTACCGGTGGTTTCGGGCAGGGCGCCGATGGAATGCTTGATAATATCGTTATAAGTGATGCCGATGCGGCACTGATAGTTGTGCTGGCTGGGCAGTTTTTTGCCGGTAACGGTGAGGATGTTTTCAATCAGAGGCTTGTTCTTCTGAACGGCTTCGTAAACGGCAAAAGCGGTACCCACATTGCTTACCACGCAGCCCACGTCGATAGGCAGCTTGCCGCTAGGCACTTTGCGGCCGGTGATGGCGTTGATAAGCTGTTTTTCGGCGCCCTGGGGGTATTTCACCACCATAGGCTCCACAATGATGCCTTCGAACTGGCGGGCCATTTCGGTCATCACTCGGATGGGCTCGGGCTTGTTGCTCTCGATGCCAATGTAGGCATTGGGCACGCCCAGAGCTTTGCGGAGGATGCTCACGCCGATGCAGATTTCCTCGGCATGCTCCATCATCACGCGGTGGTCGCTGGTGAGGTAAGGCTCGCATTCGGCAGCATTGATGATCAGGTATTCTGCCTTTTTGCCTTCGGGAACGCTATATTTGATATGTGCGGGGAAAGTGGCACCGCCGAGACCAACGATACCCATTTCTTTGAGTTTGGCAACAATCTCCTTGGGTTCGAGGTTGCATTCGCGCTTGATATCGGGAGTGCGGTCGATGGTTTCCATCCATTCGTCGCCCTCAACATCGATATAGATAGCTTTTTTGGGCAAGCTGGTGAAATCCTTGCAATCGTCAATCTTGGCCACGGTGCCGCTCACGGGGGAGTGGATATTGGCGCACATGAAGGCCTGGGCTTCGGCGATGAGCTGACCTACTTTCACCTTATCGCCCTTAGTCACGATAGGAGTGGCGGGAGCGCCGAGGTGTTGGTTCATGAGTACGATTACCTGTTTGGGCAGGGGCATCTGCTCGATAACGGCATTGGTCGAAATCTTATTCTCTTCGGGGTGGACACCACCCATTTTGAAAGTCTTCATCGTCGTGTCTTATTTATTGGTGTTATCGTTCGTACTAGGTTGAGCAGGAGCTGCGGGAGCTGCAGGGGTTGCGGGAGCCTCGGCAGGAGCAGGTTTTTTGGGTACCACAGGGGTGAAATTGACTGGATGGATGGCCTTATTGGGGCACACGTTCACGCACTGGCCGCAAGCGATACACTTGTTGAAATCGATATAAGCGAGGTTGTTCTCGATGGTGATAGCCTCGAATTTGCAAGTCTTGGCGCAGAGTCCGCAGCCGATACAGGCAGCGCTGCAAGCCTTGCGGGCGATGGCGCCTTTTTCCTTATTGCGGCAAGCCACAAACACGCGGCGGTTTTTCTTGCCTTTGTTGCGGAGTTCGATGATGCCGCGGGGGCAGGCCTTGGTGCAGGCGCCGCAAGCGGTACATTTTTCTTCATCCACGATGGGCATACCGGTGACGGGGTCCAGCGAGAGGGCACCGAATTGGCATGCGTTGGCGCAGTTGCCGAAGCCTAAGCAACCGAACTGGCAGCCGGATTCGCCAGCATAAACGCTGTGGGCAAAAGCGCAATCCTTCATGCCGTCGTAGTTGTTTTTAGCGGGGGCATTGGCACAAGTGCCGTTGCAGCGTACCACAGCCACTTGGGGTTCGGCCACTTCGGCAACACAGCCGAGGATAGCGGCCACTTTTTCAGCCACGGCAGGACCGCCGGCGGGGCAGGCGAGACCATCCATGTTGCCTTGTTTCACGAAAGCTTCTGCCATTGCGCGGCAGCCTGCTTTGCCGCAGCCGCCGCAGTTGGCGCCGGGCAACACTTCGAGCACCTCATCAATCTTGGGGTCCTCGACTACTTTGAACTTTTGTGCGACAAAATACAGTACAATGGCGAAGATGGCACCAATGATGCCAAGTACCAAAACTGCAGTCAAGATAATGTTTGTCATTGTGTTATATGTGTTTTATTTATTATTCTTCTGC
>JAGHRY010000098.1 GCA_018066145.1 Candidatus Colimorpha merdihippi | reverse complement strand
GTATATGTCTGCTTTTGCAGGCCGACCGCCCGATGAGTAATGTCTGAAAAGGAAGAATTTGACCATGTAAAGAGACTTCAAATGGAGATAGCGGCCATTAATCTGTTGCAACAGGTAGGAGTAACGTTCAATGTACCGCTACGAAAAGAGGAATCAGCCTTTCTAAGGCGCAAACACAAGATTCCCTATAAACTATCCCACTTTCGGATAAAAAGGTCGCTACCGCGAGATTTAGGCATAAATAAGACCGAAATCCCCGACCCCAACAATCCTGGCAAGATTCATGAGGTTCTTGTTGCCGATGTACGCATCTATCCACTGTTTCTTGAGACCATTGATGCCATTAGGTCCAAGCGGCTAGAGCTGGAATTGCGGGACCCTCTTGTCAAAGAGAAAATCATGCTTGTTACTCAAGACGATTATATGCTTCAATATACTGATGAGCTGATGGAGGTTATTGCTATAGCTACCGTCAACAGTGCCGATTTGAGAAAGCATAAAAGAGAGATTGAAAGGTGGAAGAATTTCTACAAGAGCCACCTCACTAACGCAAGGCTGAAAAAGTTAGTCATGGTTATCATAGCCATGCAGGACACAGCGGCTTTTCAACATTCTATTCGTTTGATGATGGGAGTGGGTACGACAGCTCCGAGCGAAGCGAAACGGATAGAGAAGAACAACTCTGCGGACTAAGGTCCCCATGGGGCCAGCGAGGTGCCATATTAGAGCATTTCGGATGGACGTATGATTACTTGCTTCGCGGGATAGCGTGGGTGAACGTGCAACTGATGTTGGCTGATTCTGCAAGAATGAAAAAGGTGGAGAAGCCACAGCCAAAGAAAGTAGATAACGAAGGATTAAAAGCATTTTTCAATAATCGAAAAAAATGAAAAGCATAGACGGAGACCTTGAATTTGGCGCAGGTATTAACGTAGATGAGTTTAATGCTGATGCTAAAGCCATTGAAAAGAGAACAGAACAAATGGCAGAGAACGTTGAATCTGAGTCTGAGAGGATGGAGGATGCAATCCGTGACTTTGCCAATAACGGAGCTGATGCCATTAAGGGTATTCTTATAGGTACAGGATTCACGGCCCTTCTATCGTCTATTGTCAGTACCCGCGGTGAGTTTCAGCAGCTGGAGATTGCTTTCGAGACTATGCTAGGCAGTGCTGAGAGGTCAACACGATTGATGAATCAGCTTGTTGACACTGCGGCCAGGACACCATTTGACTTGAAGGGTGTAGCAGATGGAGCCAAGCAACTGTTGGCTTACGGCATCGCGGCAGAAGACGTGAATAGCACTCTAGTTCATCTTGGCGACATTGCGGCTGGACTGTCTATCCCATTGAATAATTTGGTGTACCTGTATGGTACCACAATGACGCAGGGCAGAATGTTCACCCAAGACCTTCACCAGTTTATGGGCCGAGGTATTCCGCTGGCCGAGGAATTGGCAAAGCAGTTTGGTGTTGCCAAGTCGGAAGTGGGTGAATTGGTTACAGCAGGTAAGGTTGGTGCAGAAGAGTTCAACAAGGCCATAATGTCAATATCATCCGAAGGTGGCAAATTCTACAACCTCATGGAGAAGCAGTCGGCATCGCTGACTGGCCAGATAAGTAACCTTCAAGACGCATGGGATGTGGCAAAGAACGACATTGGCAAGAGCATGGAAGGACTGGCCAGTACTGCCATTGGAGCCGCAACTACTGTTGTTGAAAATCTTGTACCCATCATTGATATTGTCAAGCGCATTGCAGTTGTTTATGGCTCATGGAAAGCGGCCACTATCATGATGAATGTGCTTAACAAAGAGGCCACCGGAGTTGCTTTGCTTGACAATCTAGCAAAAAAGGCCAAGGTTGCCTTGTTGCAGATGGAACGAAATGCTATAGCCAAGAATACTGCCGCCATGTCTGCAAACCTTGCCGTGCAGAAGAAAAGCCTAAATATAGCAAAACTGTTCAATCGTGGCATCAAACTGGTAACGCTGTCATTCAAGAACCTTACCCGCGCGATGATGGCAAATCCGTTCGGATTAGCCGCTGCTGCTATTGCTGGACTAATTGCGCTTTTCAGCAAACTGCGCTCCAAGCAAGAGGAAGCGGCAGAATCGGCCAGAGCTTTGCAAGCAGAGGAACGCGCCCTTTATGAGAACGCATCTAAGGCAAAGTCAGAACTGGCAGTACAAGCATCGGAAATCAAGAAGATAATCGATGCCCATGGTGAGGAAGGTTCAAAGGTGGCCGAGTTAAACGCTAAATATGGTGACGTGTTTGGCAAGTACAATACCCTAGCTCAATGGTACGATGTTATCACCCAAAAAGCAGCAGACTATGTAGAAATCCTGTTCCTGCAGGCGAAGGCAGAGAGGGGTGTTGAAGAAATGGCAGACCTCGATCAGCAGTTGCAAGACACAAAGGCAAAGAATCCGAGAGAGTTTAAACTTAGTTGGAAGGACTACTGGAAAGGTAAGAAGCGGTACGAAATTAAAGATGAAGAAGTCTCAAAACTTGAAGGAGCTGTTGAAGCGAAGCGGAAGGAGGTGGTTGCCCTTCAAGAAGAGATAAGCAGAATATCTAAGGACAGCGGTATTACCATGCCAGACACAAACTCTAACACCAATGCTGAAAATCTCAGTAAAGAAGAGCTTGCTGCCCTAGAGAGAAGACAGAAGGCACTAAAGGATTATAATGATGCTGCACAAGAACGTCTGGCAGAAATGATGCTGGAGGATGCAAAGACCATGGTTGATGGTGTAGAGAAACAGATCAAGTTGGTCGAAGCTGCTTATCAGAAGGAGATAGCATCAGTTCAAAAGGAAGAGCGCGAATTGAAGAAAAAGCGCGAGGAAGCTGGCCTTGGCAATACCCTTAGTCCGGAAGAGCAAAAAATGTTTTCGGACAAGCGTACCAATGCACAGCGTAATCGTGATGAAAGTTTGATTTCGGCCACTGAGAAAGAAGTAAGCCGAATGAAGACTGCCTATGAGAGTTTTTACGATTGGGCAGACACAATGGGTGTAGAATCAGCCAAAGAACGCTTTGCCAGTGTGGTCGACACTACAAAAAGCTATGAAGAATGGCTCAACTCTGAGATTGCAAAGTACGAAAGCATAACTGACAGAAAGGCCAGCGACAATGCGTATTTGAAAAGTCTGTACAATGCAAGCAATGAATACAACGGCAAGAAGTCTTCATTGCAGTTGTTCAATGAAGAGACTCAAGAAATGCTGGACAATGCTCCATCTCTTGAATCGAAACTGTCTGTAATCACCCAAAGGCTGGAAGACATAAGGACTGTTGCAGGTTCCGACATTGAAAAGAACAATATCATACTGAGCCTTCGCCAGCAGGCCGAAGACACAAGTAAGGAGATACATCATAGTTTTGAGCAGACATACAAGGACTATGCCAAAGTAAGATCAGAGATTGAAGGCAAGTACCTTAGCGACATTCGCAAGTTACATGAACAAGGAAAGGATTTCATTGCATCACAAGTTGAACAGAAGATGAAGCAGGAGCTCCGTGAGGTTGATACAAACTTCATCAAGAACCTGTTTTCTGATGTTTTCTCCGGCAAAAGCAATACCAAATCAATCAAGGACGCGATAAACCAGCTAAAACGCATCAAAACGATGTCCTTAGGCGAGTTTAATGTGTCCTACAACCAAAATATCACCGAAGAGCAATTAAAGGCTTTAAAGGGCAGAATTGACGATGTTACTGACTCCATCAAGCAGATGGGACAGTACAGCTATACCATTGCTGACGCATTCAAGGATATTCGCGATGGTAGGATTGAAGGTAATCTTGAAAAGGTGGCCCGAGGAACTGACCATGTGAAAGATGTGTTCTCTCAGTTTTCGCAAGTTGTCGCTTCCCTCAGCAGTGCTTTGACTGAGCTTGCCGAGGTGTCGGAAAATGACTTTCTCAAAGACACAGCCAAGACCGTGGCAGGTGTGTCGAATGTACTTGAAAGCGCAGCAAGTTGGGCATCCATGGGAGCCAGCATTGGTGGCGGCTGGGGTGCGCTGATTGGCGGTGTCCTAGGCGGTGGAATTAGTGCCATTAAAGAAATCATGTCCAGCAACGCAAAGGCACAGCAAGCACTTGCAGATAGTGTGAAGGAAAGCTCTGATAAGCTATCTGCATCAATCGACAGCATGGCTAGTGCCATTAGCTCATTGGCTGGAACAATCACGTCTCTGGACTACAAGAACTTTGCCAAGTCTACGCTGGATTTGCTCAATCAGTACAATACAGATAAAGCGACTGGGATGCACAGCGGGCCGGACCTGTGGAACTATGTCAAGAATATCCTTCGAGAAAACAAGTCTGCTTCAAATCCATTCGGTAGCTCTATTCTCGATTCTTCCAAGTTGGATGATTTGTTCTATCGTGAAGAAGCAACCAGAATGGGCGATATTTGGTCTGATGTTGCTGACTACATTAACTGGGTCGGTTCGCAGATCGATGAACAGGCAGACGCGGCCATTGCTGAGTTGCAACGTCTGTACGAAAGCGGATCAACTAATTCCCTAGAGTACTTCAATGCGCAACAAAATCTGTTGAAGGCGCTGATCGAACTGTATAAGCTATACTATGACTTGTCTCTGAATGATGAGGAACGCGACAAGTGGAGAACGAAAATTAAGGAGACTGAGCTTGCACTAACAGATGGTGTCGAAAACATGGTAACTGCCCTGTATGGTACCGACATTAACGGAATCGTCAACGACTGGATTGACATCCTTGGCCAATTGGGTTCCAATGTTGATTTGGCATTCGCAAAGATTAACAAGAGTGTGGACCAAATGGTCTATAACATGATTAGGCAGATGCTAATCATTGAGCCAATCCTAGCTGAGGTTAAGTCGGCAATTGACAGCATCGATACAGATGGCGATGGCCAGTTGTCTTATGAAGAACTGTTGAATGGTGCTGACATCTTGAAGGGCATCAAGAGGCAGGTTAAGGAAATATACGATAACGGCATTGCCGCTATCAATGAAGCCGGTCTTAGCTCTACAGATTTCGCGCTTGGTGATAACACTCTGACTGGTTCCAGTCAGAATGTATCAGAAGAGACTGCTGGCATCATAGCTGGAAGACTGAATGCAGTTATCATCAATCAAGCTGAGTCTACCAGCGTTCTGCGTCAGTCGTTGGTGGCCCAAATCGAAATGAAGAACCACCTGGCAAACATTGAGTCTGACGTTAGGACCATTCGCCAGCGGGTGGAGCATCCTAATCGGAACAATCCTATGCTTTCGTTCGGAATAACAGAATAAACATTTTGGAAATGAGAATATCTAACGAAAAATTGGTTTTGCATATCCCATGTGACGACGACAATGAGGATAGAGCTTATGACTATTCGTTGTGGCGTACAGCCAAGTCTGATGGTGTCCTGTCTGCCAGTGGTGCCACATTCACAACAGATGCCGTGTTCGGCAAGGCAATACATATCGAAGACACCGATGGAAGGACAGCCTCTCTCAGTGTTCGTGAGGACCACCTAGTGTATAACGAGCCTTGGACTATAACGTGCTTTGTCAAGGTTAAGGCTGACACGATTGGATTCTCTGTTCTGACAAGTGACGAGACTATTTCGCACCAGTGTCACGTCAATGCTGGGGAATGGTATTTTATCGCGCTAGTATATGACAGACAGGTCGGTGTCGTTAGTTTCTGGCTGAATACTGAAAAGGTGTTTGAGCACCCAATTGTGCAAGACCCTGTTTTTTGGTCAATCAGTGATACGCTTGTTGGCTCTCAGAATTTCTCTGTTGATGAGATAAGAATCTACAACAGGGTTTTGGCTCCCAGTGAGATTGTGTCTATGCAAAGTTTTGGCGATGATGTCGACTACATAATCGATGGTGTCAACTTTAGCGATTACTCTGTATATGTGTCCGGCAGTGACGGACTCATTGACGGATTACAGGCAAAGGAAAGGGTAGGGGTGGATTATCCGGATTACCATGGTACCGTTGTAGACCTGTCAAACACTCGGTTCGAGTCAAGGGAGATTAAGCTGGATTGCTTTATTGAGGCAAAGGATAACTTTGAATTTGTTGAGAAGGTTCGCAGATTCCTTGCCGTGTTCCAGCGCGATGGCTTCCACCGCCTGTCCGTTATTTATGCGTCCAGCGCAAAGCCGCTTGTGTATGATGTGTATCTGCAAGACAGCGTTGAGATAGATAAGACGTGGAATCAGAAAACGATGGTTGGAACATTCTCAATCACACTTATCGAGCCTAGTCCTGTCAAGGTGGTGTTGCGTCATGTAGGTTATGGCTATGGGATGTTCCGAGTTACCAGCAGAAAGATGTTTGATGTCACTTGGGATGATGTCAACGAAGGTTGCGAAATCAGTACAGATGGTGTCAACTGGTCGCACAGAAACACGTCATGCGACCTGTCCGGCACTGGATTGTTTGTGCGCCACTTCTATCAAGAAGGTTCGCACGACATCATTATCCATGGTGTTGTTGAGGACATGACTGATTTGCAGACCTCCTTTGGTATCGATGATAATGAGAAAAATGATATTGTTGTATGGAGCAGATTGTAATTTATCAGAAGCGTCCATCTGTCAATGGCACGTTCGAAACCAATGCAGTAAACCTGTTCTCGAAAAAGCCTCTTAGAAGCATCACATCTTGCATCAAGAAGACAACTTTGATGCAAGAAGACACGATTCAAATGACGATAGTCAGCTTCGACTATATCCAGTTTCAAGTTGGTGACTACTGCGTGATAGACGGTTGCCGATACTCTATTCGTTCCATGGCAGACGTTGTTCGTCATGGAGAAGAAAGATTCGAGTATCAAGTTGTGTTCTATGGCCCGATGTACGACCTTATCAAGCGTCAGTACCGCAATTCTGATATGTACGGAAGAAGCAGTACCGCCACATTCGATTTGACGTTCAAGCTGGATGGGTTCATTCGTACTATCGTGAACAACATGAATCGTGGTTTGGATGCTCCGGAATGGGAGTGTGGGAATGACGATGAAGACGAAAACATGCCCAATTGGCCCAATTCTGAGTATAAGACAATATCGTTTTCGCGTCAGAACTGTTTGACTGCACTACAGTCTATTTGTAGTGAAGGTAATTTCGACACTGAGTTTACCGTTACTCAGCGCGAGGATAATGGAAGAACAATCAACGTCATAACTGTTGGTGCCGGAAACTCGGATGCTGTTAATGATGTTCCGTTCTCCTATGGTAAGGGTAACGGACTATTCCAGCTCAAAGAAAGCAAGGTTGATGATGGTACGTTAATCACCCGCCTGTTTGTCGAAGGTGGTACCGATAATGTCAAGAGCAGCTATAGGGGATATGCTGGCAGACTACAGCTCCCGCTATTGAGAAAGAACAAGTATCAACACTCTTTCAGCGATGGCACCAGTGTCGCTCCAAATTCAGAAATGATTGGCATTAGAAGTGACGACCAACGCTATATGGAGGATGGTTCGTTAGTCGAACGCTATGGTGTAATTGAAGATACGTGGCAGTCGGACGATATTCACCCTAGCTTTACTGGTGAAATTATAAGCCTAGGAACAGACAGAAGGACCCAGTTTAACGCGTACATTGGATTCGACCTCAAGGCTACTTGGCATGTCCCCGATGCGTCTGATGAGTACTATAGTGACTTGAAAGAATGGTGCTATATCAATGGTCAGTTCTTCCTTGACATGGATGATTATGTAAGGTGGTGCCACCTATACAATAGAACGGACGAGTATCACCAGTATATGGATCAGCAAGGTTTGTCGGAAGGCAACTTTGCTTTCTCTCGGTGGATTGTCCTTATTACTACTGGCGGAATACGTCCGGCACCCGAAACTTATGTCGAGTTTGTTTCGCTGACAAACGCAAGTACTTCTGTCTACAACCAAATGGCATTGGCTGGCCAAACCAAGTATCTTGTCGATTCCAGCACTCCGGCCAAGATTACATTCATTGATGGAAAGCTGGCCGGAACAGAGTTTGACCTATCGGAGAACTGGCAGAAGGTTATGGTTGATGGTGAAATTCATGGTTTGTTCACGATTATCCCATTTCAAGACGAAACAGAGACCGAGTTACCAAGTTCAGATGCAGTTGCCGGTGAGCCGTTCCGTTTTGCTGTTGGCGACCACTTCAAGTTGACAAATATATTCCTTCCTTACGAATATTACCAGCGAGCCGAAGAAGATTTGTGGTACGAGGCAAAGGAAAGGTTTGAGGATGTAAAGCAGGTCAGTTATCGGTACGACCTTACGATTGACCCTTTGTTTTCAAAAGCCAATATTAGCCTTTTAAAGGCGATTAAAGCAGGTAGCTATATCAAAATATCTGACAGCCGATTTTTCGCGTCCACGACCAATTATGAGGCT
This sequence comes from Candidatus Colimorpha merdihippi, assembly GCA_018066145.1. Taxonomy (GTDB): domain Bacteria; phylum Bacteroidota; class Bacteroidia; order Bacteroidales; family P3; genus Colimorpha; species Colimorpha merdihippi. The sequence continues at coordinate 6,738 of JAGHRY010000098.1, read as the reverse complement.
AAATTAAGGGTGTCTAGGGTGGAACACAATTTGCTGACAGGCGAATACAGGTTTACTCTCGAATCTATCCACAAGTTGAAGAAAAATAAGCTCGGAAATAACTGGGCCATGAGGGATGTTCACTTGGAGGTGCTGGCAGACGTTGTTCCGGCCATGAATAACCCTCAGTACAGAAAGCGTAATGCTCAATCATCAGCCACAAATACCACTAGAGTTAGGCAGCTTGTGGCCAATATGAATCAGCTTGTTGACACTTTCAACGGAAACAAAGTACAGGTATGTGACGATACTACATGCCGTGAAAGTGAGACAATTACGCTTGCTCGAATAAATTAATAACGTGTATACTGTACACATATCGTTTTTTTTTAGTATCTTTGCATTAAATTAAATCATAAAAATTATGGGAACAATTATTTCCGGTAGTGCTGATGGTGGAAGCTCGGAACCTATCAGAGTTGACAATGAAACTATTTTCAAAGACCCGATTAATGGTCTGTCTATTAAAGATGGTGCTATCACTCCATCCAAGCTATCAGAAGATACAAGGCAATTGTTTGCGCAAAAATCTGATGTTGGAGACTTGAATAATCTTGATACATCAGAGAAAAATTCATTAGTAGGCGCTATGAACGAGATTAAGAAAATTGCCGAAACCGCTGGCGGTTCTGGTAGCGGTTCTGGTGGCGGTTCTGGTTCCACTCCAACAGATACATACACTAAAACCGAAATCGACAGCAAGGTTTCCGCTGTCGATTCTCGGCATACGAAAAAAATGTATGTACTTTCCTTTGGCAACTCCTACGCGTGCGACTGCCTATCACATGTTCCATTCCTGTTGGATAAGGCCGCTCCCAATGTCGATTGGGTGTTCGGCATCCTATACTATCCAGGTTGCAGTTTGCAACAGCACTTGGATTTTTGGAATGGCAATTCCGCAACTTATACCTTCTACAAAATCAAGAAAGGCGATTCTGCTTGGGGCGAAACTGCCAATGCAACAATAGACATGGCCATCAACGCCGAGGATTGGAATGTAATGCTTCTTCAGCAGATGTCTATGAACAGCCCCGTATACGACACCTACCAGCCATACCTCAACAGCCTTTGCCGCAAGATTTTCAACCGCAATCGAAATGTGAAGCTCGGTTGGCTCATCACACAGGCAAGCATGGACGGAAGTGGACGATTCCCCGACGTAATCACCGACCCCGATTCCAATTTCCAAACATCCGAGGATATGATGCGCGGGCAGGTTGCCAGCGCAAAAAAAGTGATGCTCAATACCCCTGTCGAGTTCGTTTTGCAGTGCGGCATCGCAATTCAGTATGCTCGCCAAACCAGCCTCAACCAGTATGGAGGTACTTATGGAGGCATGGCAGCTAATGATGGCTACCACATGGGCGAAGGCTTAGGTTCGCTAGTGCCAGCCTATCTCGCTACCATGAAACTCATGGAGGTGCTTCATATCGAAGGCACTATCTATGGCGACACCTTGCGTCCATCGCTGGACTGGGTCAACCTGGTGAATATTCCAGGCAGGGGCAATGTCGTCTACGGCATGGATAAGGCCGAAAAAGACGATAATGCTTACATCGCCCAAGCTCAGGCACTGAAAGCATTGAAGTTTACCTATGGAGATTGGGAAGAGGTAACTTCTGGTGGTGGAGGTTCTGCCGAAACCACGGTGCGAAAAACCGATATATTAGACTTAAATGGAACGTTTCGCCCAGGCTATTACGTTCAAACTTCTGGCCAGCAGACAACGACTACAGTTGCTGGTGCCACCCTGCTTCGAATGCCAAATTTGAGTCCTTTGGTTGGATTGACTATGTATGTGACAGGTTATTCTCCTGCTACTAGTGGTTCAGCGGCAATGGGTGCTTTCTACAATGGAGATAGCTCTTACACAACTTCTTCTTTTGTTTCGTATTTCCGGCCCAAAAACAATGCCAACTGCGAAAATCAGCCTATCGTTATTCCGGATAATGCAAAGTCAGTAGCCATATACTCAAAAAATGGTTCGCCAGCAGTAGCTGCTAAAATCAAGGTGTCTTACGACATTCCTAGCAATGCAGTGGGTCATTGGGAGGATATAACACAGTCCTTCCTTGATTCTAATCCGCTGCTTGAAAATTCTTATCGCGGTTCTGGCGGCTCCGATGGCATCGTATCGCCTGCCGAGGGCGGCAACACATACAACCGCTTCTGTACCGTCACCAACCTCATTGCGCTCAATCGCAAAATTCGCGTGACTTTGCTGGACGGTTCTCCCATTAACATCGTCCGCATCTATACTACCATAGGCGACCAATTCCTGGGCGAAACCAATCCTCTCGGAGTGCGCACTCCTACCAACGTCAACAGCAATGGAGGTCTCGTTATCTACTCCGATATGGTCGATGCGCTCATTGGTGGTGATGGATTCAATCACTGGGGCTTCAACCTCGGTCATACAACCGAAGAACTTTCGCTTTCCGAGGTTCTCGACACCCTCAAGATTGAAGAATTTATTTTTAACGAATAATGCAGAAAAACGAAATAAAGCAAGGTCAGACGCTGGGGGTGACAATCGCCCTCAGCGAGCCTGCTGATGGCGAGATAGCTCTCGGCATCTATGGGCAGACCGCCAACGAAAAGATACTTCTGCGCAGCGAAGATGGCACGCTCGCGCAGCTCGATAGCACCCACTATGTCGCCATTATCACTGCAGAGCGCACCCGACAGATGCGTGCGGGGGCATACACCTGTGAAATGCTGTACAAGGCTGAGGGTGGAGAGTTCGTCTCGATCAGCGACAAGGTGCAGCTGAACGTAATGGCATCGAGGATAGGAAAGGAGACAGAACTATGAAGGCAACACTGACATTTACCACCCACAACCTCGACTCCCAAGTCTCCACCAACCCCATATCGCACGATGCCTCCCTCACCCTGCAAAGGCACGACATCAACCTTATACTATCCGATTCGCCAGTCACCACATTCTCCGCAGAACTCAACCTTAGCACCGCCTTTATTAAGGGCGACAAAGGTGACAAAGGAGACCCCGGACCCCAAGGCGAACAAGGCATCCAAGGACCAAAGGGTGACAAAGGCGATAAAGGCGATAAAGGCGACCAAGGCGACAAAGGCGAGAGAGGCGATGACGGAGTGTCACCGCAAGTATACGTAGAAAAAATAACGGGAGGACATCATATTCGCGTTGAGATCGCTTCCGATGTGGTTGAGTTTAACGTGATGGATGGACAGACCACCGGAACAGCTTCGACAACTGTGGGTAAAATCGTTAGAAGTTCTTCCGAGAGCTTCGCGGGGGCGCTCGGTGTCATAGATTCCGCATTTTGCAACATTACAAGAGCTAATCACGCGGCATTCATGCCCGCCAACCAAATACGCATAGAAACCTCGCAAGACAACGGACTCACATGGGCAGACTACGGCGCTAGCGATTTAGAAAGACGCAATCTTTTTAACCCCGTTCGTAACACCATATACGTAGGCGGTAATAGGAGCGGGGACTCTGCGGAAGACACTAACATAGACAGCCAAACTCGCGTAACCTTTTGGAATTTTCCAGACTACGGCGAGGGTTTGACCGCCGAAAGATACTACCAACTGGATAGAATCGCGATATGGCTTTCGACTATCGGGCATACAATCGTATGCGACGCTTACTACCTCACTAATGGAGATTTAGTAGCCGGAAACGATAATTGGAAGGTACTTAGGTCGGGTGTAGCTCTTGGCGGGTGGAGCGGATGGAACTTGATTAACGTTCCGGAAATGTCCTTTGGCGGCCAAAGAAGTACGCAATTGACAAACACAGCGGCTGTTCGGCTAGTATTTCGGTACACGAAGCTATCGACTTATGCGAAATATAAAAATATGAAGTCTCAAATTATGGAGATACGCACCTACGGGAATGCTGTATGGGTAGCACCGAATAACCTCATGGAGCAAGATAGCTTGTTTAGAACCGATAGCGAGCAGAGAGCTCTGCCTAAAAAAACTAATACAATGGACTTAGGCTCAAGCGTATATCAATTCCGAAAGGTGTTTACTAACGGCTTACAGCTTGGCGCGACCTCGCTAACCGAGGCTCAGCTAAAAAAGTTACTTGCACTGATACAATAGCTTAAAACTCATCGGAAGAATCCGACGGGACGGTGGCGAAAAACGAAAGAATTATGCAATTCAAGGACACAAAACAAGGCTATCCGATATATGTGATAGACCGAAAGAATGTGACGGTGGCGGTTGGCAAGATTACCAACTCGCCCGTACCGCATTTTGACAACCATTTTCCTGGTGCCGGTAAGATGGTGGTAGACCTTACAATAGACTGTGACGGAAAGGTGGATACCTATGTCATGGAAGATTCGGCAGAGGTGGGGTATGCCGGAACGCTAGTGATTACAGCCAATCGCGAGTGCGTGGCGCGGGAACTAGAGAGCATCTACTCGAACAGCGACCAGGCCTTGTCGATGATGCCGTACCACAAGGAAGCAAAAGAGAAGAGCGAGAAGCTGCTGAAAGAGTATTCGCAAGAATACAAAGAGCGCAGCGAGTTTAACGACAGGCTGGAGGGGTTGGAGAATAACGTAGAAAAGCTGACGAAATCGTTTTCGGAGTTTTTGGAAAGGATGAAAGGAGGTCTCAAATGAACTATCTAGAGTTGGTAAGAAATGCTCCAAAAAAGTCTGAGGCAATAATGTGGCAGTCGGTTGAGAACGTTAGCGAGCTTGTCGAATTGGTCAACAAGGTTGCACCCGACATAGCAAAAGATTTCCTGCGCCATGAGTACGAAATGATGTATGGCCCTCATTTTAGCGAGCAGATGGCAAAGGATGAAGTCGAGGGTATGCACCACTACGCTAACGATGGTACCCATGTTGTCGGTGAAGTCATATCATACGATGAAGCTGTTGAAATGGTGAGTGACATGCCAAACAGCGAAGAAGTCGCGTGGGATGCCTATGTTGGTGCAAATGGGTTTGCTCACGACCTTGCTAGGTCCTGTACCGACAAAGCTGTCCTTCTGTCTATGGCCAAAGAGTTTTGGTTTCATGATGATGATTTCCCCGCTGATACCAGCAAAGTTTGGTGGTACTATTCTAGTAAGTGATTCTTATTCTGATTCAGTGCATGTCGAATCCATAAAAAATGTTGGTTTGTACATCCTTATAAATCAATAGAATATGTGTAAATAACGTGTAAATTGTACACGTTATTTGCATTATTCCGTTTTTTCTGTGTATCTTTGCAGACGTAAACTACAAAGATAATGGACTATACGACTATCATCACATCAGTATTAAGCCTAGTAGGAGGTTTGCTTGGAGGCACCTTGCTTAGAGACCTGCTGACAGCAAAGTCTACCAAAGAGAAGGCTAGGGCCGAAGCCGAGGGTTCTGTTGTGGATAATTATGAGACATACACCAAGCGGGTGGAAGACCGCCTCAAGGAGCTTGAAGAAGAAGTTAAGCAACTTCGAGATCAGTATATCAAGCTCCGCAATGCCATTATGACAAGTTATATGTGCAAATATCTTCGCGACAACCCCAATGCCAGTTGTCCTGTGCAAGAGAATATGCAGAAAGGAGAAAAAGAATGCTAATCTACGTTCATCGAATCGCAAAGAAAAACAGCTACACTATAGGTAGGCTGTATGTTGACGGTAAAAAGTTTTGTGACACTCTGGAGGATAAGGACAGGGGTCTGAATCAAAATCTGCCACTGGTCACTAACCAGAAGTTGAAGGTCTACGGAAAAACTGCAATACCTATGGGCCGATACCTTGTGAGCATCCACAGGTGGTCAAAGTACGGCATTGATGTCCCTCTGTTAAAAGACGTGCCAGCGTTCACCGGCATCCTTATTCACAATGGAGTGAATGAGAACAATACTGAGGGTTGCATTTTGGTCGGGGAGAATAATATTGTCGGCCGCCTTAGTAACGGCAAGAAATACATGGTCGAGCTTACAGACATGGTGAAAAAAGCCAAGGCAAGGGCAGAACGTGTTGAGATTGTTGTTAGCGACATCGCACCTCAATGGGAAAAAAGTGCCGATGGTAAGGTGACGTTAAAGAAGTATAACACTCTTGGATTGATATGATGAGAAGAACTGCATTGTTATTGCTTGTCGCAACAGCGTTGACGGTTTCCGGATGCAGATCGTCACAAGAGGTTGTTGAACGAATTGTAGTGCAAAGGGTAGTAGACACCGTTAAAGAAAAGGTTGTAGACACTCTTGTCGTAACCAAAGAAGTTCACGATTCTGTTCTTGTTAGAGTGACAGAAAACAGCTATGTGGACAGCAACAACGTCCATCATAATGACAAGTATGTTGAGAGAGAAACGCATCATAGTGAGAGCGATGAAAAGTACAGGTCCCTTGAGAGAGAGAATAAGGAGCTTCGGTCTGAGAACGAGCAGTTGAAGCTATCTAGCGAAAAAGAAAAGGTAGTCGAGAAACCTGTTGTTAAGCCTTGGCCATTTGTGGTAGCTATTGTTTCCATTCTGTCTGCGCTGGTTTATGTAAAAATCAGATTGGCAGGTAGAAATGTTAGCAAAAGTTAATGTGTTATTAGTTTATTTACTGAAAAATAGGTCTTTATGACCTCTTTTTTGGTTTTTAGCCTTTCTAAGAGTGTTCTGTTGTTGTTGACATACATTCCTATCACCTTGGAGGTTATAGCTCATTAAAAAGAAAATGCCTATAAATCAACGTGTTA
>JAGHRY010000144.1 GCA_018066145.1 Candidatus Colimorpha merdihippi | reverse complement strand
AACTGCAATATATTAAGGAACATACTGAGGAAATCATCGAACGCCTCAAAATTAAGAATGTGCAAAATGTTGAAGAGCGCATTGCCGAGATTCTTTCTTTGGACGAGCAGCGCAGAGCCCTCCAACAGCAGTCTGATGCCGTAAAGGCCGAACAAAATGCAATTGCCAAAGAGATTGGCATGCTTTTCAAACAAGGCAAACGCGAAGAAGCCGATGCAAAAAAGGCCCTTACCGCAGACCTGAAGGCCAAGGAAAAAGAGCTCACCGAACAGGAGAACACCGTAGAGGCCGACCTCAACGCAAAACTGATTTCGCTGCCCAATGCACCCCACATCACCGTTCCGAAGGGCAAGACTGAAGCCGACAACGTGGTAGTTGCCGAATTCGGCCAGAAACCCGAGCTGGGTGCAGATGCTCTGCCCCACTGGGACCTCTGTGCAAAATACGACATCGTTGATTTTGAGCTTGGCAACAAGATTACGGGTGCCGGCTTCCCAGTATACAAAGGCAAAGGCGCACGCCTGCAGCGTGCTTTGATTGATTTCTTCCTCGACGAAGCTGTCAATGCCGGATTTGTTGAAATCATGCCTCCGCTGATGGTCAACGAGGCATCCGGATTAGGCACCGGCCAGCTCCCCGATAAGGAAGGACAGATGTATTCCATCCCGCTGGATGGTTTTTATATGATTCCCACCGCCGAAGTTCCCATCACAAACATCTACCGTAATGTGATTGTGAATGCCGACCAATTCCCCATCAAGCATGCCGGCTATAGCGAGTGTTTCCGCCGCGAAGCAGGCAGTTATGGCAAAGATGTACGCGGACTGAATCGTCTGCACGAATTCAGCAAAGTAGAAATCGTGGTCATCGAACATCCCGACCGCTCGTACGACATGCTCGAGGAAATGAAGAAACATGTGGGCGGACTCCTCGACAAGCTGGGCCTCCCCTATCATATCCTGAAACTTTGTGGCGGCGATATCAGCTTCACCTCGGCTATGACATTCGATTTCGAAGTGTGGAGTGCTGCTCAGCAAAAATGGCTCGAAGTGTCGTCGGTTTCAAACTTCGAGACCTTCCAGGCCAACCGCATGAAACTGCGTTTCAAAGATACTGATGGAAAAATGAAACTGGCTCACACCCTCAATGGTTCAGCCCTGGCACTCCCTCGCATCGTGGCCGCATTGCTGGAGAACAACCAAACCCCCGACGGCATCATCATGCCCGAATGCCTCCGCCCCTACCTCCGTTTCGACAAGATCGACTAACCCTTTCCACTACTATATTCCAAAGGCCGACAGCCCCCGCTGTCGGCCTTTGATTATTTTAGCATATAAGAAAGTTCAATTTCAATGGAACGGCTATTTTATCAAAACAAGAAATAAAACTTCATCAACCCCACATCGGCGCTGAAAATTACAAATAATACTCCTGCAACTTCTTTTATTATTCTTCACCTATCCATCTTTCGGAAGAACCAAAAACGTGTATACACAGTGTAACTGTTGAGAATGTTACACCTTACACTCGGGTCCAAGTAAGTTCCGCATTGTTGTTGATCACCATCCGGGTTACGCCCACGTAACGCCCACGTAACGCCCACGTAACGCCCACGATGCGCCCACGCTCTTATGTAAAAAAATGAGTCTATTATCTTATAGTTACTACTTCTTTCAGAAACATTCAGCCACACATATAATTCAGCAAAAGCCCGTAGTCAAAAAAATCCACCAATCCAAATATTTTTCGTATCTTTGCAGTCGGAAAAATAATGTAGAACAAGTAAAATACGAACATAAGAAACAGATATAACTAATTGAAATAGACATATTATCAACATAGCGTTTGCTATTTATTCGACACTGCTTCAGAAACCTGAGAAATTTCACAAACAGTTATGCCATCGAATAAGTCAGCCAAACGTCTACGCAATGCGTGGGCGTGACTTATCTGGTGTAATGGGCAATCTCAGGGCCTCTGAAGCGTGGATAATCACAAGTCCACGCTTTTTTTATTGTGTAAAAGTCAGTAAAACTAGTCGATGATACAAACAGTCTTGTTAATAGTCGATTTTTCAAACTAAACAAAAATAATATGGCAAAATCATTTGATGAAATCCTTGAGGCTATGCTGGAAGCTTACCAGCACAACCCCAACATCACCGAGGAGGAATTGGTCAGATTGGCCATTCCAGATGCTGATGAGGCAGCCCAGCAGGCTGCTATTGCTGAGGCGCAAGAGGCTGGAGAATTGCTGCAGCAGTTTCATGACAATGCGGTGTCTTTGGCCGAGGCTAGAGAAGAAGGCCGCAGCCGTGCTTATTGGATGGAACTCGAGATAGAGAACGCCACATCTGATTGGACTGAAGAAGAGAAATCTCAGTTTGTCAGCAACATCTATCAAGCTGTAGAGGAGAATATCAACAAAACCATTAGTGAGGAGGAATAGCCATGGCAGAAGTACAGAAAACCCTTAGTGAACAGATTCAATATCTGAAAACCCTTTTGGAACACAAAAGTGCGCTTACTTCGGTGGAATTGGGTGAAAACTCTGAGCCAACTGCTCAAGGGGAAGTCTATGAGTGCTTGAACGAGTTTGTAGAGAAACCCATTAATGATGTCAGTGAAGTGGGTATGAAGAAAGTGTTTGCTGCCGCTATTGCCGCAAGTAAGTCGGCTGGCACTTTGCCCGAGAATATGGTTCAAGCTGCCGGATCGGCAATTGGTATTGCGTCAATTTCTGATGAAGCGTTGACCCGAGTAAAGACTGCCTACCAGGTGGCTACAGGCCAATTGCAGGCCGAGGAGGTGGCTGATGTGCTAATTGACAAGGCTGCCGCCAGAGTGACTACCGTAGCCCAAACTTTGATCTGCAAAGGTGCTGATATTGCAGTCAAGACTGTGGGCAAGGTGATTGAGCGAGTGTTCCCTCCCGCCAAGGTGGTGATGCCTGTCGTGAATAAGGTAGTAAAGCATGTGGCTGAAAAAGTGTCTACTTTTGTGTCTAAAGGAATCCAAAAGGTGGCAACTGCGGCAAAAACCATTGCCCACAAAGCCATTGAGGGTGTAAGAAAAGTAGGGCAGAAAATCAAAGGATTTTTTAAAAGATTGTTCTCATAATGATACTGAAACCTATAGCAAAACCTGTCCGAATCCGCATCAAATCGGGTGGTATGGAGCATTCTTCTGTAGAATCGCTCAAAAGCCGTTTTGAGATAGAGGACTTAAAAGATTTGGTTACTGACGGACGTTTGTCGCGTTGGCTAGAACAGCAAAATCATAAGCCCGTTCCGACTGATATTTTGGGCTTGAATAAAGAGTCAATGGAGTTTGCCCTAGCCGTTTATCGTTTCTTTTTTGACGAAAAGAATGAAAAGCAAGTCGGCGAGCTCTATTATTGCCTTTATCAAGCTACCGGCAATGATGATTACTTGAATAAGTCGGCGGAAGATTATTTCCCAAAAGCCTTAATTGAATTGGATGAAAGAAGGAAAGCCGAGGAAGAGGCAAGAAGGAAAGCCGAGGAAGAGACAAGAAGGAAAGCCGAGGAAGAGGCAAGAAAGAAAGCCGAGGAAGAGGCAAGAAGGAAAGCCGAGGAAGAGGCAAGAAGGAAAGCCGAGGAAGAGGCAAGAAGAAAGGAAAAGGAAGAGTATATTATGGTTGGAGAAGGCAGGTACGTGAAGCTAGTTTCAGATCGTGGAGTTTGGTCTATAAAAGACACTGACTTCTTAAAGTTTGATACATCAACTTCTAGAATACTGAAGTTGGCAGAATGGAAATTTTTAGTTAAACACTTTAATGTCGAGCACCCTTTTTATAAAAAATATTTTATGCCCAATCTTAACGAAGATCAATACTTTATATATAAAGTATATGATGGTACCGGGTATGGTGTAAGTGCTTGTTCATATAATTATTATTCGAAACTAGACTTCATTCCGATGATAGCTAGGTCAAGTGGAACCTTGCTTTTATTTAAAGATGTTCAAGTATGAATAACAATATTGTTAATTCTTTTCGTAAGATGATTGACGTGAATACGCCAATCATTTGTATTCAGGATTATGATTTTGTGCGTATTGATGAGCTGACCAAAGAGGTGACTGGGGGTAAGAAGGTGTTGGAATGGAATCCCGCCACGGGTGTTACCAATTTCAAGACCAAGGAGCAGATGGGTGAGTTCGAGCCGCTGGATACTTTCTTGCAGGATAAATATGTGGCTGAGCCTGTTAAGCCTCAAGAGCTGTATCTGGTGCTGAAGGATGTGCAGGACTATTTGGATGACCCCAAGGTGAAGTCGATTCTGCATCTGATGGCTCAACGCCGACTGTATGGCACTGAATATGATACAACGGTTATCATTGTTTCTTCATATATCCAGATTCCGCAAGAGATTGAGAAATATGTGTCTTACCTTGAGATTGGTTTTGTGAATGATGAGGATGAGATTCGCCGCCTCATCAATGAGCATACCGAGGTGAACAAGTATCACGACTTACTGGAGGAGGATATCAAGAAGCTGATGCCTTCTCTTAAAGGCATGACGCTGTTTGAGATAGACCGAATGCTAGATATGGCCATGTCCAGCAACGGTTCTCTGAGCAGCGAGGACAGCCAGATGATTCTTCAGCAGAAAAAACAGATGGTCAAGCAGTCGGGCTTGTTGGAGTTGATAGACACCCCTGCCAGCATTGATGGTATCGGCGGAATGGATTTCTTGAAAAGCTATCTGCTGAACAAGCAGAAAGTGTTTGCCAACCCTGTCAAGGCACAGGAATTCAACCTCTCCACACCCAAGGGTATCTTCATCGTGGGTATGCCTGGCTGCGGTAAATCGCTCTGTGCAAAGGCTACAGCATCGCTCTTCAATGCACCGTTGCTGAAACTGGACATGGGCAGCATGATGGGCAAGTATGTGGGTCAAAGTGAGGCCAATCTGCGCAAAGCCATACAGATTGCCGAAGCTGCAGCCCCTTGCGTGCTGTGGATTGACGAGATTGAGAAGGCTTTCTCCGGCTCTGACGCTAGCAGCAACAATGACATCATGGTGCGTATGTTCGGCTATTTCCTCTCTTGGATGCAGGACAAAACCAGCAGCGTGTATGTGATTGCTACAGCTAACAATGCCGAGCGTTTGCCTCCCGAGCTGAAGCGCAAAGGCCGTTTTGACGAAATCTTCTGCGTGAACCTGCCCAACAAGGAAGAGCGTAAGTCCATTTTCAAAGTGCACTTGAAGAAGAAAGGTCAGCGCGAGAATCTGGCAAGCGATACGGCTTTGATAAATGCCACCGAAGGATTCAACGGTGCTGATATTGAAGCCGTAGTGAACGACTCATTAGAAAAACTCTTCATCAAGTCTGCCGACAGCAATTGGACAAACGCCAGCAATCAAATTTCGGCTCAAGAGTTGATAGCCACGGCCAAAGAAACTGTCAGCATCAAGAAATCGTGCAAACAGCAGATTGAAAACATGGAGAAAGTATTCAAGCAAAGCAGTTTCAAAGACGCCACCACAGGCAAACTGACCTCGACAGGGAATTAATATTGCCCCCTGATAAATGTGACCACCAAACACTAAAGATTGTTTGGTGGTCGCTATTTTTAAGATTGGTACTTTACAAATTCGCAGAATGCCTTCGCCCAAAGGGTAGTCTTGGTCATACACACAACATTCCAATGCAAATGTGATGTAGGGAGTTTCGTTGCCAAAAGCATTGCCGGAGATGCGGTAATGGATGTTTCCCAACTTCACGACGGTTAATTCACCATAAAACAAATTTTCATCCCCGTTGTCATGGTGTCATTCACAATGTCTGATACGGGAAAAACATCTATATATATACCCATTGGTGGGATTGATTCTCGAAAACAAACACCCACTGACACCGCCCAAAGGGCACTCATCCTACGGGGATTCTACGGGGTAGCTCCGCTCTATAGGAACGGACAGACCCCGTAGAATCCCCGTAATATGAGCGTCGTTAGGACAAACGACGTACTGTTGATTTGAAGTTATTGGAGTTTTGAAGTGGGGAGTTGGGCAACAGCCGTTTCATTAACCACACCAGCTACTAACCCCAGAAGCCCCATAAAAAATCATCAACCATATCTAGAATCCAGAATAGATCTTTGATGCAATACACAAAACAGCGTTCTAGATTCTAGATTTGGGCATTTCTGAGAAGATTCAACGCTGGCCGATACTAGGTTAAATTAGTTGATCTACATATATTTAGCACGAACTCTGTCTAAGAAGTACCTAGACCGATTTTGTGCACATCAAAGGCTGGACAGGCTAGAAAATTTAGAATCAGATTCTATATTTTCTAGATGGAATAATTCCACCCAAGGGCGAAAACAGTCAACCTCACCTTTACTCAGCCTTAATCCTGCACTGCAGCCAACCATCTTTCAAGGCTTCATCCTATACCTGTAGATTCCACCACATCAACACAACGATCATATGGCTGATAGGAATGGACCATCGTTGCAGAGCTTTGTCAGTTCGAGACTCCCAAATGAAAATTATGAGTGGCTGATATCTGCTTTTTTTACAACTTACGCCCTATAATCATTTTCATTACAACAAAAGCGAGTAAAGTTTTTTGGGGTGAGTGCCCCCCCCACGTTCAACGAATTCCCACCATTCCCATCACACAACAGACTGGCGACCTTTCATGCCTACCTTCCATAAACTAGTGTGGGCCGGAATGGCTTGCACCCCGACTCACATTATGTCGTAATAATAATTTATTAGTCTAGAAATGGAATCCTATACGGAGGCCGAGTTCGCCAAGCTTACGTTTTTCAACAGTATAATTATCGGCATCCGGACGATCGGAACGTTTGGTGTACTCAATACGCTGGCTGCCGAAATTGACGAAATAGACGCCCAAACTGACATTATCGCCAAAATAGGTACCTGCTCCAACGCTCCAAGCCATAGCACCTGTGGGTTTGTAGGAATACCACATGTTGGTGGTGTTCTCGTTGTGGCGATAGCCGTTGGAAGAGACGAACATTGCATCGTAACCGATTGACAGCTCCAGGAAGGGTTTGATGATAGGAGTGATTTCGTAGCGATACTTCAAACCAAGCAATAAAGGCACATTGAAATAATTGGGTGCAACAGGAGTGGCACGGAGGGAATCATTCTTTGTGTTGTCGTCATAAATATCACGATACTTTGTCTTTGTTGCATTCCACAAAAAACTGGCTTCAACATAAGGAAGCAGCTGACCGTATCCTACATCGAACCACATGCCGAAACGTCCAGTAGCGCCCAAACCGGCAGAAGCACCTTTGGCAATATCGGTACGATTAATGGGAGTGAAATTGTCGAAAACATCAACCAGATTTACCTGATCGTTGAATTGGCGAACAGGAAGAACGCCATTAAAGTACAGCGAGGTCTCAAAACGCTGAGCTTGCGCTCCAAAGGCAACAAAAAACATGGCTACTGCCACACACAATCCTCTGAGAT
>JAGHRY010000094.1 GCA_018066145.1 Candidatus Colimorpha merdihippi | reverse complement strand
GGTCGCTGGCCTTCAGCTCTGCACAGCAATCTGCTATTCGCATTATTTGATTCAATTATTAAGGAGCTCATGACCTCAGTTCAAAATAAGCCTTAAAATCATTAGAAATCAATTTTTAGATGTTACCTAAAGAGAAGTGCAATCAGCATCCAACATTAGTTTGATTACTGATTGCACTTCGCTATTCAGTTTCCGAAATCATCACTTCACCTTTGCAGTATTGGAAGCGTTGGAGGTGCAGCCGTTGCCGAGTTTCAGTACGATGTAGTACTGGGCCGAAGTATCTGACGGCAGGCTGGTGTCGACATAGCGGGTATCGCCCTCTTTGAAGGAGCCTATGGCAGTGAAATCGTTGCCATCGATAGAACGATAGATAACGCCATAGTGTTCGAGGTCGCCTTTGTAGTTGTACTTCCAAGCGAGTTCCACATGGCCGGTACCCTTCTGGCGCTTGGCGCTGAGTTCCATCTTTACTTCGGCACTGCGCAGATTGCCAGAATACACATTGACATAGCCGAATCGGCCGCTGCTAAGCTGCGAGCTGTCGAGGGCTTCGATGCAATACTGGAATGCTCGACCAACGGCAGGGGGACAGTCGGAGATGTCTATCTGATCCTTATCTTTCAGATTCTTGGAAGGGATGGAACGCAGATAAATCCAGCGGTTGGAGCCCTTGGGTCGACGATAGATGATGTACTGGTCGACATCTTCGGAGGTACTCTTGGTCCAAGAGATGTATACACTGTCGGAGGTTTGATGCATGTCGAGCAATACACACACACCCGGTGGAACAATATCGGGGGTGCGGATGGCGACGGTATCTGAGGGGACAGAATAGTTGTAGCGCTGGTCTACAGCGATGACATAATAATAGATATACGGGGTGATGGTGTTGGCATTGATAGTGTCGAAGAAGTACAAATCCGTGGTGGGCTCGTGCGATGCCTCGATATACTCATGGTCCCGCTGGTTCGCATAGAACACACGATAGCCGAGGAGGTCGTTGGCATCTACAGGGTCCCACTGGAGGTAGATCAGTCCATTGGATGAGAGACCCAGTGAGTCGCCATTGGCAGTGTGGATGGTGTCGTAGATGAAGTCGCCCTCGCCGTGGACATTTTTGGGCGCGGGAGGTGCCACCAGGTCGGCGATATTATTGGCAGTGGAATTGCTATAAGATACATTCTCGCTATAGTCAACAGCAAATAGGCGGTAGTAGCCAGGGCCACGCTCTCCGGCATCGGGGTCGATGTATTTGTTGTCCTTGGGACTGATAAGCTCGCTAGCTTTCATCCATGGGCCGTCGGCATGGTAGGCAAAGGTGAGCAGATAGCCTTTGAGGTCGCTCTCTATGGTGTCTTTCACCCACATGATGGTGCATGATTTGTTGTCCTTCGGAACAACATTGACGATAACAGGGGCTGCTGGGGGAATGATGTCCACCATCTCGAAGTACGATCCCTTTTTCCACTCGGTATACTCGGCAAACGCATCAAAAGCCTTGACTCGGTAGATGTATTTCGTATTGAGTTCGAGCGAATCAACAAAGACTACATCGTCTTTCATGTACTCGTAAACATCGTCGCCATACACTTTGCGGATGGCTTCGTCGGGGTCGGAGCCGAAGATGGGACTGTTGGTAAGCTTCACCCACTTTTTCCCATCGGTAGAACGTTCGATAAAATAGCCCGAGAGATTATTTTTGCCCCAGTGGACTGCGGCTCGGTACGGGTCGATTTGGTCGACTTTGATTTCGGGTATTTGGAGGTCGGCAGTGCGTACAAAAGGTTTGGCCTTTATGATGATCATCTTGCCCCGGATATCGATGAACTCGCGATCGATGTTGGGCGTGATAATGTACGAATACTCTTCACCTTTTTCTATATCGCGGTCTACATAACGCAGGCCGGCAGCTTCGGCCACCCGCGCATTGCGTTCGGCTACCATATAGGTGACCAATTGGCGCTGCTCCTGCTCTTGGGACTGGCGGAAGACGTAATCAAAGAACGTGCTTTCGTCGTTGGCAGTGCTTTGCGTGACGGTAGTGGCGCCATAGAGCATCTGCGCCACCACCCCCGCCTCGATATTGGTGGAATCGAATTTTTGCTTGAACTGCTCGAGGGTCCAAGGCTTGAATGGCTGGCCGTTGTTGAGGACCACCGTGGTGGATGAGTCTTCGGTATCGGTGATGCGGGTGCCTCCGATTCGGGTGATGGTCCACCCATAGTGATTGCCCAAAAGCCATACACCGGGGTCGTCGGTGGCTAGACGAAGCACAATGCTGTCGGCGTAGGAACGCGCTGCCATCTGTATGGTGTACGTACGATCGGGTATGGTATCGGCCTGGGCGCTGGAGTCTGACACCAGGTCGCTAGGTATAGGTTGGTTCTTTATTTTGGTGGGAGCCTGAGCATTGGCAGCAAAGCCAATGCCCAAAGAAACCATTATTGCGATTACTAACTTTTTCATAACTATAGACTATTTTGTAGAATTGATATCTGTTGATTTGCTGATTTGCTCATTCCATAGGGGGCAGCCTCAATTCAACAATTCAACTTTTTTTTAATATGAGCAACGAGCATTTTTATCAATACTAATACCCAGACTTGTTTTTCTCAAAAGATCGGTGTTTACAGCAGCATCGATGAAAATATCGGTGGCATCCTTCTTGTTGTGGTAGAACATCGGGTCGCTAGATTTGTGCTCTAACATCACACGTATCAAACTCTGGCAATGTTCGACAAATCTTTCCGACGTCATGCCGGAGCAGCTAGTGTAGTAGATGTGGGTGATGTATCGATAAGTGATGCTATTGAGTCCACTCAATCGGTAATTGTTGTACATGGGACTATGCTCCGGCTGGACGCGGATGAACCAAGGCGACTCATATTCGAGGTATGTCTTGTTGGCTTTGTTATAGTGGTAACTATTCTCCTTTTTGAATCCATTGCCTTTATCCTTGTTGCTACGGCGCCATATCTCAAACCAGTAGTCGTACCAGTATGCTTCGGCCACTTTGTCGCTATTCTTGATGAAAGTGTTACGGCGATCAGAGTAGCAGTCGTGCGCAATAAGCAGCGAGGCCAAGAGGGGCTGATAGGGCATTGCTCCCTCTTTGTTTTCGAGCAAGAGGTAGTGGTTGGTCGACTTTTTCATCATGTCGTAATAGCCCTGCCTTTTTGTTTCGCTAAACCAGGTGGAATAGCCGCGCAAGGTTTCAAAGGTTTTGGCTATTCGCCTGCTATCGTCAATAACGGCATCAATGGTATAGTCTCTAATCTTGACTACATGATTATTCTTGGGCAAGAAGTTACTATGGGAGATACGCTTGGTGGATGCAAAGAGGGTGCTATCGATTTTGCCTATGGCCGTTCCGCTGAAGGTAAGGATATTGGGAGCAATCCATTCAATCAAAGAGTTTTTATCGCGATTGCGACCATTGTCTAATACATTCTCATAGGGTTTGATTCGGCCGCAATTGCGTCCTCCACCATACAGCATTTCTTCATTCAATGTAGTTAATGTGAATGGTATATAGGTCCTATTTTGATTGTAATCAAGTCGATAGCCAATCTTGCTCAATTGATCATTCCAGTCGTATACCAACCTTGTATCTATCTTGTAGTTATTACCCCCAGCAACAACATAATTGGCAGCCTTGTTGAAGATGACATATTTGTTGTACTGGAAGTAGAGGGCCTCATTAATTGCAAGCCATGTGGGAATAGCAAGCTTATTGTAGGTGGCGTCGATCGTCTTTACTGGATCAATTACGAAGTGTGCTATTGCCGGCAGTTTGATGGTAGAACGATAGAACTGGGTGTTGAGCGGAGGATTCTCATAGAAGAGATACGAGCGATCCTTTAATGTATGATAGGTAGTGTATGTCCATGCCGGAATTGTGAATTCGTTGTAGGCGTTTTCGCGATCCCAAACAATGTCTCTGGCATTGTTACCTATACCATATTCGGTCTTTTTAGATTCATTGGCGATTTTGCCGATGACTTCGCTGTAGCTGCTGTTTTCGTGATCGAGACGGAAATAGAGGGTGTACACAGGTGTGCCGATTCGCTTGCATATCATCATCGGCGAACTCATGCGGCGCAGATAGCTCATCAAGGTATCGGAGCCATGGGCAGTAATGTCGTCATGCGCAGCATCGTTGGCCTTATTCTTCATATATTGTGATAGATTGACGTTGCCAGATGTGGTGGAACCGGCATTAATCCTCTCCCATATAGTGGAGCCAGATGTCCGGCGACCGTTTTTCTGGGTTTCAAGCTTCACGTTCTTAGCTTGGTTGCGCAATGCTTCCAGCTCGTTTTGGTATTGCTTTATGGGTACCACCATCATTGTGATATAGCAGGGCGAGTAGGTGCCATCGCTGTTCTTGGCCTTATATACTTTCGGGTCAAGCTTTACTTTAATGTACGGACGGTTGTGCTTGCCTCCTTCGTTGCTCGACTTGTAGTATGTCCATTGGCAGTCGTGTCCTTCAACAATGCTCTGCTCCTGATTGACCAGGAATACTCGGAGTTCCTTGCCTTCTGCAGCGAGGGTCGTTCTGTCGAAGAGGTCGGGACGCTCGCCATAGAGGAAGATGTATGCATAGTCAGCCACCTCGGCGTAGGGGACTAATGGGTCGCCATTATAGGGCCAGGTGAAGAGTACGCTATTGTTGATAGATGAGGACAGCGAGGCTGTTTTGAGGTAGAAAGATGTATCTTGAGTCCAAGGTTTCGGTCGGCCGTCGTACAGAGGATATCCCCATGCGTAGTTGTTGGATTTATCATCATGCTCTGGCATCAGTCTATCGGTTTGCGACATGGTGCATAGGTTGAACTCCATGTCGTGCTCGGCATAATTCTTATTCTTGGTACGCTGACGTTTCTCAAAAGCAGATGCATACAAATTGAAATGATGATATTGGTTGGGTTCAAAATTACCATTCATAGAGGAGATGGTGAGCGTGTTGGGATCATTGGGATCATAGATATGGTATAGGGCATCGCCAGCAACCCAGCTGTCTTTTCCATTCCATATTTTATGAGTGTTCCATTCTTCACGCATGACAAAGCGGAAACGGCGAGCATCGTTGGACTGGCCGTCGGAGGTGGGAGTTACCAACACCACATCGCGGGCAAAATAGCCATTGTTGGAATACTTGCTGTAGGTGCTCCAAGGCATATTGCTGGTGACAGAGATGGACTGGTCGGGCTGAACAATATTTTCTTTGTTGGTGTATTCGGAGAAATTATAACTCGGAGTGACTGACTGGAACAATTTGACATTGGCCAAAGGATCGCCAGCGCCAGGTACACATACATCACCCAAAGAAATGTCGATAGAGGTATTGAGTTTTATGAGACCATTGAGGAGGCGAGCTTTCAGACGTACCAAGCCGTATGCCCAGGTGGGGTTGGGACCACCGCCTTGGAGCAAGGCACCCATACCGGCAGAGAAGAGTTCGAATTTGCCTTTCCAGAATCCCAAGTTGATTTTGAGACCGACAGAACCTTCGAACATGCCATATACCTGTCCGAGAGCATAGAAATTGTTTTTACCAATCTGGCCGTAGCCACTACATTTTTGACCTTTGACGTCAAACATACCGCAGTCAAAGCCGAAAACAGACTTGGCGTTGAGGTAGAGAAACATGCTGATTTCAAACTCGGTTTTGAGAGATGCACCGATGGCAAAGCCACCAGCATCAGCAAATGCTCCGCTACTCCATTGTTTATCAAGGGTGCGGCCCTTTTCGAGTTTATCGCTAGATACCTTTTCGCCTTGTGCTTTGCCGAAAAGGAATTTGGACACATCTTCATGGATAGGAGGCATCGAATAGTCGAAACTATTACCGGTGAGCAGATAGAAAGTGAAGCCGCAACTGGCCTTGACAATCTTCAGATCGAGATATGCATCGAAGGAGACTCGCTTGCCCCACTCGGGACGGCCAATAGCCAAATACCAGTCGACATCACCCACGGCCTTGGCCTTTTTGATGAGATTGCCATTATCGGCATATTGGGCTTTTTGAGCTTTGCGGTAATAGGTAAATTCGAAGTCGATGGGAACCATCATTTTAATACCTGCACCAAATTTATTAGGATCGAGCTCTTCTTCGCTCAGGTCGACATTAATGGCAGCATTGCCAGAACCAGAAGAGCCGAATAGCTGGGTGAGGTTTTTACCGCCGAATGAAACATTGACTTCCTGCTTGACTTTAGGGATGCGGTCGCCAACCTTACCGACGAGCAGATTCTTGAGGTCGATATCTGATTTGGCACAAAGCGAGAATTTGAAGAAACATTTTTCTTTCGACTGCTCATAGCCCATAATCAGCTTAGCGTTGATCAAAGTGTTGGAGTTCTTACTATCAGCACTGGCATTGGCCTTTTCGCCAAAGCTGGTGAGAATATAGGCGTCGGCATCAATAATGATGCGTGAGAAGTGTCCGTTTTCGATGGCAAGGGTAAGCATACCATCACCATTCATGGCATTAGGGTCGGCAAGGCAGTATGAGAGACCTGCTTTAGCAAGCCAGCTGTTGCGTGAAGGGGTGAAGCTCATACCCGAGGAAACCATTTTATCGGTGAATGAACCGCCTTTCTTGCCATCGCCTTTGATAAGTTCGAAAGCTTTCTTGTTGAGCACATTCTTGTCTTTCAATTCCATGTTGTAGGCGAAACCACCACCGAGACCTGTGAGATTCATCACACCGAGAGGAATACCGCTGCCGTCGAACTTGGCAGCACCTTCAAAATACCACCAATCGTAGCTTCTGCCATTGTCGGTGCTGGAGCCGAAACCGGCAGCCATCTTCACCTCTACAACTTCCATCACTTTGACCATAAGGGAGCCATACCAGCCATTATTGGTGTTGGTTGACTTGGTTTCTTTGACATGGCCGAGCATACCGTCGATGCTGAACATATCCATGTCGCAAGTGACGCGAATGGAGTCGAGGTTGCCACCAGGAGTCTTCACATCCCAACTCTTCATATTAACAGGGCAGTAGATATCAAAGCCTGCTTTAGCCGAGATGGTGCGATCTTTGCCCTTTTCGTCAGAACCGCCAATGCCGAGGCTGATACCACCGACGAAATTGAGACCGATGTTCTTATAACCGCTGTATTTGAGGTTATCGTCTAAGATGGGCGAAATCTTGTCGACAGTGAAGGTGAAACCGCCCAGTTTGCCTTCGTAGATGGGCTTATTGTCATCGGGGGAGAGAAGGGCATCGGTATTGCCGGCAGGAGAGCCATAGCGAGTAGAGGGTTCTCCGCCGATAAAGTGTTGAGGAGAAGCCTTGCTCCACTTACCGATACTGAAATCGAAATCGCCATCGTCGCCCTTGAGTGCAAGGGTTTCTTCCGGGTTAGCCTTCGGATCGCGGAAATTGCGAATATGCATATCTTCGACCTTTACCCCTGCAAAGTCGACGGGAATGCCGAGATTCTTGAAGTCGATATTACAATTACCATTGATGGTGAGGTCGACTTTGGTTTTATGAGTGTTGAAGTTGCTATTGACAGTGAAGTGCGACGACTTGTCAAGCTTGAAATATGCCAGCCAGATATCGAGCTTCATGTCTTTATCGGTGTGATTAATAGCGAACTCTAGGCTATCGGAGTAGATGACGCACTTGTAGTTGAATCGGCTGGAGAAAAGAGGCAGGCCGATTTGACCGCTAACAGACCCGCTGGTGTACTTGTTTTTGGTGAAGCAGACCTGTGCACTGTCGAGGCCGAACATCCAACCGCCAGCTTTTTTGGTAGCTGCCTTAAAGTTGAAAGCGGCATAGATATCGGTGGTGAAGCCGTCCTTATCAATGATCATACGTTTGGCGCCAAAAGACATGCGGTCTTTGACTTCAAAAAGGGTGGAATCTTTCTGTTCGCCATTGATACCGTAGGAGTAGGTGAAGATAGAGTCGCGTTTGGGTTTCTCGTCGTCATTCAGATCGCCGAAAGTGGTGGCGATGCTAGAGGGCATGAGCACCTTGAACTCATCGAGGTAGAAACCAGTCCACTCGTTGGTAGCTTTCTTGAGTTGGTCGTCCTTGCCGTTATCCTTTCCGTTTTGGCCTTGGGTTTTGCCTCCCTTGCTGCCAGAACCCGGAGTGTCAGTGCCAAAGTAATTCTTGGGGAATGAAACATATTGGGGGGTGCTTTTGGTAGAGTGGTCGTAGAGCATACCCTTGCCGGTGGGGACGAAAGTCCAGTCAGTAGCACCTTCAACGGTAAAGGGATCCATATAGAGGGTAGCGATCCAGTCCTTCCATTCGGTAATCTTAACGGAGAAGCGGGCCTGAACTGGGGTATTGGGCTTAACGTTGCCGTTATTTTTCATGTCGACAGCCAGCAGCTGATTGCCGCTGCGCTCCTTGCCACCAAAATCAAGTTCGGCAGTGAGGCTCAAATCCTTAAACTTGTTGCTAGTGAAGCTCATGTAGGTTCCGTCGGTGGGTTGGTTGAGTTTGGAGGGTTTCTTGAGACGCATGGTATAGCCGTCGGGGAGGGGAATTTCGAAATCGGAGGCGAGGACGAGAGAAGTGACGGCTTCGTTGTCGCCATGGAGTGAGAATACGCCCTCGGCAGCCACGCAGATATTAGTGGCCATGAGGGGGATATAGATATTTTCTTCAGGGTCGTTGAAAACACACACAAGATTCATCAGTGCCGTGGTGGGGGTGAAGAACATATCGTTGATAGATGCCTTAACGTACTGGTGCTGATTGCCAAAAATTTCGTCGGGCAGACAGATGGGCATGGAGGTAACGCCTACATTGAATGTGCCCTCAACACCGCTACGAATCATTTCGCTAATGGGGTTGGCAGCCTTGTTGGCCAGGGATACCCAGTCTTTGCAAGCATTGACGTCCTTAAGTTTATCGATACCCCAAGTCAAGGCTTGGTCAACGTCATCGGTATACTTGTTGCCGATGCCTATTTTGATATACGACTCGTTGTTTTTGCCAGAAGCGGCAGCCGAGCCTTTGAGGCAATAGTAATCCTTGTTGAGCTGAACAGAGTCGAAATCGACACGGATGCCGATGCCGCCGTAACCGGCGATGGGCTTCCAGACTACAAAGCCAGAGCCCTTATAGGTTTGCTTATCCTTGTCGAGCTTGGCATCGGTCATAACCATTTCGAACTCACCCATGTGGATGCGGGTGCGGTTATCAATGAGCTGTTTGGGTTCGGGAGTGATGACCGTTTTATCCAGATTCTCGACAGCATGTGGGAAGCAGGAGGTGAGACTGTCGAGCATACCGGTAAGCGAATCCTCAGCCACAAAGGCGAATGTGGAGTAGAGCGAGCGACCGCCATTGAGCATCTCGTACTTACTTTCGGCATTCTTCACACGGGTGACCACGTAAGCGAGGTACTTGCTGCCGATTTTGAGGCTATCGCAAAGACTGTCGCATACCCATTGTGTTTCGGTGAGGTTGCGTTTGACAAAAAGTGTGTCCTTGGAGGCCTTGTTGCGATCTTTGCCGGGAGCCAGCTTGCATACATAGAGGTCGTAGACGACAGAGTCGAGATTGGAAACATTCTTAGGTTTAATCCAGGAGAACTTGAATCCTTGGTATTTGGTAACAGTGGGGATGCGGTCCCAGAAGGTGGTATCGTCCCAGGAGCGGGTGCTTTCGTTGGTGGGGAGGACGAACTGGGCAGGGATGACGCGGGCAAGCATGCCGGAGTCAATGCCCCAATAGAACGAAAGAGTGTCGGTAAAAGTGGTGTTGGCCACACGCACCTCGTGAGTAGTGAGGGAGGTGGTGGTAGATTGGCCATCGACGGTTTCGACATTGGTGGTGGTAGTAGAGGCAAGGTATTTGTAGTCGACCGAAGACTCCAGCTCCAAGAAATAGCACAGGCCATTCTGCATGAGGGAAGTCCAGTCGTCGGTCACTTCGAGTGTGCGTGCCTGGGAATAGTCGTCGGCTATGCTTCCATTGATAAATGCTGTGCGGATGGGGCCACGGGCCTTGGTGGCGACGAGATCGCCAACATGTTCGTAGATTTTGACGGTATAGCTGGCATTGAGGATGGAATCGTGATAAGGGGAATTCCATTTTACCTCCAAAGAATTAGAGGCAGGAAGCTGTTCTGAGGAAGTGGGAGAGGTAAACTTGGGAGCATGCAGCATGGCCAAAACCTGTTCCTGATTGGAGAGGGTATTGTCGGACCTACTAGCAGGAATACGAGGGGTGCGATTGGGGAGTCGTCGGATGGGGGTAGTATTGGGGCCGCGCCACTCGAACACTCTCATTTCGCTAACGCCATCGTTACTGAGGTTGGCGACAGTGTTAAGATCGGAGGGCGTGGCGGTGACCACCATAGCATATACATGGCCGCTATCCAGGAGAAGATTGCGGTCGCGAAGATGGTTGAAGCTATAATAGGTGCGGTGACCGCAGTTGATAGCGGCGATAACGGGATTGCTGTTGATAGCCTGACGGGGGTTTTGGTTGGGGAACACCTCGACGAACTTGAGCTGATAATTGAAGGCATTGGGGCGGAAGCAATTGCTGATAACGCCAGTCCATGCGAAATTGGTGATACCGGTAGGGACGATATAGCCATATTGGTTTTTATTAATCGATGGGGCGTCGATGATGCCACGTTCGATACCTCGCAAGGAAAACGAGCTATTATTCGTGAGAATCAAGGGTGAGGTAAATTCAGGGGCAGAGCCGCTATAACAGATATCGAAATTCATGCAGCTGTTAGTAGATACCGGCAAGGAAGATTCCCCATAGACGGTAACACAGAGCTGGTATTGTCCCTCGGGGAGGGTTAGAGAATTAAGATTCAGATTGTTGCTATTATAGTTAGTAATCAGTCGATGACTGAAATGCTCCATAAAGAGGGGGTTGTCGAGACGGTTCATACCCGGGCGCAAAGTAAGCGGATGGGAAATCTGACTGAACGACTCGTTCTCGCGGGTGCCGATATAGACGCCCGCCTGGCCATTGACGGTGGAGGAAGTGGTCAGTTGGAAAGAGAGATATACCTCCATGCTCTGTGTAGTATTGTTAATCAAATTCACAGAGAGATACTCCATGGGGCCGTTGACATAGCTCATGACGCTGGTAGGCATAGAGCTTTGCATGGCCCTAGGCGATTTGTTGAGAATAACGGAGACCTCTGATTGAGCCATAGAAAAATTGGCCATCATAGTCAGCGCAATCAACCAAAGTAGTCTGCAATGTTTCATATATAATAT
>JAGHRY010000048.1 GCA_018066145.1 Candidatus Colimorpha merdihippi | reverse complement strand
CATTATATGAAATACAGACTCTTAGTACTTGCGCTGATGATGGTGGGCCTGGCCTGCCAGGCGCAGAACCAGATGGACAAACAAGGCCGCAAGCAAGGCCATTGGGTTAAGACCGACAAACAGGGAGCCAAGATTTACGAAGGCGACTTTATTGATGATGCTGAAACCGGAACATTTACTTACTACTACCCCAACGGCACCATTAGAATCGTCAACGAGTATACCGTTCCCGGAAAGATATGCCACCACAAAGTATACGACCCCAAGGGACACCTTCTGGCCAAGGGCGATTTCAACCAAAAGAACCGCGACGGCTTGTGGGAATTCTATTCGGTAAGTGGAAAGCTGATCAAACTGACCACATATAAGATGGGTGTTCGCAACGGCATACAGGTGCTTTTCACCAGCAATGGCGACACCGCCGAAGTGTGCAATTGGGCCGATAACCATCGTCATGGCCGCTGGTGGAAACGCATTGGCGAAAAGGGATATATCACCGCCACCTACGTTAACGGCGGTATCGAAGGACGCCTGGTGGAATATAACGACAACCAGCAAATGGTGCGCGAAGGTCACTACCAAGGTGGCGACCGCCACGGCCAATGGAGCTATTATGACAATGGGCAACTGGTGGTGAAAGAACGCTGGAGCAAAGGCATTATGCGCGACCGCGAAATCCGACTCCTGCTTCCCGAAGAACGTTTTGTATCGATATTCGACATCAACTACATGGCCGCACAAGGCAAGAAAAAGACCATCATATACCTATCTGACGGCACAAAACTGACCGATCAGGAAGCAGCAGAAGTAGTCTATGCACGCGTAGGTGCCGAACGATTCACCCTTGCAAATAAGGACAACCGCATCATGGTGGCCACCGACCTTATCGTGGGCACTACACGCGACCACGAAGGAAGAGAAATATTGAGTCTCGACCCACGTCCCGAATTCGACGTATTTCCCGATGAAGACTGCATGAAAATGCTCAAAAGCCTTAAACTGCAGAAAATGACCGAAGAATCTGGCGGCCAATTCGATTTTGAACATTAATAATGGCTATTTCCGACACATTGAAACATGTATAAATACAATAATTCGTTTTCAATTGTTGAACAAAAAAATAGGGCATCTCACGATGCCCTATTTTCCCATTAAACACTATTACAAAATCCTTTTTTAGGTAAAACAAAAACCTAAACATTTAAGAATGACAGAGTCATTTTCCCTCTCAAATGCGGTGCAAAAATACATCATTTTTTTCAATCAACGAAAGAATTTATTGATTTTTAATAAAATTTAACTAATGAGATTTGCCACTCATACCCTCGGATGCAAACTTAACTTTGCAGAAACCAGCCACTTGCAACGTCAATTTAGCGAAGCCGGACATACTCTTGTCGACTACCGAGAGATAGCTGATTTATACATCATAAACACATGTACAGTAACCTCTGTAGCCGAAAAAAAGTGCCGAAATGCCATTCGGCAGGCCATTTCGCAAAATAATGCTGCAACTATCGCAGTAATAGGATGTTTCGCACAGAATGATGCCAAACAGATAGCCAGCATTCCTGGTGTGAATATAATACTAGGCAACGACAAAAAACATCTGCTGCTGGATATTATCGAAAACAAGCAAGGCAATATTCAAGATACATCAGAGCCCAAAAGCTTCCAACTGAGTTATTCGGGAGGCGACCGAACCCGCACATTCTTCAAAATCCAAGATGGATGCGACTATTTTTGCACCTACTGCGCCATACCTTTCGCACGCGGGCGCAGCCGTAGCGCAACGATTGAAGAAACTGTTGCTATGGCAAAAAAAATTGCCGAAAGTGGCACACGAGAGATTGTACTCACGGGCGTCAACACCGGTACCTTTGGACTCCATCATGGTGAAAAATTTGTCGACCTTCTTCGTCAGCTGGACACTATTGAGGGCATTCTCCGGTATCGCATTTCGAGTATTGAGCCCAATCTGATAACTGATGAAATCATCGATTTTGTGGCACAATCGAGGGCATTTCTTCCCCATTTCCACATTCCGCTGCAAGCCGGATCTGACAAAGTGTTGAAAATGATGCACCGACACTATGATACAGCACTTTACGCCAATCGGTTAATTCATATCAAAGAAGTAATGCCCGACGCATGTATTGCTGCCGATGTGATTACGGGGTTCAATGGCGAAGACGACGAAACTTTTGCCCAAAGCAAAGCATTTATCGACAGTTTGCCCATCTCATACTTGCACGTATTCCCCTATTCTGATCGTCCCAATACAGCTGCGCTCAGAATGGATGAAAAAATAGCCATTCCTGTTAGAAAAGCACGCAGCTTGGAACTGCACGCCCTTTCCGATAGAAAACGCCACGCATTCATACAGAGCCAGATGGGGAAAACCCACACCGTTTTATGGGAACACACATGCCACCACACACCACAGGGTGACACCATGCAAGGATGGACCGAAAACTATATCCGATTGCAACGACCCTTCGACGAACACTTGGCAGGACAAATTACCCCATTCGAAGTGACGGATTTAACAATTGTTGAAAACTTTGCGTGCGAAGATTAAAAAAAAATATGTAACTTTGTCGCTTGATGCTGAAACAAGGCAGACTAACCAACTTTCTGTATCATACCACATTATAT
>JAGHRY010000012.1 GCA_018066145.1 Candidatus Colimorpha merdihippi | reverse complement strand
TTGTATAAATATATGAATAATAAATGTTTATGCAGATTTTTAAAGATGCGTTCGGATGTATGGAAATTTGTAACTAATATATTATTAACTAAAACGTATTTGTTATGCTAAAACATTTACAAAGAATGTTGCTGCTGGTAGCGCTTATGCTGCCTTTTGCAACACAGGCTCAAACACTGGCCGAAGACTATGCGTTTGATTCTGGTGTAGATGCTTCGCGGTGGGCTACCCTTACCAGCCCTACGAACCTCTTCCCGGATTATGCAGACGATGCTGCGTCCAGCGTTACCAACATTGGGTTTAGTTTTACCTTCTGCGGCGAAACTTATACCCAGTTCTCTACGAGCTCTAATGGTTGTTTCCGTTTGGGCTCTGTTGCCACTTCGTCTTCTACCACGGGTGGCCAGTTTACCTCTAGCACGTATAGTACCAACTTGCCGAAGATTTCGGGTATTGCTAGAGATATGGGCACTGGCACCAATGGCGGTGTGTTTTACGAAGTGCAAGGTACTGCTCCCAACCGCGTCCTTGTGTGCGAATTCCGCTTGAGCTATACCTACGGCACCTCGCACACCCCTGATGTGAAATGGCAGGTGAAACTGTTTGAGACTTCCAATAAAGTCGAAATCGTTTACGGCCCCACGCCCTCTACCATGCCATCGAGCTGGCAGATTGGTCTTGCTTCGACTGCAAGCGATATCGTAATCATCAATCCCTCTACCCATGCAGCTACCTATACTACCACTTCATGGGCTACTACCTATTCCTCTCCCTGGCCTGGCACCAACCGCTACTATGAGTTCTCTCCTGTAACTGTTACTTGCCCCAGACCTTTCAATCTGGTGGCTTCCAATATTGCTAGCGACGAGATTACCTTCACTTGGCAGGACACCTCGGCTACTATGTGGATGGTTTACTATTATCCCTCGGTCAATGCTTCATTGATGGATTCGATGATGGTGACCGACACCACCTTCACCCTGACTTCTCTCACCCCGAATACTCCCTATACCTTCTCTGTGGCTGCACTCTGCACCGCTGATGACAGAAGTATGCTTCGCACCATCCAAACCCGCACTGCTTGTGTGGCTTTGACTGATAACGATCTGCCCTATACCGAAACTTTCGATACCTACCAAAGTGGCGCTACCGAAAGTATCAGCCCCTGCTGGGTGAAGGGTACCAACAGCACTACTGCTTATCCCTACCCCAACCTCACTAACGCCATCAATGGCAGTCGTTCGCTCTATTTCTATTCTTATAGGCCTTCTTTGGCTACCTCTACACCTATGTACAGCTATGCAGCGTTGCCCGTGCTCGACAGCACTGTCGACATCACCGCTCTTACGCTGACTTTCAAAGTCAAGACCTATTCCACGGCTTCGACTTACTACAATACCCAGCTCCATGTGGGTGTAATGACCAATCCTAACGACATCACCACTTTCGAGTCGGTTGCATTTATCGATCACAGTGGTGCGCCTTCGCTCACTACTTTTATCGAGGAGGTTGATTTCTCCAACTACACTGGCACGGGTCGCTATATTGCTATTTACGACTCCATCCCTGTGCTGGTGGGTAGTGCAAACTACGGTTATGGCTACTGCTATGTCGACGATGTGGTACTCATGCCCACCCCCGCATGCTCTCGCCCCACCAACCTGGTTGCCCAGAATGCTACCTCTTCTACTATCGACCTCAGTTGGTCGGCTACCACTGCAGCCTCATCCTATGTGGTTACTTATGGCTTGCAAGGCGCCGCATCCACTATGTCGCAGGTAGTATACGATACCATGGTCACCCTTACCGGTCTCGCTGGCGCATCCAGCTATCTGTGGTCGGTATACGCAGTGTGCACCAGCACCGATAGCAGCACGGCTTCAATCGGCACCTTTGCCACTTCTTGTGCCATCGATGCCAACAGACTGCCCTTCACTGAAGACTTTGAATCCTACGGCTCGGGCTCCTCGGTAGCGCTCAACCATTGCTGGACCAAAGGCACCAGCAGCGGTACCGCCTACCCCTATCCCTACAGCACCAATGTTGTTAACGGCTCCCGTTCGCTGTATATGTATTCCTATCGTCCTTCCTCTACTTCCACAACTCCTATCTACTGCTATGCAGCCCTTCCCGAGATTGATTCTACGCTGCCTATCAGCAACCTTACGCTCAACTTTAATGTCAGAACCTATTCCACGGCTTCGGCGACATACAATACCCAGCTCCATGTGGGTGTGATGACCAATCCTAACGACATCTCCACCTTCCAAACTGTTGAATTTGTCGACCTCAGTGGTGCACCCGCACTCTCGGTTCACAATATCACTGTTGATTTCGCTGGCTATACCGGCAATGGCCATTATATTGCCATTTACGACTCCATCCCCGTTTTGGTGGGCACTTCCACTTTTGGATACGGCTACTGCTATGTTGATGATATCAACCTTATGCTTACCCCCTCATGCCCCCGTCCTACCGACCTGCTTGCCGACAATATCACCGAAAACACTGCCGAACTCACCTGGACAGGCGCTGCCAACGATATGGGCTACATCGTAACCTACGGCTTGCAGAATGGTTCGGTTGACACGATAACCGTTACTTCGCCCTATGTTTCCCTTTACGATCTACAGCACAGTTCGGTATACCAATGGTCTGTTCGTGCCATTTGTGCTGCCGGCGATACTACTTTGGAGCGCAGCAGCGAGTTTACTACTACCTGCGGCGCTATCACTGCCGAAAACCTCCCCGTCTCCTATGGTTTCGAGGATGCTACCGCTGCTGATGCTACCGGCTTGATTAATCCTTGCTGGCACAAGCAGGTGGTCAATTATTCCACCAACTATCCTTATCCTTCTTCCACCAGCCATTCGGGCACTCGTTCGCTTTATTTTTATGCCTACAACGGCAGCAGTTATGAGTGCTATTTATGCACCCCTCGCATCGATGTGTCTTGGGATAGCATTCTGGTTACTTTCTGGAACCGCTCTAGCAGTTCGTCCTACAGCGGCAATGTGCGCGTGGGTACTATGAGCGACCCCACCAACCGTTCCACTTTCCGCCAGTTGGCCACTTGCACCCCCAACGGCACCACTTGGACTTATCAGGAAGTGCCCATGGCAGGCTGCACCGACACTGGTCGCTACATCTGTTTCATGTTCACTGCTAATGGCGATTCCTATAGCTACAACTATGGCTATATCGACGATATCACCATCACTACTTTGCCCGATTGCTTCCACGTCCAGAATCTCGACGTTGCCGGTGTTTCTGCTGGCGGCGCCCTCATTTCGTGGAATCGTACGGCTTCTGATCCTTTGGCAGAATATGCTGTTCAGGTCAAGGCCGACACTTCCAGCACTTGGGATTATTCCTTCACCGATGTTGCCAACAACTTCATTTCAGTATCGGGTCTCCAGCCGGGTACTTCTTACACTGCCCGCGTAGCTGCATTCTGCAACTACTCCGATTCCAGTGCCTGGGAGTATGTCTCTTTCCAAACCACCGGTTTCGGTTGTGCCGAAATGGATACTACCACCTTGGTCAACGCTATCATGGGTACTGGCTCCTCTCAAATTTCCGGTATCCCCGTCTACTCAAGCTGGGGCAATACTGTCAGCCAGAGCATCTATCTCAACAGCGAACTTGTTGCTGCTGGTTTCCCCTCTACCGGTTCGCCCATTACCGATATCACCTTCAATTGGACTACTGTTAGTACTTATCCCAAGGTGCTTACCGTTTATATGAGCAATACCACTCAGAGCACCTATTCTTCGGCTTCTGCATCTGCATGGGTGCCCACTGGCGCTACCGCCCGTGTGCTTGAGGCCGATATTCCGCTGGGTACCAGTGGAGCAGTTACCTACCATCTCGATACTCCCTTCAGTTGGGATGGTAGCAACCTGGCTATCACCATTACCGTCAATCAGCCTGCTGGTGCTTCCCATTCGTCATCAAGTTTCTATGGTTTGAGCACCGACTGCTCTGCAACCCGCAGCATGTACAAATATCAGGATTCGTCCCCCTTCGACGGCTCCAACCTCCCCAGCATCACTCCTTCCTCCACCAGCACTTATCGTCCTTCCATTACCCTTGTTAGTGCCGAGTGTTTGCGTCAGGCCACTTGTGCAGCTCCTACAGTGGTTACTACTCATGTTACTAGCGATTCTGTTGTTTTGGCTTGGGCCCCCGGCTACGATGAAACCAACTGGGATCTTTCCTATAGCACCGATGGCATTAGCTGGAACTATGTCGACAACGTGTCTGAGATGACCTATGTTTTCGAAGAACTCGCTCCCGCTACCACTTATTTCTTCCGTGTTTCCACTATTTGTTCTTCCGATACGTTCTCTTCCGTTCTCGAAGTTCGCACCCAGTGCGCTGCTATCGACTATATTTTCGAGGACTTCAACTCTTATCCTGCCAGCTCTGCTGGTTCTATCAGCCCCTGCTGGTATAAGTCGTACTACAATGGTTCCACTACCACTTATCCTTATCCCTATTCCTTGGATGGCAACACCTGCATGTACTTCTATGCTTACCACAGCGGCAGCACCATGTATTACTCTTGGATGGCTGCACCTATCATGCTCGACAGCCTCAGCAGCTATGAGGTAGAATTCGATATCCGCAAGTATTCCACCACCGCGTACTACATCTCACAGATTGTCGTTGGCGCCATGTCCGATCCTTCCGACTTCAGCACCTTCGATTCTATCACCACTGTGGTGGCCAACATCTATGGCGTGTGGGAGAATGCCTATGTGTCGCTTGAGAATTATCACGACACCAGCAAGCATTATATTGCCTTCTTGGCTCCTGCACCTCCCATCACTTCTGCTGCCACTTATTCCTATGGCTATGTATATCTTGATAATGTATATATCGGACGCCGTAGCAACTGTCCTCGTCCCACCCGTGTTCACGCTCGCGAAGTAACCAACAATTCTGCCGACATCGCATGGGATGGTTCCGAGGATCATATCTCTGCCCTTGTTAAGTGGGGTACTGTCAATAGTGTCGCTGCCGCTACCGATAGCGTTGTGGTTTCCGGTGGCAATGTCGTCAGCCTCACCTCGCTCAATCCCTCTACTACTTATTATGTATGGGTTACCGCCCAGTGTGCCGAAGAAGACAGCCGTACCTACGATTGCTCCTTCACCACTGCCGATCCTTGTGCACCTGTTACCAACCTCCGCACCGTTGAGGTTTCCAACACTGCAGCAACCCTCGCTTGGGAATCCAGCGACATCACTCCTGCACTGGGCTACAATATCCAGTGGAAAGCCGATACCGCTGCTTCTTGGAACTTAGCCAATACTACCGAGAATTATTTCTTCCTCACCGGACTCGCCGAGGGCGCAGTTTATACTTTCAAAGTGGCTGCTATCTGCTCCGACGTGAACTCTGTCGATGCCGAAATCGAGTTTACTACTTCTGCTCGCGGCACCCTCGGAACTGATGAGGAAATTGCTCCTTTCCCCACTTATCCTTTTTACAACCATAGTATTTCCGAGCAGCTCTGGACCGCAGAAGAGCTTGCCGAGTATGGCGACACCATCACCAGCATCTACTTCAACTCTGCATCGTCCATCTCCGACCGTAATATGGAAATCTTTATCGGCAACACCACCCTTACCAACCTCTCCACTACAAGCTATGTCTCTAGTGCCGATATGGTGAGAGTCTTTGCCGATTCTTCGCGTACCATCACCGCCGGCTGGAACCAATTCCAGTTCTCCACTCCTTTCGTTCGCAACCACAACCAGAGCCTTGTCGTTCTGGCTCACGATGTCAACGATTACGAGTCCTTCGATGGCTGGTATGCTTCTGCCAGCACCATCAATACCCTTTATGGCTATGATGATGAAGACGATTTCTCCACCACCAACCTCAGCGGCCTCGAACTCGAAAGCTATCGCGCTCAGATGCGTCTTGGCGCTTCCCTCAACGAGGTCAGCTGTCATGCGCCTCATCCTGTCATTACCAATACCACTGGTAGCTCGTTCGACGTGGTTTGGATGCGTGGCGGCACTGAGACCGCTTGGAGCGTCGAGTATCGCAAGGTTTCTGATGTGGCTTGGACTGTCCTTGCTGCTTCTACCACCGATACTTTTGCTACCATCTCTTCGCTTGATGCTTCTACTGCTTATGCCATCCGTATCGCTGCCCTCTGCGGCACCGACACCGCTTATGCTTTCATTCAGGGCTACACCGCTTGCGGTACCTTCGATATTCCTTATCTCGAAGATTTCAACGCTCTCTCTTCCAACGACTATGTGATCAATTCCTGCTGGGTTAAGGGCAACTCCAACACGATCTCCGGCACCATGCCTTACACCGTTAATGTCACCGGTCAGGGCATGTGCATGCTCATGCCTTCCTCCAGCTACGTGATCTTCCCCGAGCTGAATGCTCCTATCAACAGTCTCCAGCTCCGTTGCGACTATGTTGTTGCCGATACCAATATCTACTCTCTCGTAGGTGTTTGCTCCTATCCTGGCGATTTCTACACCATGACTGTTATCGACACCCTTTGGGCTCACAGCAATGGCGTTCCCGAGCAAAATATTGTCAAGTTCGACAATTATGATGGCACCGACGGCTACATTTGCATTTACTCTTCCTACAACCAGAGCTACTACGACAATATCCGCATCGAATACATCCCCGCTTGCGCTATGCCCGACTCTGTTACGCTTGACAATGTAACCGATGCTACCGCCGAATTGTCATGGCTCGCCGATGGTAGTGCTAGTTCCTTTATCGTTCAATATGGTATGGCTGGCGACACTGCCGTCAATACCCTCAATGTAACGCTGCCTTCTGTCACCCTCACGGGTCTTTCCCACAGCACCTCTTATTGGATGACCGTTAGCTCCGTTTGCGCTGCTATGAACGATACTTCGCTCACCACCAACCACTTTAATTTTATTACCAACTGTCTCCCCGTCACGTTGCCTTACCACGAGAGTTTCGACAGTTGCAATGTTCCTGCCCTCGACTACACGGGTGTTATGCCTAACTGCTGGACCGCTCATTATATGACCACCGGCACTTATGCCACCGGCACCTATGCTTCCCAGATCTATCGTGGCGCCACCTACGCTTCTTCTGGCCAGTATATGCTCCGTCTCTGTGGTGCTGCTGTCACCACCCTGCCCGAGATGCCCGTCGACGTCAACCAGCTCCAGATTCGTTTCCACGATTACAACACTTCTATCTCTTCCTATGGTCTTGTGATTGGTGTTTGCGATAGCAATACCACCGGTTGCGAAGCTTCCTTCGTACCTGTCGACACCATCCAGTTCAGCCAAGCCAGCGATTGGTATTATTCCTATCGTTTGGCTAGCTATACCGGAACTGGCCGCTATATCGCTTTCAAGAATTTCTACACCACGAGCACTACCACCTACTACAGCTACAATTATATCGATGATATCACCATCGATTACCTCCCCAACTGTCTGCCTGTTGCCGACGTTCACGCAGCTAGCAACACTACTTCTTCTGTCGACCTCACCTGGACCGACCTTGCTGTGGCTTCCGAATGGGAGGTTTCCTATGGTACCGCTCCTATGACCGATCCTTCGCTTGGCCGTACCAGCATTACCACCGTTAAACCTTACACGGTTTCCGGCTTGAGCGATTCTATCTATTATTTCTATGTGCGTACCATTTGCGGCTCGGGCGACACCTCTATCTGGTCACCCGTATTCTCTTGTCGTCCGGGTACTTGGAATATGCGTGCCAACCAAACCGATACCCTCGTTATGTGCTCCGGCCATATCTACGACGATGGTGGTGTCGATGGCCAATACTCCAATAGCCAGGAATCTGTCATTATCCTCATGCCGCCAGACTCCAACCACATCATCCGCATCCAGGGTGTCCTTCAGGGCGAGTCTTGCTGCGACTACTTTGGCGTTTATGACGGTATCGGCATCAGCGCTCCCCAGCTTATGTACAACTATGGTTCCAACCTCGCTATCGGACCCTTCGAGTCTACTACTGGTCCTCTTACCATTCGTTTCCATACCGATGGTTCTGTCCAATATCCTGGTTTCGATGTTCAGGTTCAGTGCGTTTATGATGGTTGCCGCGTAAACAACATTCGTCTCGATACTGTTGCTCCTTCCGGCACTTCGCTCAATGTTACATGGGATGGTTCTGCCGCCCTCTACGAGGTCGAGTATGGTCCTGTCGGTTTTGCTCAAGGCACCGGCACCACCCTTACCTCCACCACCAACCACATCACCATCAACGGCCTCAGCTCGTTGAATTCCTATGATGTTTCGGTTCGCGGTATCTGCGATGGCTCCGACACTGGTTCATTCCAACGTGTAACTCTCCAAACCGAGATGTGCGACAATCCTAGCATCGTCGTCAACTACCCCGCTACGGGTTCCACCACTTCTACCTACATCCCCGGCAATTCTTTCTATAATTATAGCTATTCCCAGGTGATTATCGATAGCGCCGATCTGGCTGATGCCGGCCTCACTTCCGATATCACTGCTTTCGCTTTCAATCCCACTGTTACTACTTGTGGCGACTACTTCACCCATTGCGATGTTTACTTGGCTCACACCACTCAAACCGCTCTCACCGGCTTTGTCCCCCTCACTACGGCTAACTCCACCAAGGTTATCGACGATCGCGACCTTTGCTACACCACTACCGGTTGGCAGATTCATTCTTTCGATGTTCCTTTCACTTGGGATGGTCATAGCAATGTTATCATCGCTTTCAACCGTCGTCATGGTTCCTATTCCTCTGGTGCTACTTTCGAGGCTCACAACGGCCGCACTGGTCAGGGCTGCTACATCTATCAGGATGGTTCGCAATACGATCCCGCTACCGTAACGGGTGGTACCGTTTCCAGCACTGTTGCCAACTATCGCCTCATTGCTTGTACCGATGCTCCTGCTTGTCTCGCTCCCGTGGTTACTGGCGTAACTCACGATTACGAGTCAGCAACCATCACCTGGGCCGGCACTGGTGCTGCTTACGAGGTTAATATCAAGGAAACTGCTGCTGCTGATTGGCCCGCAACCGACATTGCTGTTGCTGGCAATTCCTACACTTTCAATGGCCTCAATGCCGCTACCCACTACTCCATCCGCCTCCGCCAGGATTGCTCTATCGATTCTATCGGCTATTCCGATTGGGTATATGAATACATCCTTACCGACAGCCTGCCTTGCATGACTCCCTCCAACCTCGCTGCTAGCGACATGACCAATGCCGAAGCCACCTTCGCTTGGACTGCCAACGGCACCGAGTCTCTCTGGGATCTCCACGTTTGGTTTGCTGGTGGTCTCGACACCATCTACCGTGTCAGCACCAACCCCGCTACCGTTAGCGGCTTCACTGCCGGCATCACCTACAATGCTGCTGTCCGCGCCATCTGCGGCTCTGCCGAAGAAGAGGGCGACTGGAGCGACACCATCCAGTTCACTACCGCTGTTTGTCCCGATGTTACCGGCCTTGCTACCAGCAATGTTACTCACAATAGCGTTACCCTCAACTGGAATACCAACGCCATGGCTCAGAGCTGGATCGTCGAGTACGGCTACCACGGCTTCAACCAGGGCGCCGGCACCACCGTTACCGTCAACACCAACACCTATGTAGTCAACGACCTCCTCGACGAGATGGCCTACGACTTCTATGTGAAGGCAGTCTGCGGCACCGACTGGAATTCCGAGAACTGGGCTAGCGTAACTGCTACCAC
>JAGHRY010000260.1 GCA_018066145.1 Candidatus Colimorpha merdihippi | reverse complement strand
GTACTATAGAATATGCTAAAAAGATTATCAATTGTAAGCCTGATGATAGTTTTTACGACTGCTATCATGGCTCAAAGCAACAATCAGTTGCATCGCACCGAAAATGCCGGCGCAGGAATCTATAATCCTCAAGCCAAAGACATTTCTTTCTCTGTAAGCGACATCCAGTTCTGGTGTGGTACTGGCTCCAATCAAGCTATTGTTATTACTGCATGGGACGACTATAGCACACCTACCGCATTGGCATGGGGTGTAAGATGGAATGGTTCTGCAGTAGCATTGGATTTGCTTGACTCCATTGCTGCATACGACAGCCGCTATACTTTTGCTATGTCAGGAAGTCTGCTTACGAATGTCCAGTTCACCGAGAATGGTACCACCATGTACAGTCCTACCAACTATTGGTGCTATTACCTCAATGGCGACTGGGCCATGAACACATACGACAATCAGACTGTTGCTTCTGGCGACGTTATTGAGATGAGCGGCACTTGCGATTTCGACATGACTACCGCCATTGCTGCAGTAAATCCCAATGCGGTTGATACTACCGAGAGAATTCCGGATGCTACCATTGATCATCAAAACATTCTTTATTGGGTAGGCCAGGGTTCAAACGAGGCCGTTATTGCCGTCAATTGGGCTGACCCCGACACCTGTCTTGCTTGGGGCGTAAGATTCTCCGACGATACCATCACCGTGAAAGCTGCAATGGATTCGATTGCATGTGCTGATTATAGATTCTCTTACATCCCAGGTTCTTGGGGAATAAATGACATTATTTATAACGACTATCAGGGAACTCGCTGGGCATTAACCATGCCCGAAGGCGTATACAACTACTGGTGGAGCAATTACAATGGTACTGCTGCAGGGTATGCTTATGACGAACAGCCGCTTATTAATGGCGATATCTTCAAATGGGGTGACCCCACTTGTGGAGTTGTAATTGATACTGCCTATGGCTATCCCTCTGAAATAGCTTGGACTACTTCAGTCACTCCTATTAGCGTATTGGTTTCCGGACCTTTCTGTGGTGCTGCTTCAACTGAAGGAAGTCAAGCCATAGAATATAACGATAGCCGTATCAAAGGCTGGGCAACCACTTGCACTATCGTTCGTGGTCACATCGACATTGCCGACACCAATTCAGCCTATGCTAGCTATGGTGCAGAATCCGATGCTGTTGGCGCTTGCGACAATAACAATTTGGCTGTAGTCAGTCTTGGCGACGGTGGTTATGCAACCCTTACTTTCGAGCATGCTATCTCCAATGGCGAAGGTTACGACTTTGCTGTATTCGAAAATTCTTTTAATGACAACTTCCTCGAACTTGCCTTTGTCGAGGTAAGTACCGATGGCGAGCATTTTGTACGTTTCCCCTCTACTTCGCTCACCTCCAGTTGTGCCAATATTGGTGGAAACGGTGGTATCGATCCCACTTACATCGATGGTCTCGCTGGCAAATATCGCACTGGATTTGGTACCCCCTTTGATTTGGAACAACTTCGCGATAGTGCAAATATCAACATCGATAGCATTGTCTATGTCCGTATCGTTGATGTGGTTGGAACCAGCAATCCCGATTATGCTACTTACGATCAATTCGGCAACATCGTTATCGATCCCTATCCCACTAACTCCTATAGCAGTGGATTTGACTTAGACGGTATTTGTGTGCTTAACTGGAACTACACTGAACCTGAAGTTCCCGAATCAATCGATGACGTACTCACTCAGGATATTCATATTTATCCCAACCCAGCTAATAGTCAAGTATACTGCCATACAAACACTGATGGCATGCATCAGATGTTTATTTACGACATGAGTGGCAGACAAATTATCTCATCCACTTTCTATGGCACCGAAACCACACTGTCTGTTGATGACCTCGCTGGTGGAGTGTATATGATAAGAATTGATGGTGTAAATCATCGTCTTGTTGTAAAGCATTAAGTAGAACTGTCTTTCATTATCATTATTTATTACCATTATTGCTGCAACGGCTGCCTCCTTTGAGACAGCCGTTTGCATTTTGGTTTATAAACATTGGCAGTTATAAATAAATACCCATTGGCGGATTGATTCTCGAAAACAAACACCCACTTCCTCCACCCAAGGAACGCTCATTCTACGGGGATCCTACGGCGTAGCTTCGCTCTATAGGAGCGGACAGACCCCGTAGGGTCCCCGTAGAATGAGGGTCGTTAGGGCGGACCTACTTACTGTTGATTTGAAGTTATTGGAGTTTTGAAGTTGGAAATTGGACAGCAGCCGCTTCATTAACTGCATCAGCTACTAATTCCATAAGCTCCATAAAAAATCAACAACCATCTCTAGTATGTTTTTTTTGTTGCATTACACAAAACGGCGTTCTGGATTCTAGATTTGGGCATTTCTGATAAGCTTCAGCACTGGTCTCTGACAGAATAAATCAGTTGAACTACATATATTTAGTACAAAATCTACCTGGGATGCGTCGAGACTGAATTTGTGCATCTCAATGGTTGGACTGGCTAGAAAATCTAGAATCAGATTCTAGATTTTCTAGTTGGATTAATTCCTCCAAAGGGTAAATAATACTGAGCATTCCTGAATCGAATAATCGTTATGTCCGTTTTTTTTTGTATCTTTGCAATTTTATTGATTGATAAACATCTTTTATAACAAGATATTATGGAAACAAATAATAACAAGACTAATTTAAAAGAACCTCTCGGATTTGGTAAAACCATGCTAGCATCTGCCGTTGGAGTAGCCATTGCTTTTGTTGCACTCAACGTTATTGGATTCATTATGGGAATTGCTTTCTTGGCTGCAGCTATGTCATCAGCCTCGGGAAGCAGCACACCTATCACCGGTGATCATATAGCCATCGAAATGGACCTTACCGTCCCTATCT
Source organism: Candidatus Colimorpha merdihippi (assembly GCA_018066145.1). Classification (GTDB taxonomy): domain Bacteria; phylum Bacteroidota; class Bacteroidia; order Bacteroidales; family P3; genus Colimorpha; species Colimorpha merdihippi. The sequence continues at coordinate 5,224 of JAGHRY010000260.1, read as the reverse complement.
ATGAACGAACGCCAAGCGAATTCATGACAATTGTTGGTTCTTCAAAGGGAACTAGTATTGAGCAGTTGCTTCTCGGCATCGAACATGCTGCCGCCGACAGCCGCATCGAGGCCCTTTATCTTCATCTCGGTGGTAGTGGATTGGATTGGGCACAGGCTGAAGAACTGCAAGAAGCCCTGATGCGCTTTCGTCAGCAAAGCGACAAGCCCATCATAGCTTATGGTGAATCTATGTCGCAGCCTGAATATTTTCTTGCCACATCTGCCGATAAGATAGCTGTACATCCATCGGGTATGATTGATTTTCGTGGTATAGGTGCTGAAGTTGTATTTTACAAAGGTTTGCTCGACAAACTGGGCGTACACATGGAACTCATTCGTCCTACTTCCTGCGCTTACAAAAGTGCAGGAGAAACATATGTAAGAACTGATATGAGTGATGCCAACCGTGAGCAGGTAAGGTCATATATTAATAGCACATGGAACTATGCTTTACAAGTGATGTCTCAGAACCGAAACATTTCGCCCCAGCAGCTGAACCATATAGCCGACAATCTTTTAGGCTCGCTTCCTGATGAGGCGCTCAAATCACACCTGGTTGATACTTTATGCTTCGAACAAGATATCAAATCCATGCTTAAGAATAGCCATGGTGTACAGCGCATAGTAAAAGCCAATCGCTACGCACAAAGTATTTCCTCCAATACTCATCCCAACCGTATTGCCCTCATCTATGCCGAAGGCAATGTGGTCGATGGCACTGGCAATGGTAGCGTTGCTGTTTATGGCGATGATATTGTTGAAGCGCTGAATGCGGCTGCCAAAGATGCAAAAGTAAAAGCCATCGTTATGCGAGTCAACTCTCCGGGAGGTGCGGTTACAGCATCTGAATCTATGACAAAAGCTGTAATCGAAGCCAAGAAAAAGAAACCTGTGATTGTTTCCATGAGCGGTCTTGCCGCTAGTGCAGGATACGAAATCTCATGCTTCGCTACCAAAATTGTGGCACATCCTACCACCCTTACAGGCAGCATTGGTGTGTTTGCCACTATCCCCGAAATAAGCAACCTCCTCCGCCAAAAATTGGGAGTGACTACTGATACTGTCATGACCAATAAGAACAGCACTGGATTATCGCTCTATCGTCCTCTTACACCCGATGCTCGAGCTATGCTGCAAAAAAATGTCGAAGATTTCTATATCACGTTCACTCAGCGGGTTGCTGATGGTAGACATCTCAGCAGAACCTATGTGGATAGTATTGCTCGTGGTAGAGTGTGGACGGGTATCCAGGCCAAACAAATAGGCTTGGTAGACACATTGGGAGGTTTGCCCTTGGCTTTCCGTATTGCTGCAGAAGAGGCTCAGGTCGATTTTGACGAATGCTCCATCAAGGTATTTCCAGCCGAAAAAAGCTTATGGGAGGAAATCATGGAGCAGGTCTCCGACGAACAAGATGAAAAGATTCTGGCAAAGATCAATGCCATCATACCCTTCTATAGCGACTTGGTTTCTTGGAGTCAGATGGAACCCATTCAAGCCCGTTTGCCCTTTGCGATTAAACTTTATTAGTGTTTTACCGAAAATCGATTACTAATAATTTGAGCCATGATAGTCTGTATTGCTGAAAAACCCCCAGCAGGCCGAGATATTGCACGTATCCTGGGTGCCAACGTGGCCCACGATGGATATATGGAGGGTAATGGGTACCAGGTAACCTGGACCTACGGCCATCTATGCACACTCAAAGAGCCGCATGACTACACTCCTTGGTGGCGGTCGTGGGATTTGGATACCCTCCCGATGATACCCGATAGGTTTGGTATCAAACTTATCGAAAACGAGGGTTACAAGAAACAGTTTGCAACCATCAAGCGGCTTATGCAATCAGCCGATGCTATCGTCAACTGTGGCGATGCTGGCCAGGAAGGCGAACTTATTCAGCGTTGGGTAATGCAGCAAGCACAGCCCAAATGCCCTGTTTATCGCCTCTGGATTTCCTCTCTCACCGATGAAGCCATCCGTGAAGGTTTTGCCAACCTTCACCCGCAAGACGACTACCAGTCGCTTTACGAAGCAGGTTTATGCCGAGCTATTGGCGATTGGCTCTTAGGCATGAATGCCACTCGCCTATATACTATCAAATATAGTCGTGTTCCAAAGCAGGTACTGTCCATTGGTCGCGTCCAAACGCCCACTTTGGCCATGATTGTCAATCGTCAGCTTGAAATTCAGAATTTCAAACCCGAACAGTATTGGGTTCTGTCAACCATCTATCGCGACACCCTTTTTACTCTGGTTCAGAAAGAAAAAGAAGATGATCAAGCTGCTTCTTCTCGTGGCAGAATCACTAATCAAGAAGAAGGTATTCGGGCATTTGAAAGAATCAAAGACCGCGATTTCGAAGTCACTAACATCACCCAAAAAACTGGCAACGAAGCCCCCCCCCGTCTTTTTGACCTCACAAGCCTCCAGGTAGAATGCAATAAGAAATTCGGTTATTCGGCTGAAGAAACGCTAAAGCATATTCAGAGTTTGTACGAGAAGAAATTCACTACCTACCCTCGTGTCGATACCACCTATCTTACGGATGATATCTATCCCAAATGTCCTACCATTTTGCAAGGTCTAGTTCCTTATTTGCCCCTCATTCAACCCCTCATGGGTACAAAGTTGAAAAAGAGCAAGAAAGTATTCGACTCATCTAAAGTTACTGACCACCATGCTATTATCCCTACAGGTGTCAATCCTGCCAACGGCGATATGACTCTGAATGAGAAGAAGGTGTTTGACCTGATAGCGCGTCGATTTATTGCTGCATTTTATCCAGACTGCAAATTCTCCACAACTACGGTAAATGGTAAGGTCGATACCGAAGAGACCGCTCCCTCTGGAAAAAACAAAAAAGGAAAATTGGATTTCAAAGCCACTGGCAAACAGATTCTCGAGCAGGGCTGGCGTGATGTTTTCTCATGGGGCCATGCAACCAAAGAAACTTTTACCGACGAAGATGGCAACCATAAAGACGATGAAGAAAAAACGCTTCCCAACTTTATAAAAGGGGAGAAGGGTCCTCATCAACCTACGCTTACCGAGAAATGGACCCAGCCACCAAAGCCTTATACCGAAGCAACCCTGCTACGCGCTATGGAAACAGCGGGAAAAACCGTCTCCGATGAGTCGTTGCGCGATGCCTTAAAGGCCAACGGCATTGGACGTCCGGCCACCCGAGCCGCTATCATAGAAACCCTTTTCAAGCGTAATTATATTCGCCGCGAGCGCAAATCGCTTATTGCTACCGACACGGGCATCAACCTTATTGCTACTATTCAGAACGAACTTTTAAAGAGCGCCGAACTTACAGGTCAATGGGAAAAGAAGCTTCGTGAGATTGAAGCCAAAAAGTTCGATGCTCATCAGTTTATCTACGAGCTAAAGCAGATGGTTTGGCAATTGGTGCAGCAAGTCAAATATTCTTATACTTATCCACCTCAGAATTAACTAGTCACATGCGATACTTTATTCACTTTGCTTATAATGGTGCCAGCTACAATGGATATCAAACCCAGCCTGGGCTTCCTACCGTACAACTTACCATAGAGCAGGCGCTATCCACGCTGCTTCGCACTCCAATTGCTATCGTAGGGTGTGGCCGTACAGATACAGGTGTACATGCGAGTGATTATTATGCTCATTTCGACTACCCTAAAAAGTACAGCAACCCCGCAATTGATGAAGCCTGTATCGTACCCCATGAAGAATCCATGCCGGTCCCTGCACCTATCAACCTCCAGCAGTTGGTCTTCAAACTCAATAGCTTTTTGCCGGCCGATCTTGCCATATTCGACATCTTCCCCGTCAAAGAAAATGCGCATGCCCGCTTCGATGCCATCTCCCGCACTTATCAATATCATGTCAGCGACCTCCGGCTGCCATTCAAGCAAGGTCTTTACAGTCGCATCTACTTCCATCCCAACATAGACCTCATGAACCAAGGCGCAGCCATTCTAATGGAGTACGATGATTTCACTTCTTTTGCCAAACTGCATACCGATGTAAAGACCAACATCTGCCACATCACCCATGCCCATTGGGATAAAGTCGATGATGAATGGATATTTACCATCCGCAGCAATAGATTCTTACGCAATATGGTCCGGTCGGTCACTGGAACCCTCCTCGATGTAGGAAGGGGGAAGCTCTCCCTTGATGGTCTTCGCCAGATTATCGAAAAAAAAGACCGCTGCGCAGCCGGCGTATCTATGCCTCCGCAAGGACTTTTCCTGATGAAAGTAGAATATCCTTTCGACCAACTCCGAATTGACCAACAACAGCAATCATAAGTTTGATAATTCAATAATAGTCCATCATGAAATATATCGAAGTCACTATTCAATTGGGGCAAAACGACCCATTCCGCGATCTGCTAATCGACGCATTAGGCAATGAAGGTCCATATGACAGTTTTGTTGAGATACCTGAAGGTCTCAAAGCCTATGTCCCTGCAGAACAATTTGCCGAAAATTGGCTTGCCGAGCAAATATCCGACATTCAAAGCATGACTACTGCCTCCTACACTTTCGAATCCATGCCTGACAAGAATTGGAATGAGGAGTGGGAAAAACAGCACAAACCCGTGTTGGTTGAATCCGACAACAACAGAAAACTTTGGGTAAGAGCACCCTTCCATGAACATCGATCTGATGTCGATTATGAGATTGAAATCGAACCCAAAATGTCTTTTGGAACAGCTCACCACCAAACCACTTACATGATGCTCTCCTATCTTACCGAAATACCGTTAGAAAACATGCATGTACTTGATATGGGGTGTGGCACGGCTGTTTTGGCCATTCTTGCCAAAATTAGAGGTGCCCAGTATGTCGAGGCCATCGATATCGACGAATGGGCGTATAACAATGCCCTCGAAAACGCCCAACGAAACAATGTAGACATTAACATCCGTATAGGAGATGCATCCTTATTAGGCCCCACTCAGTTTGATGTAATCATTGCTAATATCAATCGCAACATACTGCTTAACGATATGGCCGCTTACTCTGCTGTCCTCAAATCAGGTGGAAATCTATTGCTTAGCGGTTTTTATGAAAGCGATGTTCCCTCCCTCCAGGCTAAGGCCGAAAGCTTGAAGCTTACACTTTGCCAACAAAAAATTCGTCAGGGATGGACTGCGCTTCGATTCGTAAAACAGTAATCGCCAACCT
>JAGHRY010000315.1 GCA_018066145.1 Candidatus Colimorpha merdihippi | reverse complement strand
AAGGTGAGCACCCAGCGCCTGAAGGTGACCAACAGCTACCTGGCCAACTATCAGACCCCCGAGGCCCTGGATGCCGCCATCAAGAGCTACGCGGGCGAGATGCAGGAGCCGTACCTGGTGCCCGACGCAACCGAGGCCTAAGGCCCCAGCCTAGAAGGGCTAGAAGAGCCAGAATGGCTAGCAATTCTGGCCCTTCTAGCTTTTTCTAGGGAGGGGCAAAAAAACCATAATCGAATAGCTAAAGTACTGAGAATCATCCCATTTTACCTGGCAAAAAATATTTTATCGTGCTAAATATCAGCATTTTGAATAAAAAAATTTTGGTAAATGAAAATATTTTGCTATTTTTGCAATTTATTTCGTTACACAAATTATTAAAACACACGCACATGACTAAAGCTGATATCGTGACTGAGATCGCACACCGCACTGGTTTGGAAAGAGTAGCCATTCAGGTAATCGTAGACGAATTTATGGAAGCCGTTAAGGACAACATGGCCGCAGGCGAGAACATCTATCTCCGCGGATTCGGAACCTTCGAGATTGTAAAGCGCGCCGAGAAAACCGCCCGCAACATCTCCAAAGGCACCACCCTTATCGTTCCCGCACACAACGTGCCTCATTTCAAACCCAGCCAGGAATTCAAGGCCTGCCTTAAATAAGGCAACAGCCGACCTAACTGCGAAAAGCACTCCGCCCGCGCTTCAGGAGCGGCAATAACAGCCCCTCTTGAAGCCGGATGCCAGGAGCGCTTGTTTTTTTATGTCCGTCAGCCAAGCCCCTTTTCGATATGGGGACTCCCCTATTTTTTACGAAAAACCGCCCTCCCGAAAGCATCGTTATCCGGCATGGGACGTTATGCAAGAAAAAAATATTACGCTGAATACCAAGCGATTGAAGCGAAAGAATGTTTTTTTTCTTGGCTGATTGAAAAAAAGGTTGTAACTTTGCACCGCAAAGCACTTTTAAAAACTACGATTATTTCGGACAGTCATGAACAGCAACGACGCACTAAACACCCTGAATGAGATAAAGGACATCATGAGCCGCTCCAAGAGGTTTCAAACCATCAGCGGAGGGTCCATCATTATCATAGGCATATACGCCAGCATCGTGGCGCTAGGGGCCTGGATAATACTGGGCGACCACGCCCCCTACGGCTGGCTGCCTAAGTACTGGCAGGATTTTGCCATCAACACCCCCCGGCACACCATTGTTGCGGCAGCCATAGCTGCAGGGCTGGTGGCCGTTTCGTTCGGCACGGTGAGCATTCTGTCGTACCTCAAAACCAAACGGCTCAACCACCATTTTGCTTTTGACGCAACGGTGCGGCGGGCGCTGGCGAACTTTATGGTGCCAGCCGTATCGGGAGCCCTGTTCTGCGTGGCGATGCTGGTTCAGCAGCACTACGGCCTAACCTCGTCGATAATGCTTATTTTCTATGGATTGTCGCTGATAAACTGCAGCCACTACGCAACCTCGTCGATAGCCGCATTGGGATATGGCGAACTGATATTGGGCCTGGTGGACTGCTTTGTGATAGACCACGCCCTGCTGTTTTGGTTTCTCGGCTTCGGCCTGCTGCATGTTGTTTACGGCATATATTACCTTATTAAGGAGAAATAGAATCATGCTTCTAGACGGTATAAATAAGGCATTTGAAAGCAAGGCGCGACTGGGCATCATGTCGGTGCTGATGGTGAACGAGTCGGCAGATTTTTCGACGCTGAAATCGCTGCTCAGCCTCACCGACGGCAACCTGGCCTCGCACACCCGGGCACTTGAGGAACTGGGATACATCCAATGCGAGAAGCGCTTTATCGGCCGCAAACCCAACACCACCTTTGTGGCGACCGAGGCGGGCAGCAAGGCTTTCAGCGCCCACCTGCAAGCGCTTGAGGATTTTCTGAACGGAGTGAAAAAGCCGTAAGGCAACATCTCTGAAATTTTTTTTGAAAGAAATGATCAGACACAACCTTTTTTTTATGAAAATCAATTCTCAGATGCTGCCATCATTTTTTTTTGCCCTAGTTACTTTGAAACTCAAAGTTCTTTTTAAAATACAAATTCAATAAAATAAATCAATCATGGAAAACACAATGGAAACAACCAAGAGAAACAACGCAAAACTGACCATAAAGCTGGTGCTGATACTGCTGATAAGCATCATACTGCTGATACCGCAGGCGATAATACAGAGCATCATAAACGAACGGCACAGCACCGAAGCAGAAGCCAGCGTAGAAGTGGCGAACAAATGGGGCGCGAATCCTTCGATCAAGGGGCCCGTCATCTTTATTCCGGGAAACAAGGCCGAAAACAATGTGTATATCATGCCCGAACAGCTGAATATCGACGGCGAAGTGATGACCCGACAATTAAAGAGAGGGATATACGACTTTACGGTGTTTGAATCGGAACTGAAATTCGAAGGCAGCTTTGTGCTGCCCCACGAACTGAGCGAGGCCCAGAAAACCAATTTGAAATGGAACCAGGCCCGACTGCTTTTCGGCGTAGCAGACTTTCGCGGATTTACCGACAATCCGGCTGCCACGCTGGACGGCACCCCGATACAACTGGCGGCAGAAGGCTATAAGCTGGGCAGCTTTGCAACAATCTCGTGCCCCATAAACATCGACAAGCTGGCAGCGGGAGGAAAGATGGCGTTCGACATCAACATTCCGCTGAAAGGCTCGAACAACATACGCCTGCTGCCTGTGGGCCGCACCACCAAGGTGAAGATTGCATCGGACTGCAAGACACCCAGTTTTGATGGCAGATACCTGCCCATAAAGCGCAACATAACCGAGAACGGATTTACGGCAGAATGGAGCGTGCTGGCGCTGAACCGCGATTTTGCACAGGTGGTAAACGGCTCCAGCGAACTGTCCGGCATGGGCGTGATAGAGGTAGGACTGAGGGTGCCGGTGGAGCAATACCAAAAAACCATGCGGAGCATCAAATATGCCTACCTGATTATCCTGCTGACTTTTGCCGTGGTGTTTTTCACCGAGAACCGCCGCCACACACAGATACACCCCGTGCAGTATGCTTTAATAGGCATTGCGCTGATACTGTACTACACCTTGCTGCTATCGATTGCGGAACATTGCTCGTTTATCCTGGCATACCTTGTGGCTTCGGCCATGACCATAGGGCTTATCACCCTGTTTATGCGGTCGATACTGCACCAGAACAAGGCCGCATTGGCCATAGGGGGACTGCTGACGGTGCTGTATGCCTTCATATATATACTTATGAATATGGAGAGCTACGCCCTGCTGGTGGGCAGCATAGGGGTATTCTGCATACTGGCCATAGCTATGTACGCATCGCAGAAAATTAATTGGTACCAAAAGTAGCCGAAAACGAATAGGCAGAAATGAGCAGGTCGGATGGGTTTCGGCCTGCTCATTCGGCATACAGGGAACACGGACCACCGCGGGAGAATGATTATCAAATATCGGAAAAAACTTATTTTTTTCGGAACAAAGCTTTGCTATAATAAACATTAGGCTTAACTTTGCAAAACGAATAGCAACAGCTATCATACACTAACACTTTATATACCAACATATTATTACAAAATGACCCGACTAAGCGTAAATATTAACAAAGTGGCCACCATACGAAATGCACGAGGTGGGAATATGCCCGATGTGGTGAAATTTGCTATCGACTGCCAGCGCTTCGGCGCACAAGGCATTACCGTTCACCCCAGACCCGACGAGCGCCATATACGCTACGACGATGTGAGAGCCCTGCGCCCCATCGTTACCGAGGAATTCAATATCGAGGGCAACCCCATCAGAAGCTTTATCGACTTGGTGATGAGCGTGAAACCCGACCAGGTGACGCTGGTGCCGGATGCCGAAAACGTGATTACGAGCAATGCCGGATGGGACACCATAAAGCATGCCGGATTCCTGAAAGAGATGGCCGACGAATTCCACCGCGGAGGCATAAGGGTGTCGATATTCGTGGATCCGAAAGCAGAGATTATCGAGGCTGCCGCCAAAACCGGTGCCGACCGGGTGGAGCTGTATACCGAACAATATGCAGCCCGCTATGCCCGCGGCAAAGAAGCCGCTATTGCCGAATATGCCAAAGCAGCCGAGGCTGCCCGCAAATGCGGACTGGGACTGAATGCCGGACACGACCTGAACCTCGACAACCTGCATTATTTCACCCACGAAATACCATTCGTAGACGAAGTGAGCATCGGCCACGCGCTGATTAGCGACGCGCTCTACCTGGGCATTGAAGAAACCATCCACCAATACCTTAACCGACTGGAAGCATGAGCGAACTGATAGTGATGCTCACCCACAACGACCTGACGGTGGGCAATGCCGAAGAGGTATTCGACCAATGCCGCAACTCCAAAGCCAAGTATTGGGGATTTAAAGAAGCCCCCCTGCCCCTGGAGAACATGAAGCGGCTCTATCGCAACATGAAGGATCACGGCAAGAAGACCGCCCTGGAAGTGGTGGCCTACACGCCTGAAGAAGGACTTGCCGGCGCACAGATGGCAGCAGAATGCGGATGCGACATACTGATGGGGACCTGCTACACGAAGGAGATAATGGACTTTTGCGCAGCGCACCAGATACAATATATGCCTTTTGTGGGCATCATCAACGGCAGACCCTCGGTGCTGTCGGGTTCCATAGAATCGATGATAGCCGAAGGGCAGCGATATGCGGAAGCGGGGGCATTCGGGATTGACCTGCTGGGATACCGCTATATACACAACCCGGACGAACTGATAGAACGTTTGGTAAAGCGTCTGTCGGCCCCGGTATGCGTGGCAGGCAGCATTGCCTCCTACCAGCAGCTGGACACCATCAAGGCCATCAACCCATGGGCTATCACCATCGGAAGCGCATTCTTCGAAAATGCGTTCGGCAACGATATGGCCGACCAGATAGATTGCGTATGCGACTATCTGGCCAAATAGCGCCTGCGGGCTGCAATATTTTGCGCTGATGAGCGTTAATGTATCGATTTGCTCGATACGAGATATGCTAACTTTATTCAAACTGATTCTGATATTATCTGCCTTCTTTGGCCCCGAAACCAAGGAGGCAGATTTGCTACGCATAGAGCTGGCCAGAACAAGCAAGGCGGCGGGCGGGCAAGTGGTGCGGCACACGGGATTTGCGCTGTCGTACAACGAATCGTGGCGGATACCCAACTGGGTGGCCTGGGAGCTGACAGCGGAAAAGGCCAAAGGCACAGTGGCCCGACCCCAGCGGCAGTTTGAACCCGACCCGCAGATTCGGGGCCGGCAGGCCGAGCACCGCGACTACAGCCGGAGCGGATACAGCCGCGGACACATGGCCCCGGCTGGCGATATGAAGTGGAGCGAACGGGCGATGAACGAATCGTTCTATACCTCCAACATCTGCCCGCAGCTGGAGGAGCTGAACAATGGGAAATGGAAAAATCTGGAGGAGCACACCCGCTGGCTGGCGAAAGAGGGGACGGTATACATCTGCTGCGGACCCATCGTGGCCGCCCACCCGCAACGAATCGGGGAGAACAAGGTGGCGGTGCCGGAGCAATTTTTCAAAGTGCTGTGCATGAAGCGACGCGGAAGGTGGCAGGCAATAGGGTTTGTGTTCCGGAACGAGAAATGCACCGGCGGACTGGACCGCTACACCCTATCGGTGGACGAGGTGGAGGAGCTGACGGGACACGATTTCTTTTACAATCTGCCCGACAGCATAGAGGATGAGATAGAAGCAAAATGCAATTGGAAAGGGTGGCAATAAGCCGAGCGGGGGCGACTAAAATAGCCGAGCGAAGGGTGCCAGAATGGGCAGCGGCTAATGCTTGTTGCGCTTATCGAGCCACACCCAGAGGCGATACATGAGCCAGCCCCACACTAAAAATATAACGATGCAACCCCACATGGGGACGGGCGATTGATAGGCATCGTCTTTGACATACCGTTCGTATTCGGGGATATCGGCATAGTAATAGGCTCCGGCACCAAAATCGAGACTGTCGACAAGCCCCAGCCCATTGGCCATGATATAGAGGGCGCACAGCACCACGGAAATGGCCATAATCCAGGTTACGATACGGAAAATGCGTTTTTTCATGTACTAAAATAAGAAATTCTAGAACTCCCAGGCGAGGCTGAGGGTTCTAGAATTTCGGTAATCTATTGATATTATACAGTCAATTCGGGAACGGGGAAGAGTACGCCGCTGAGGAGCAGCCAAACAGCAAAGAGGGTGAGCAGGATGTTGAAAGTCTGGCCGATAAGGTAGAGCCACAGCACCTTGCCGCCGTGCATCTGCTTGATGATGGTTTTGAAGTGGGTATCGAGACCGATGCTGGTGAAAGCAAGCACGAAGGCCCAGTTCTTATACTGGTCGAGCACCTTGTTGATAGCACCCACCTGGTCGGCGCCTACTGCGGGAAGGATGATGAAGGAGGCTACGAGGGAAGCCACGAAGAAGCCGATGATGAACTTGGGGAAACGAACCCAGATTTCGTTGGCACGAACGGTGCGTTTTTCGGTATTATCGACACGCGTAGCAAAGAACACGGCCACAAAGAAAGCAATAAAGCCGATGAGGATATTCTGGATGGACTTGACCAAAACGGCAGCCTGCTGAGCCTCGGGACCCAGAGCGGTGCCGGCCACAACGACAGCACCGGTGCTATCGACGGTACCACCGATGAGCGAACCGCCCATGAGGGGGGTCATGTGGCATGCGCTGATGATCATAGGCTCGAAAACCATCATCAAAATGGTGAAGATAATGGAAATGGAAACAGCCATAGACAAGTCTTCCTTCTTGGCCTTGCAAGCCGCACCCGTGGCGATAGCCGCAGAGGTGCCGCACACGCTGGTGGCCGAAGCAAGGGTCATAACCAAAGGCTTATTGTCGATTTTGAGGACGCGGATGCCCAACTGCCACATGAAAATGATGACGATGGGGGTAACGATCCAAGCAATACCCAGGCCATAGAGACCGAATTTGGCAATATTGCTGAAAAGCACCGAGAAACCCATGACAACAAGACCCGTTTTGATATAGAATTCGGTTTTAACAGCCGGTTTGAGCCAATCGGGCACCTTGATGGTGTTGGAGATAAGCAGACCGATGAAAAGAGCCCAGAATGCCCATTCGAGATAGCGGTTGAGGGTATATTCGGCACTTACCAAACGAACGATGATGGCAATAAAATAAAGAGCCAGGAAGGCGGGGATGAACTTGGAGAGTTTGTCGCCCTGAAGCTTCACGCCCACACCGAAAAGAAGGCTGAGCAAACCACCGGTGAGGATTACCTTCCAAAGGAACTGGAGGGTGAGCTGGCTGCCGAGAGAAGCATACTTGCCCGACTCAATCTGCTCGGGGGTGAGGGTCTCCCAAATAGTGAAGGTTTTGAATTTAAGGGCCGAGAAGAAGTCCCACCCAAGAAGCACGTCGAGGGTGCCGATAATAATGATGATAAAGCCGATCCAGCAGGCCAGCCAATCTTCCTTCTTCCAAAGATTGGACCAATCGGTTGCTTTATTTCCAACAGGAACAGATTTGTTACTCATAAGGAATTATACTTTTTTAGTGTTAATAGAATAATCCAGTGCAAAATTTTCGGCTGCAAAAGTACTACAAAAAATGAATTTTGCAAATTTTCCTGAACATAAAAATATCATTTTAACATATCGAAGGCGGCCAGCATTCGCGTGGGGCAAAAGAAAAGGCCCCCAGAACGAGAGCCTTTCTATCGGATATCAAATGTAAGTAATGTTCAGATGATTAGGAGCATTTAGACCAGCCGCAATTGGGGCATTGCTTGCAGCCGCTGGTATAGATAATCTTACCGCCGCAGTCGGGACAGGTTTCGCCGGTTTCGGTACCATCCTTAATGAAACGTTTCAGCGCCCTGGCCACGCCGTTGGACCAGGTTGTAATGCTATCGACATCGAAATTAAGCTTGCCGATGAGGTCGACAACATTGTGGATGGGCATACCGTGACGGAGAATACCGCTGATGAGCTTGGCGTAGTTCCAATACTCCTGCTTAAACATGCGCGAAAGTCCCTCCATTGTAACATGGTAGCCATCCTGGTCGGTAAACTGGAAGTCGTATCGAGCATGTTCCTGGCCGGGTTCTTTTACACGGATAACGTAGCCCTTTTCCACCCATTTGGGGAGGACGAAATTCTCGGCCTTGCCGGTGAAGATTTCATAGGGACGGCTTTCGAACATGCCGACAACAGCAATCCAGTCTTCCTTGTCGTTGCGGAATCGAACCACTTCGGCTTCAAGTTTCTTAGGACGCTTGGGGGCTTTATTCTCGGTGAAATGGTTGCCCTCCTTGCCAGATTCGCTCTTGGCAACAAGGACACCATTACGAGAACCATCGCGATAGATGGTACAACCTTTGCAGCCCGATTCCCAGGCTGTTTTGTAAATTGTGCTTACCATTTCCTCGGTAGTCTCCTTGGGGATGTTGACGGTGACGCTGATCGAATGGTCTACCCACTTTTGAATGGCACCCTGCATCTTGACTTTGTTGACCCAGTCGATGTCATTGGAAGTGGCTTTATAGTATGGCGATTCTTCGACAAGACTTTCTAAATCCTTGTCGGACATAGAATCGATTTGTTCTTGCGTGTAGCCCTTGGCTATCTTCATCCAATCGACGAATTTGGGATGGAGAACGTTATATTCTTCAAAATAATCGCCACTTTCGTCTTTAATGACTTTATGCTTGGAAGAATCTTTATCGTTGGGGTTGATTTTTTTACGGCGCTTATAGGCAACCAGGAATACCGGCTCGATACCCGAAGTGGTTTGGGTACAGATGCTGACGGTGCCCGTGGGGGCGATGGTAAGGAGGGCGATATTGCGGCGGCCATTCTGCACCATTTCGGCATACAACTCGGGATCGGCCTCGGCAATACGCTGAATAAAGGGATTGAGTTTCTCGCGATTGGCATCATAGAGGGGGAACGAACCACGCTCTTTAGCCATAATCACCGACGAGCGGTAGGCCGAACATGCCAGGGTGCGATGAACAGATACGGCAAATTCGGTAGCCTCGGCAGAACCATAACGCAGACCCAAAGCGGCCAACATGTCGCCTTCAGCGGTAATACCGAAGCCGGTACGGCGGCCTTCGAGGCATTTCATCTTGATATTGAGCCACAAATTGCGTTCAACGCTCTTGATATCGTCGTTCTCGGGGTCGGTATCGATTTTGGCAAGAATCTGATTTACCTTTTCAAGTTCAAGGTCGATGAGGTCGTCCATCAACCGCTGGCCTTTCATGATATGGTCGCGGAACAAATCGAAATCGAACTCGGCTTGCGGAGTAAAGGGATTCTTTACATAACTATAGAGATTTACCGCTATAAGTCGGCAGCTGTCGTAAGGGCACAACGGAATTTCGCCGCAAGGATTGGTAGAAACGGTACGGTAACCAAAATCGGCATAACAATCCGGAACGCTTTCGCGAATGATGGTATCCCAAAACATCACACCCGGTTCGGCCGAAGCCCATGCATTGTGGATGATCTTATTCCATAATGCGCGCGCATCAATTTCCTTGCGGACCATGGGATTGGGAGAATCGATAGGATATTGCTGAACGAAGGGTTTGCCATCCTTGACACACTCCATAAACTCGTCGGATATCTTTACCGACACATTGGCTCCGGTAATCTTTCCCTGCTCGAGTTTGGCATCAATAAACTCTTCGGCATTGGGGTGTTTGATGCTGATGCTCAGCATCAAAGCTCCACGTCGACCGCCCTGGGCCACCTCGCGGGTGGTATTGCTATAACGCTCCATAAAAGGAACAATGCCCGTGGAGGTGAGCGCGCTATTCTTAACAGGACTGCCAGAGGGGCGGATATGCGACAAATCGTGTCCCACACCACCACGACGCTTCATAAGCTGGACCTGCTCCTGGTCGATCTTCATAATTCCGCCATAGGAATCGCTGGCGCCAGCATTGCCGATAACAAAGCAGTTGGAAAGGGAGACTACCTGGAAATTATTGCCTATACCCGACATGGGGCTGCCTTGAGGAATGATATAGCGGAAATCCTTTAAAAGACCATAGATAACCTCTTCGGACATCGGGTTGGGATAATTATGCTCGATGCGGGCGAATTCGGAGGCAATACGATGATGCATCATATCCGGACTTTGTTCATAGATCTTGTCGTCTTCACGCAGGGCATACTTATTCATCCACACATTGGCGGCCAACTCATCGCCACCAAAATACTCGACCGAGGCTTTCATAATTTCCTCCGGACTGTACTGCGTATAGGTCTTAGGCTTGAGGGCCTGACTATCTTCGCCAAAATCCAAAAACATGTCGGACTGCATAGGGTGCAAATTATCTAATTAATACTTATACAATATGTTATTAAAATACCATATCCAAATTTGGACTTGTAAAATTACACATATCTTTGAAAATAGCAAGCAAGGAATTATTAACAAACGGTTAAAAACCCCGTAACTGAAATGTAACGATATAAAATATAATACACTAGCGGAAATGTTAAAAAAACAGGAGTGCGTATTGATAGAATCTGACCCTGGAGCCATGAAAAAAAAGGAATTGGCGGTCAGAAAAAAAAATATACAACAAAAAAAGCCGAGACTTATGCCTCGGCTTCTTTATATTCTGTAGAATCTAAAAAATTACATAGCGTTGACCTTCTTCATGAGCTTGGATTTCAGGTTGGCAGCCTTGTTCTTGTGGATAACAGAACGCTTAGCCAGTTTGTCGATGATGGAAACCATCTTAGGCAGCTTTTCAGTAGCAGTGTTCTTATCCTCAAGGGCGCGGAAGTCACGCAGAGCATTGCGCATGGTCTTGGCGTAGTAACGATTCTCTACTCTTCTTTTTTCGTTAGAACGAATTCTTTTTTTTGCAGACTTGTGATGTGCCATATTCTTTTTAAATTCTTTTTTAGTTTGTAGTCCGTGCGGGATTCGAACCCGCGATTTTAAGAATGAAAATCTTACGTCCTGGGCCAGCTAGACGAACGGACCATTTTTTGCCCCCTTTTCTCTCGGAAAGCGGGTGCAAAATTACCAACTTTTTTTGAATTGGCAAAATATTTTTTTCATTTTATTTTTTCAGCCTATGCGCTAAACGTCCGTATCTGCCTGAAAACGAAATCCTAAACGCTTTCCAGTAGCCATTGATTTTTTATCAAAATCACTCATCATTTCCCCTACCGAAACCAGCTTTACTTCGTCATATGGGGGTGTTAATAAATCAAAATTTGTGGTATATTCGATAGCACTCTCTACTATACTTTGCACTGACTCGCTGGAAATCAGCGAAGTATTGAAATTATTATACAACATTCCCAACTCGCGCTTGCCTTCGATAAAATAGTGTTTTTCGTAGTTAACAAACACTCTTCCAATCATATAGCCAAGGTCTTGAACGCGCTGATAGGTGAATGAGTCTGCCAGGAAATTGTAAATGCGGATGGTGCCGCAATAGGAACGCTTAGAATCTTCGCGGATATAGGGTGATTTCATCACCTGGTGGTCGCGCGAAAATTCGAAAACATTGGTATGCATGATAAAAATGAGCACATCGCCGGCAAACTTCACCTCGAACTCAAAGTCGCCACGGTCGGTAAATTCGAAACGGACGTTGCGATGCTCCGCCTGATTTTGCTTTTGAAATAATTCGATTAACTCGCGGGTGGTATTGCGAAACATTTCAAAAGTTTCCTTGGTTGCATTAAAAACCTGCTGCTTGAGGTCGCTCTTATCAAATACTAAGTCCTTTAACTTTTCGTTGAGTTCCATTTTTCATTATTTTTGAGACTGCAAAGATACAACTTTTTTCGGGATTACATCTAATTAATTAAAAAAAATATGTACTTTTGCATTCGCATTAGCACAATTGCTGAAACACAAAATAATTACAATGGTTCGGTAGAAAAAGTTAACAATTAGGCGGCAGGAGCCGCGATATTAAAGAGTTCTTTGACAATTTTGGCATTTATTGACTTGTTAGCTTCGCTGACGTTGCTCCACCTCGGCAAAGCTCAAGCAAGTTTGGTTTTGCGCTCGGTTTCTGCAACGTTCGGACGGAAACCCGTCATGACAAAAACTCGATTCATGACATATGCGTTGTATAACAGCGACTTGAGATTTGTAGTCTACTGCTTTTCGTGTGGCGGTTTGAAACAGGTGGTTGCCGAGCTCGATGTTGAAATCAATCCAGGGGAAAGTCTTGGAAAAGTTCTTCCGGAAGGTCTTCTCGCAGTAATTTCCATAGATTCCCATCTGAGAAAAATTTGCTTTTCGGGGCAATAAAACGAATAGCATCAGCGTTTCTATTAAAAAGTTGACAAATGCCTTTTTGATGCCGGGAATGGCCGACAAAGCCTCTCTGCAGGCATACTGATAATGGTTAAGAGGGCTCGAAAATGTGGTGTCTTTGTGCTTATCGGAAATCATTTACAAAGATACTCATTTTCAGCCACTTGAC
>JAGHRY010000254.1 GCA_018066145.1 Candidatus Colimorpha merdihippi | reverse complement strand
TCCCAAATTATACAGTAATTTCGACTATCAGTCGGCACTTAATGTGCAAGAAGGCGTGCAACAGCCTGATCAAGTGAATAATAGCTATCTTGAGAGAGTTCGCGCCATGAAACGCAAAGAACCCTCGGTAGAGGAGATGGTGAGCGGTATCACCCATGGCGACCGCGTGATGCTGAGTCGCGCAATTACTCTGGTAGAGAGTTCGTTGCATGCTCATCAGCAGAAGGCTCAAGAGGTTATCGAACGTTGTCTTCCCTACTCTGGCAAGAGTGTTCGCCTGGGTATTACCGGTGTGCCCGGTGCTGGTAAGAGTACCACCATCGAATCGTTGGGCAAATATCTTACTACGCACAATCATAAGGTGGCCGTTTTGGCTATCGATCCTTCTAGCGAGCGCAGCAAGGGTTCCATCTTGGGAGACAAAACCCGCATGGAAGAGCTCTCGGTCGACCCCAATGCCTTTATTCGCCCCAGCCCTTCGGCTGGTTCGTTGGGCGGCGTGGCCCGCAAGACTCGCGAGATTATCGTTCTGTGCGAAGCTGCCGGTTTCGATGTGGTGATTGTTGAAACCGTGGGCGTGGGCCAGAGCGAGGTGGCTGCCCATTCGATGGTCGATTTCTTCCTGCTGCTCCAGCTTGCCAACCAGGGCGACGAGCTGCAGGGTATCAAGCGCGGCATTATGGAGATGGCCGATATGATAGCCATCAACAAGTGCGATATCGATAAGGTTAAGTCTGAGCTCTCGGCAGCCCAGTATCGCAATGCCCTTCACCTGTTTCCTCGTCCCGATTCAGGTTGGGATGTAAAGGTCACTCTATGCTCCGCATACACCAACGAGGGCGTTCCCGATTTATGGAACAACGTTATGGAGTATGTCACCTTCACCAAGGCCAACGGCTATTTCTACCAGAAGCGTCAGCAGCAGAATCTTCGCATTCTCAACGAAACTATCGAAAATGGCCTCCGTGACCGTTTCTACAATGCTCCCGGCATGGAGGAGCAAATGGCCCAGATTAGCCAGGATATCCTTGAGAACAAGATTAGCGCCTACCAGGCTGCCGACCTGCTGCTATCCAGGTTCTAGTCTTTTCAGTGCTGCTCGCTATGCTCTATCTGCATATCCCTTATTGCCACCGCAAATGCACCTATTGTGCTTTCTATTCGGCTGTCACTTCTGCCGACAAGCAGGCCTATGTGGATGCCCTTTGCCGCGAATTGGCCGATAGGCATACCGAGCAGCCCCACCCTTTGCATACTGTTTATATGGGTGGCGGTACCCCCACTATTCTCAGCATACCCCAACTGAAGCAGATTGCCGATACCATCAACAATTACTATGATCTTACGCAGCTGTGCGAGGCCACTATAGAGGCCAATCCCGAGGATCTCACACCCCAATATCTGCAGGGCCTGCGGTCGCTCCGGCTTTTCAACCGATTGAGTATCGGGGTGCAGTCGTTTTCCGATGCCGATCTCATGATCCTCAACCGCCGCCATTCTTCGCAGCAATCGGTACAAGCTGTAGTTGATGCCGCTCAGGCGGGATTCGACAATATCAGCATCGACCTCATCTATGGTCTCCCCGGCCAGTCGCTCGACCAGTGGAGGTCCAATCTCAGTCAGGCGGCCCGGCTGCCAATAAGCCATCTTTCGGCCTATGCCCTCACTGTTGAGGAGGGCACCATGCTCCACCGCCAAGTAGGGCAGGGGAGGGTGGCTCTTGCCGATGACGAGATGGTGCTCAGCCATTACGATGCGTTGCAGCAATGGTGTAGCCAAGAGGGGTTCGCGCAGTATGAGGTGTCCAATTATAGCCGTCAGGGCCGCCGCTCCAAGCACAATAGCCGCTATTGGGACCGTACCCCCTACCTCGGCGTAGGAGCTGCCGCCCATTCGTTCAACGGTACCCAGCGCCGCTGGAATATCGCCGATGTGAAACGCTATGTTGCTACGTTTGAGCATGAATCCGAAACACTAAGCCCCACCGATGCGTATAACGAATATATGATGACGGCCCTCCGCACTGTGGAAGGCATCGATAAGCAGTTGGTGGATATTCGTTTTCGAGATGTTTTGGAACGAAAAATCAGCCGGTTTGTGCAGGCCGGTCTCATCGATGATACTCCCACCCATTATCAGCCTACTCCCGCCGGTCTTTTGCAGGCCGACGGCATCGCTTCAGATTTATTCGAGCTGCCTTAGCCCCTCTGTTTGGAGTGGGCGGCAATTGCCTCATTCTTATTTCATGGGAGGAATACACACGTCGCCTCCGCAGTTGTCGATGCTGGCTCCCGTAACGCTGCTCAGGCAGTTGTTTTTGCGGTTCAGCCGCAGGTAGCCTAGCAGGGCAAAAATGATAGCTTCTTTATAGTCGATAATGTTTTCTTCGGGAATGGAAATCTTGCATCCCGGCATTAGCATCTGCATGCGGCCTGCCAGATATTTGTTTTTGGCACCACCACCGGTGACCAGCAGGGTTTTGATTCCTTTTCCTTTGATGGCTACCGACACCTGTCGTGCGATATGCTCCACGGAGGTGCACAGCAAATCGTTGATGCTGGCTTGCGGCAGGTCTATCAGTGGCACAAATTGGTCTACAAACCATTCTTTACCCAATGTCTTAGGCAGCGGCTGGCGGTAGTAGCTCAGGTTGTCCAGCTGTTCGAGCAGTTGGGGCAGCACTTTGCCGTGGCGGGCCATCAGGCCGTCTTTGTCGTAGGTCTTGCCGGCGGCGCGTGCTAGCAGGTTCAGTGCCATATTGCATGGACACACATCGAAGGCTTCGCGCCAAGGGTGTTTCTCATCCCCGGTCTCGTACGATATGTTGGCTATGCCTCCAAGGTTCAGGCAAGCATCATAGCTGCCGAAAAGTAGCCGGTCGCCAATAGGCACCAGCGGAGCCCCTTGTCCGCCCAGGGCCACATCCAGCCTGCGGAAATTAAACACCACTGGCAGTCCGGTTTCGGCAGCTATGGAGTCTCCGTCGCCTATTTGGGTAGTGAGCCCCAGCTGCGGTTGGTGGAATATGGTATGCCCGTGTGAGGCTATGGCATCAACGGGGCCGGGATGATCCTTTCTGAATCGGTTCACCATTTTTCCCATGTAGTGTCCCAACTCTACGTCCACCAGGGCATATTGGTAGGCAGTGGCCTTTTCCAGTGTCGACAGCCATTGCACCCATTGCGGGTCGTAAGGGTAGGTTTCGGCAGCCAGGAGTTCGAATCCGTGATTGGTAATCTCGCAAAAGGCTATATCCAGCCCGTCGAGCGAAGTGCCCGACATAAGTCCGAGTAGTTTCATAGGCGTGGGGTGATGATGTCGTTGGTGATTAAATATTCTATCAGATAGGCGTTGTACATCTCCCTACCGGGTTTCCCCAGGTGGTCGCTGTTGAAAAAATGCACTGTGTCCACCATTGGCAGCACGGCGTAGTGGTAGGGGGCCAAGGCTGCCATCTGCTGTTCGAACCATTCGTGGTTTGTATAGGTTGTGCGCAGCTGTTGGGCATCTTGGGTTTCTACCAACAGGTAGGGTATATGACGTTCGTCCATCATAGCCAGGCATTTTTTCAGTGCCATCAGCTGTTGGCTGTTGATGGTGAGTTCTTTCTTGGGGTATTGTTTGATTTCGAATTCGCAGGTATCTACTTCGCAGAATCCTCCCGGTATATATCGGTAGTGGCCAATTAGAGTGTCTTCGGCAAAAGAATCCAGGCGATGGCGAATCTTTTGGCTATAGGTGGCGTATATCAGGGTGTTCAAGGCTTTCATGTTGTGGGTGCGCAGTGCCATCTTTACGGCTTCGCCGGTCAGCGGTACATTGCATAGCACGTTCACGGCGCTCTCAACCCCGTCGTTTCGCATAATATCGGGGTGCACTTCGAAAATCACCTGGCGAGGGTTTAGGCTGTCCAGATACTGTTGCAAGAGTACGTAAGTCTGCATCGGTGTTTGGTTCGACGAGCCCAGGTTGAAGCAGGTGTATCCTGCCTCGTTGAAAGTGCGGGTGTCGAAGGTGCGGTAGCAATGCGACGAGCCTAGGAACAGTATGTCTACATCGTGATAGTGGCGTATGTCTTTCACTCGGCTGTTCAGGTGTCCGGCTTCGCCCATGGTGGTGATGCCGGTGCGCACCCAGCCCAGGTCGCCCATCAGGCATATCAGCAGCAGGTAGCCTACTGCAGCTAGGGGGACGAATGTGGATATGCGACACAAGAGTTTCTTCATAGGGCTAGAACTGAAAATAGATAAACGGCATTTCGTTGGTTACCATGTAGGCTCCTATCATGGTCAGCAGCACCAGATAGAATCCCCAGCGCAGCACTCTGCTTCGTGGCTGGCGCACAAATTCGTGTTCTTCGGCCCGGTTGATCCATTCCACCACCGTCAAGAGGGTGATGGCCACAATCATCACCCATTTGTTCAGCTGCGAGGTGATGTTGGGACCGCCCGAGAAGAGGTGGCCGAACATGCGTTGGTAGTAGGCCCATGCCGCCTCGATGCTGTCGGCGCGAAACAACACCCACCCCATCACTGCCAGCACAAAAGTAATCGTCATTTGGCCCAGCTCTGCAAGCGAGGGCAGTCGGCGCCCTGCCGCTACCACGTCGGTGTGTCGGCGGTTTTTCCCCAGCAGTATCATGGGCATAAACAGCACTGCATGATAGGCACCCCTGGCCAGGAAGGTCCAATTGGCTCCGTGCCACATGCCGCTTACGAGAAAGATGACGAAGGTGTTGCGTATCACTTTCCCTTTGCTGCAACGGCTGCCGCCCAGGGGGATATATATGTAGTCGCGGAACCATGTGGTGAGCGAAATATGCCAGCGGCGCCAGAATTCGGCGATATCACGACTGAAATAGGGCACGTTGAAATTGCGGCGCAGCCGTATGCCAAACAGTTTTGCGCAGCCGATGGCAATATCGCTATAGCCAGAAAAGTCGCAGTATATCTGCAAGGTAAACAGTACTGCTGCCAGCAGCAGCGTGGCTCCGTTGTACCAGTCGGGATGCTGAAATATAGGGTCGGCATACTGTGCGCAACTGTCGGCCACCATCATTTTCTTAAAGAACCCCCACAGCATCTGCCGCAGGCCGTCTACACATTGTCGGTAGTCGAAGCGCCGGGGCTGTTCGAATTGGGGTAGGAGGCTGGTAGCGCGTTCTATAGGGCCTGCCACCAACTGGGGAAAGAAACTCACGTAGGCAAAAAAGGCCAGGGGATTGCGGGTGGCTTTCAGGCTTCTGCGATACACATCAATGCTGTAGCTGAGGGCCTGGAAGGTGTAGAACGATATGCCCACAGGCAGCACCAAATGCAGTAGCAGGTGGTCGGCATGGCCGTGGAGGAAGGTGTCAGCAAACGACTGTATGAAGAAGTCGTAGTATTTGAATATGCCCAATATGCCCAGGTTCAAGATGATGTTTCCCCACATCACCGCTTTGGCTTTTGCGGGTTTGGCAGCGCTGGCTTCTATCGCCCTTCCCGAAATGTAGCTGCACAAGGTGGTGAAAGCTATCAGTAGCAGAAAACGCCAGTTCCACCAGCCGTAGAACAGGTACGATGCCCCCACCACAAAAGCATTCTGCCACCCCGTTTTTTTTCGAAGCAGCCAGTATACCACAAATGTTAGTGGCAGAAAGATAACAAATTCTATCGAGTTAAATAGCATAAGTCAATCTGCAAAAATACAAATTTATTCCCATATAACGAAAAAAAGTAATTCGTTGCCCTTTTCTATTTTTTTTAAAGATACGATGATACGATACGATATCCCTCCAAAATAATACGTTTTCCTTGTCAGCCCCAAAGTTTTTTTTGTGTTGCTAGCCCGCTGATACTTTAAGTTCCCCCACAATAATCCACCCCTTTTTTCGTTCATTTAGTATGAAAATATTAGGCATCTATTTCAGTCCTACCGGTGGTACGCGAAAAGTTGTTGAGCATGTTTGTGCCGTATTGGCCGAGCGTATGTCAACCACTTATCGTTTGCAATCGTATACTCTTCCTACCGAACGCGAGCGCTTTGTTTCGATAACAAATGACGATTTCGTTGTTTGGGGGTCTCCGGTCTATGCTGGTCGCATTCCGAATAAGAGTGTCGAATTTGTTCGGCAACTGCTTGTCGGAAAAGGCAACCGAGGTGTAGCTGTTGCTGTCTATGGGGGTCGGCATTACGATAATGCGTTGGCCGAGATGCGTGATCTGATGCTTCAAGGGGGCATTACTCCTGTTGCCGCCACAGCGGTGGTTGCCCGCCATGCTTTTGCGCCCCAAGAACTTTCGCCGGGCCGTCCCAATGTTGTCGATATGCAGCGTTTGTCGGCTTGGTGCCATCAAGTCGATTTTTCTTCCGATACGGTTGTTCAAGTCCCCGGCAGCACTGATTTGGGCTATTACCGCCCGTTGCGAGCCGATGGCCAGCCAGCTAATTTCCTAAAGGCAAAACCTGTCATCGAAGTTTCTCTATGCAATGGTTGCGGCATTTGTGTCTCGCGTTGTCCCATGGGCAGCATCGTTATGGAATCGGGTCGTCCTCAGTTCCTGTCAACATGTATCAAGTGCCAAGCCTGTATCCTTTCATGTCCCAAGCAGGCTCTTCGGTTCCTCGACCCCGATTTCCTTTCTCACATTCTTATGCTGCGGTCGGTGATAGGTGATTAGGAGTTGGCTATATCGATTATCGCTTTCCTCAATATTTTCCCAAAAGTCCGCATTCCTCTCTTTCGGATAGGGCGTTAAACGCTAAAAACTTTGTATCTGCATCACCTTTTTTCTACCAAATGAAAAAAAAAATGTATCTTTGCAGTTCGAAAATAATTATAATGTATCATTAATATTTAAGCTTTCAATGAATAGCAATTATATTATCGCAGGCATCCAGCAGGTGGGAGTGGGATGTGTTAGCTTCCACGAGGCTTGGAAGTGGTATATTGATATGTTCCAAATGAATGTGCGCATTCTCGAAGACGATACTGTGGCCGAACGCATGCTGCCTTATACCGGCAACCAGGCCCAGAAGCGCCACGCCTGCATCGCCGTCAACCTGCAGGGCGGCGGCGGTTTCGAAATCTGGCAGTATTCCGACCGTAAGCCCCAACCCATTTCTTTCGATATCCAGGTGGGCGACCTTGGCATTTTTGCTGCCAAAATCAAGAGCAAGAATCCCGAGCGTTTCCATGCCCAGCTCAAGGCCAAATATAATAATGTGGGACCCATCACCAAAATGCCCAACGGCGATCCCACTTTCTTCGTGAAGGATCCTTGGGGCAATTATTTCCAAGTGGTCAAGGACGAGTATGTATTCATCGACCAGCAGACCTTCAGCGGCGGCATCGTGGGCGCTATCATGGGTTGTACCGATATCGACAAGACTGCCAGACTTTATTGCGACCTCCTCGGCTATGATAAGGTGCTCTACGACGAGACCGGATATTTTACCGATTTCGAGTTTATGAATGGCGGCAAGCAGCGCTATCGCCGCGTGCTCTTAGGTCATTCCTCCAAGCGCGAGGGTGCTTTCGCTCCCCTTTATGGCAGTAGCACCATCGAGTTGGTTCAGGCTCTCGACCGCACCCCTCGCAAGATTTACGAAGGCCGTTTCTGGGGCGATCCTGGTTTTATTCAAATTTGTTTCGATGTCACCAATATGCGCGAACTGGAGAAACGCAGCAACGAGCTCGGCTATCCTTTTACCGTCGATAGCTGCAAGGATAACGGTCATTTCGATATGGGCGAAGCCAGCGGTCATTTTACTTATATCGAAGATCCCGACGGCACCCTTATCGAGTTGGTCGAAGCCCACAAGCTCACCATCCTCAAGCACCCCCATATTGTCATCGATATGCTCAAGCGCAACCGCAAGAAGCCTTTCCCCAAGTTCTTCTTCCGCCTCATGGGACTGTTCAAGGTTAAGTAAGATAGCTAATAGTTGTTGGTTTGATTATCTGTTGAATCGTTAGCTTCCTTCGGTCGCAGACCTACGGATAATTATGGCTGACGTCACTCATAATGCATAATTCAAAGGTTTTCCCCGTGTCTCCAGAATTAAAGAAAAATATCAATACTGCCTCTTATATCCTCAATGCCGTATTGGCAGTGGCGTTGGTGGTGGTGCTGTTTAAAAGCGGCCCCACCCCCATCGACCGCGCTGCCCAGCGCATCGCTGTGTCCGAACGCGGCCAGCTCCCTTCTCGAGTGAGCCGCATGCCTTTGGTTCAGAAAGTCGAAATTACCGATGTGCAGATTACCAATCATGTCGAACCCTACGAGGGCTATATGGTTACCTGCTGGAATTGTGGCGAAGATGAGGTGGTGTTTGTCGACACCGTTTATGTTCCTGTCAAAGATATCGAGAAGAAAGGTAGCGATTACTCCTGGACTGTCGATTGGGACCAAGCCTATATGGACATGATGGCCCATTCCCTCGGCTTGTATTTATAGTTGTTGATTTGCGATGGGGTGAGCCGTCGATAGTAAATCGTTTTTAGACTCATCGTTATATCGTATCAGCAGGTTTTGTGAATCGTGAAATGAGGCTGATGCGGCCAAATGCCACGTACCTAGCAATGCTGCTAGCTCATATATTCAATTCACAATCAACACGCATTGATTATTTCTTCTTTTTCAGCCAGGTGAGTTGTTTTTTTGCGTAGTGCCAGGTGTTCAGTTTTATGGCGTCGGCCACTTGCTGCTGCTGTACTGACGATAGGGGTAGGGGCGACCCCATTTCATCCCATAATTCAAAAAACTCTTTGTAGCCAACGGTGTTCAGCGGGGTCAGGTGCCGCAGTGGATACACTCGCCGTGCTTCGGTCTCCAGGCCTTGCGCCATCATTTGGTCCACCCGCAGGTTTATGCGTTCGCGCAGCGTTTCGCGCTCGCGCTCTATCACCACCGTTTCCACCGCAAAGGGACGTTGGGGCAGCGGTTGGCTGATCATCTCGGTGTAAGTGCGCCCCGAAGTGATGCACACTTCTAATGCGCGTTGGATGCGCACCCCGTTGGCAAGGTCCACTTTGGCATAATATTCTGGGTCCATCACCCGTAGCATGGCGCGCAGACTCTCCACCCCTTCCTCTTTCAGTTTCCGCTGCAGCTCTTGTCGCAGTTCGGGGGTGGGGTCGGGCAGCAGCGCTATACCGTTGCGTAGGGCGTCGATATACAGTCCGCTTCCCCCTACCACCACCACGGTGTCGTGCCGTTCAAACAGTTTTTCCAGGCAGGCTAAGGCGTCCTGTTCGTAGGTGAAAACATTGTAGGGGTCTTGTACCGATCGGCATGCAATAAAATGGTGTTTGGCGGCAGCCAGCTCTTCGGCCGATGGGCGTGCCACCCCGATGTCCAGTTCCGAGTAGAACTGGCGCGAATCGCACGACAACACCTCGGTGTCCAGCTCCTGTGCCAGTTCAATAGCCCGAGCGGTCTTGCCCGAAGCCGTGGGTCCCATGACGATGATGATGCGGGGCATAGCGCTATTGCTGTTCCTTGGGTGTTAGCCCTATCTCTCTGCCTTTGTCCAGCATCATCTGGAAGGCGGCTTCGCGTTCGTTGGGAATGATGCCGTCGAGGATGGCCTCTTTGATAGCCTCTTTGATAATGCCGATCTCGTGGCAAGGAGGTATGCCGAAAGTCTGCATCACATCCTCACCGCTTACGGGAGGCTGGAAATTGCGAATGCGGTCTTTCTCTTCCAGCTCCACCAGTTTTTTGCGCACGATTTTGAAATTCTTCATATACCGGCGAACCTTCTCTTCGTTCTTGCTGGTGATATCGGCTTCGCAAAGGAGCATCAGGTCGTCGATATCGTCGCCAGCTTCAAACAGCAGCCGCCGTACAGCCGAGTCGGTCACTTCGTCTTCCGACAGTACGATGGGGCGTAGGTGCAGCAGCACCAGTTTCTCCACATAATGCATTTTGCTGTCTAGGGGGAGTCTGCGTCGGGTGAAAATCTTCTTCACCATTTTGCTGCCGCGCACTTCGTGGCCGTGGAAAGTCCAGCCCAGTTTCTCGTCATAGCGTTTGGTGGCGGGTTTGCCTATATCGTGCAGCAGCGCTGCCCAGCGTAGCCATAGGTCGTTGCTCTGCTGAGCCACATGGTCCACCACCTCCAGCGTGTGGAAGAAATTGTCTTTATGACCTCTTCCGTCCACTGTCTCCACTCCGCGCAGTTGGCTGAATTCGGGGAAAATCAGCTTCATCAATCCCGATTTCTCCAGCAGTTTCAATCCCACTGAAGGTTTCGGCGATAGCACGATTTTGTTCAGCTCGGTGGTGATTCGTTCTGCCGATACGATCTTGATGCGTTCGACGTTGCGCTGGATAGCCTGGAAGGTGTCGTCCTGAATATAGAATCCCAGCTGCGAGGCAAATCGGATGGCGCGCATCATACGCAGGGGGTCGTCGCTAAAGGTGATGTCGGGGTCTAGCGGGGTTCGTAGGATGCCTTGGTCAAGATCTTGTATTCCGTTGAAGGGGTCCAGTAGCTGGCCGAAGTTGTCAGCGTTGATGCCCACAGCCATAGCGTTGATGGTAAAATCGCGCCGGTTTTGGTCGTCCTCCAGAGTGCCGGTCTCCACCACAGGCTTGCGACTATCATGGCTGTAGCTCTCGCGGCGAGCGCCTACGAATTCTATTTGCCATTCGGTGTTGTCGTAGTGGTAGATAAACGAGGCGGTGCCGAAATTCTTGAACACCGACACCGGGATATTATGGCTGATTGATCGGGCGGCAGCCTTAGCCAGGTCTATGCCGCTCCCCAGGCACACGATATCGATATCGGTGCAGTGGCGCTGCAAGAAATAGTCGCGCACCACGCCTCCCACGGCATAGGCACGCATGCCCAGCTTGTCGGCAGCTTCGCCTACTATCTTATATATAGGATTGTCTAATGTAACCACTTATAAAAGGTTAAAGGAATAGTGATTGATTTATGAATAAAGATGAATGAGTGAAGAA
Source organism: Candidatus Colimorpha merdihippi (assembly GCA_018066145.1). Lineage (GTDB taxonomy): Bacteria > Bacteroidota > Bacteroidia > Bacteroidales > P3 > Colimorpha > Colimorpha merdihippi. Next base: position 7,982 of record JAGHRY010000254.1, on the reverse strand, counting down.
TGATGAGTGACTGAGCAGCGTCACTTCTACCGAAGTGGAGCTAACGAAAAATCAAATCAACAATTCTGCAAATCAACAACTCATTCACCTCCTTCACCATAATCCTTGGTATTCACAAGGTCGCCCTTTTCGTCGTAGAACTCCCAGATACCTATGCGCTTGCCGGCGTGGCATTTGCCCTGGTAGTAGGGAATGCCGTTTTCGCGGTACACGATGTAGGGGCCTTCTTCCAGTCCGCCCACAAAGTTGGCTTCTACCTGTATGGCGCCGTTGGGGAAATAGAAGTATACTTTGCCCTCGCGCTGGTCGTTGGTGAGACGTTCGGTGCAGCGAACGGTGTAGTTGCTGTAAAACTGCACTATGTCGTGGTGCTTGCCCGAGCAGAACACCACGGTGGCGGGTGTGCCGAACATACCCAGGTCGGTCACATACGCCGAGTCGAGATTGCCGGGATAGTAGTTGTCGCCGTTGCGGTTGAAGAATTCCCAGTGGCTGCCGTAGTCGTGGCGCTGGCTGAAGTCGCCCGAGGCAAACAGCTGGCCGTTGTCCCAGTAGTACGACCAAATGCCGTCCGGTATTTCGGGTTTGCCCGAGAAGTGTTTCTCAAACTGCACTTGGCCGCTCTCGTAGTACATCTTCTCGCCCACGCGGGTGGGGTCTTTCTTGCTTCCCTTCACCAGCATCACCAGCATGGGTTTGCCGCTAGGGTATGACTGTATCACTTCTTCGCGCACGCGGTTGCACGAGCATGCCATCAAAGCTGCAAGGAGTAGTATTGGAAGAGTTCTTATCATTCTATATCTTGTTATTATAAGTTTAGTTGTTAACGTTGTTATTTAGTGATGATTAAAAGATAGTTTATGGGATTTGGTGTAAATCGTCAAGCTATCTTTATTTTGTTTTTATCACTTGGCCCTAAAGAAAATCGAGATAGGCACACCGTGGAAGTCCCACATCTCGCGCAAGCGGTTCTCTACAAAACGTTTGTAGGGGTCGCGGATATACTGCGGCAGGTTGCAGAAGAACACAAACTGGGGGTAGTGGGTAGTCAGTTGGGTGATGTATTTGATCTTGATCCATTTGCCCTTAACGGCGGGTGGGGGATTCTGCTCCTTCACGATGGGCAGCAGCATTTCGTTCAGTTCGCTGGTGCTGATATGGCGACTGCGGGCTTCGTACACTTGCTTGGCGGTTTCCAACACCTTGAAGATGCGCTGCTTGTTCAGCACGCTGGTAAATACGATGGGCACATCATCGAAGGGGGCAATACGGCTGCGAATCAGCTCTTCGAATTCTTTGTGGGTATTGGTCTCTTTTTCAATAAGGTCCCATTTGTTCACCACTATCACCACGCCTTTGTTGTTGCGCTGGATCAGCGAGAATATATTTAGGTCCTGCTGTTCGAGGCCCTGGCTGGCGTCAAGCATCAGAATGCACACATCAGCGCTCTCGATGGCGCGAACCGAGCGCATTACCGAGTAGAATTCCAGGTCTTCGCTCACTTTCGATTTCTTGCGTAATCCGGCGGTGTCCACAAAGTTGAAATCGAATCCAAACATGTTGTATCGGGTGTAGATGCTGTCGCGGGTGGTGCCGGCAATGGGGGTTACGATGTTGCGGTCCTGTCCGGTAATGAAGTTGATAAATGAGCTCTTGCCCACATTGGGGCGGCCCACTACGGCTATGCGGGGCAGACCTTCAGTTTCGTCTTCGTCTTCGCCTTCAAAGTCTTCCACTACAGCGTCCAGCAGGTCGCCGGTGCCCGAACCGCTGATACCGGCAATGGGGTAGGGGTCGCCCAGTCCCAGTGCGTAGAATTCTGCCAGCGAGTCCATCTCCTTGCTGTTGTCCACTTTGTTGGCCACCAGCAGCACTTTCTTCGAGCAGCGGCGCAGCATCTCGGCCACATCTTCGTCCATGGGGGTGAGACCCTCGCGGGCATCAACGAGAAACAGGATGGTGTCGGCCTCTTCTATGGCCAGCTGCACCTGCTTGCGTATCTCGACTTCAAATTCGTCATCGCCGCCCATCACATATCCGCCGGTATCGATAATCGAGAATCGTTTGCCGTTCCAGTCGGTCTTGCCATACTGGCGGTCGCGAGTCACGCCCGAGGTTTCGTCTACGATGGCCTTGCGGCTCTCGGTCAGTCGGTTAAAAAGGGTCGACTTGCCTACATTAGGCCGTCCTACTATTGCTACTATATTGCTCATGATGTAATATTTTCGTGTTTGTTGTTTTTATCTATTATCTATGTTTTTTTCTTTCTATTTTTCTTTTCTAAAATGAACGATGTTCACTCCTGCCGTCACATGGGCTGACCTCACTTCGGTCAGATACATGCTCGAAGCATAATCCAAGGCGGCAAAAAACTGGGTGGTTCTGCCCAGCGACAGGGTGAGGGCGGCGCCAGGGTTGAGCCAAGTGAGGTGGTTGCCGTCGTAGGTGAACGAGTTCGCCACCGACAGTTCCAGCCAGTTGCCCAGATTTAGGTGGGCCGATAGGGTGTTGTTGCAGCAGAAATGGTTCTCTCCGCCGTGGTTGCGGTTGATCCATCCGTTGGCCCATTGCCCTTGGAACAGGTATCCTGCCCGCAGCAGCTTGCCTGCCGATATCGATGCGCCGGCATACATGCTTGTGGGAATCGAGTACCAGTATTCGCAGGCTTCGGTGGTGTAGTCTATCAGGTTCATGAGTGAGTCGCCCCATTGCTCGAAGAAGTCGGTGTTGATGGTGCCGCCGCTCATCAGGGCCGAGAGGTCCACGCCGTCGAAGGTAATGGTGATTTCCTGCTCTTTTGGTTTCCATAACTGAGGACTGTTACGCCACTTGATGCCGGGCCCTAGGTCCACGATGCTCATGCTCAGATCCAAGGGACCGAGCGAAAATTTGGCTCCCAGGTCGAAGGTGTATCCCAGGTTGGCGAACGATTTCAGCTGTTCCAGCACGTCGTTGAACCTTAGGCTGGAAAAATCCATGTCCACTCCTTGAATCAGGCCGGCGGTATGCACTAGGTAGTTGGTGTGCAGCTGCATCATGCTCACATCTTCTGCCGTAACCAGGTCCACCATGAGGTTGTCGAGGCTCACGGCGGCAATGCCGTCGAGCAGTTTGAATCTTCCGCCGATAGTCAGCGGCACAATGGGCAGTTTCAGTGCGGCGCTGGCCGAAGCGTAGGCGTAGGCTTGGGTACTCACTATCTCGCTGCCGCCAAAGTCCAGGTGTCCTTCGTTGTTGAGGTTGCCGTGGGTGAGCATCTTCAGCAGCCCCAAGGGTATGCTGGTGTTCACCATGGTGCGTAGGCCTGCCGAGAAGCTCATTTGGAAACGTTCTTTCACCGAAAAGCCGAATCCCAGCAGGTTGGCATCGTTGGTGTTGTTCAGGTGGAATCCGTTTTCGTATAGGTGGTCTATCAGGTGGTTCACATCCAGTATTGTCACATCCTCCACGGGGTCGTAGCGCAGTCCCAGGTCGTTATATGAAACGGGCAGTTCCATTGCAACGCTGGCTTTTGAGGTAGTGAAATACCATCCCGACTGTCCGGGGAAGTGGGCGGGGTTCAGTTCGTTGTTCCACGGCGAGCGAAAGGAGTGGTAGAACACCGCGTTGTCGGAAATGCGTTGTGCCGCGGCAGGATTCCCTATTCCCAGGGTCGAGGCCAAAACTGTCATAAAAGATAGTAGTTTTCTTTTCATGGCATCTGGGATGTTATTTGCTGATTAAGGGGTTGTCGATGTCGAGGGAAAACTGTGCGTGGGGCGAGAGCACCGCAAAGGCGCGCGCCTTCAGCTTGTCGTGCTGGCGTACGGCTACAATAGGGTTGGGGCGGTCGGCGCCCAGGGTCGAGGTGTTGGCGCCCAACGACAGCACCAGGTATCGGGAGCTGTTCAGCTGCCGCAGCACGTCGGGGGTAATGGGAAGGCGCGAGGTGCTGCGCTGTGTTCCGTTGCTGATATAGGCGGTGCCGTCCTCGTTCAGCTTCACGGGAGCCCCGGGAATAGCCAGGCTGTTCTCAAAGAGGGGTTGTTCTGAAAGGGGTACCAGGTTCGAGTCGAGCAGCTGCATGTTGGCCCAGGCTGCTATGGGCAGTTCGTTAATCACTTCCAAACCGATGTAGCAATTCGAGTCGTTGATGCCTAGGCTCAGCCCATCGGTGGCGTACAAGTTGTTCAGGCTGTCCATTTCTATGGCTGCCGACGACAGGTCCACCTCAAAGGTGTCTTGGTACATGAAACGGTCGCAGTAGAACTCCAGTGGCAGGTCCACGGCAATATCCAGGTCGGCATCAAGCCGTTCCACGCCCATCTGTTCCAGCGACAGGTTGAAGTCTTCGTTACCTATCATGCTTGAGGGGATGGCCAAGTTGGCGCGTACCGAGTATATCACGTTGTTGGGGCGGTGCTGAATAATGCCGGCAAAATTGTATTTGTCCAGCAGCGACAGCAGGGTGCCGTCAATAAGGGCTTGGGCGGTTACGCGGGTGGTGTCGTTCATCAGGCGCAAGATCTTTACGTAACCATCGTTGCATTCGCCCGTAAGGGTCATATTGTCGAAAAAGAGGTTGGCCCCGCAGTCTATCAGGTATTGGAAGGAGGCGTTCACCGTGGCCTGAAGGAAAGCCGTCAAGGTCACCCGCACCTCTTGTGCGCGCAAGGCGTTGGTGTCGCCAAAGTCCCATTTGTCGAATAGGTCTATCGTTTGGTTGCCGGTGATGTAGAACGAGGCGTAGGTGGTGTCGGCGCCCCCTTTGGTGCGTGGACTGTGCTTGGCCACGCTCCAGTCGAGGTTCACTGTTTCCTGGTGGGTGAATCTGAAGGCTGCCGTGCCGTTGCTGTCGATATAGATCATCAAATCGGCATTGGTGTCGAAAATTCCTACCAGCGTAGCTATGTCTGCCGACATCTTGGCTAGGGGAATGCCGTATACCGGATCAAACTCTCCTTGTATGCGGAAGTCGTGGCGCAACTCCGAGAAATCGTCCTCTTTCAAACACGATGTCAGGCTTGCCATCGCTAGCAATACTAAAACCAAATGTTTTGTTTTTATCATAGTGTTTGTTCGAATTAGAGGCCTATGCCGTTGTGCTACAAGGGGTATTTGTTCGTGTATGTGGTTCACTTCCTATCGACAACGTTGTTACGAAAAACTCGTTATCGGATTTGCAAAAATACAAAAAAAAATCGTATTTTTGCATTTTAAATTGAAAATATATAAATTTATGAAGAGAATTGCTTTACTATCAGTTATCCTGTTGTGTGCTGGTGCCCTAATGGCGCAGCAGACCTACACTTTTGCCCGTCGTGGTGCTGTCGAGATGAAAATGGATGTCTATCAGCCTGCCGTACCCCGTGCCGATCATGCCTGCGTGCTGTATGTCTTCGGCGGCGGTTTTTTCTCTGGTGCCCGCAACGACAAGTCGTCGGTCCTGGCCTGCACCCGTCTTGCCGAGCGGGGTTTTGTAGCTGTCGCCATCGACTATAGGCTCTATCTTGCCAATGCTCCTAAGGTGCCGCTGCTCAAGATGTATTCCATCTTCGATACGGCTATTCGCTATGGTGTCGAGGACTGTTCCGATGCTATCGCATACCTCTGCCAGCATGCCGACGAGCTGCATGTCGACCCCGCCCGCATTATCCTCACGGGCAGCAGTGCGGGAGCCATCACCGTTATGCAAACCGACTATTCCCGCTGCAATGCTCTTCCCGCTGCTGCTGCGCTGCCCCAGGGTTTCCGTCCGGCTGCCGTCATCCCCTATGCCGGTGCCATCCTATGCCGCAATAACGCGCTCAAATACGCCACCCCGCCGGCTCCCACCTGCATGTTTCATGGCACTGGCGATAAGATTGTCAACTACAAGCGTTTCCGTGGTGCTATCCACACCTCGCTTTTTGGTGCCAACAGCCTGGCTAAAGTATTCAAGAAGCAGGGCTACAACTACTGGATTATGCGCTATCCCAACCTCGGACACGATATTGCCGTGGTGCTGCCGCAAACCATCGACGAGTTCTGTGCCTTTGTCGATGCCGCCCTCAGCGGCCGCGTAATGCAGTTCGACGCCACCTGTCGCGACTCCCGCATCCAGCCTTCCAAATGGTCCAAGATGAACATCTTCGACCTCTATTTCGGCGACAAGTGATTCCTTTTTTAAGGTTCATCTTGCTACTCTAAGACTTTCAAAGTCTTTGGCAGAATACTCGCAGCTTCGCTGGAGCATCTCTCCCCTTCCGAGAGGGAACGCTCCCGCATCACGTTTGACGAAAAACGAAAGGATTGCGCTTAACGAAAACGAAGAATGAAGAACGAAAAACGAAGGACGAAAATGAAGGACGAAAACGAAGGACGAAAACGAAGGACGAAAATGAAGGACGAAAACGAGGGACGAAAATGAAGGACGAAGAAACGAAGGACGAACATCGAAAGATACGATGATACGATGGAACGATGATACGATGGAACGATGATACGATTATGCGATGAAACGATTATCCGATGATGCGATTATCCGATTAATGATTAGCGGCCGCCGCCCTGTGGCCTTGCGGGAGAAGGCGTTAAGAAAAAGTGGCAGAAAAGCGTCAAGAAGGGATTTTTGTTTGAGCAGAGAAAAGGGAGAACCTTTCAAAACAGGAGTTTCCCAAAATAAATGAGGGATTTCCCTTTAAAACAGGGCTACCGTGCGAGTTTAAATCACTTTAGCTTTTCTGTCGCTTTTTTAGCCTTCGTACGCACAGCCTTGATTTTCTTTCTAAGGACCATTTTGCTATTCCAAGACTTTGGGAGTCTTGGGCAAAATGCTCGAAGCCTCACTGGGGCTTCTCGCTAGTATCAAGACAAGAAAAATGAAATGGGGTCATAGGGGCCACGCCCCTAAACGAAAGATACGATGATACGATGAAACGATTATGCGTTTATACGATTAATGATTAGCGGGCCCCGCCCCAACAATTCACTAATCGGTGGCTCCTGCCCTGTGGCCTTGCGGGAGAAGGCGTTAAGAAAAAGTGGCAGAAAAGCGTCAAGAAGGGATTTTTGTTTGAGCAGAGAAAAGGGAATCCTTCAAAACATGAGCCCTGGAAATAAATGAGGGATTCATTACAAAACAGGACTCCAGTGCGAGTTTAAATCACTTTAGCTTTTCTGTCGCTTTTTTAGCCTTCGTACGCACAGCCTTGATTTTCTTTTTGTTTCGTTTTTCTTGTATCAAGACAAGAAAAATGAAATAGGGTTCTAGGGGCACTGCCCCAAATCATCAACAAAACCTCACAGAATCTTCTCGTTTTGTATCAAGACAAGAAAAATAAAATGGGGTCATAGGGGCCACGCCCCTAATTAAGTAACAAGTGTCACCTCGCGTCAAGAAAAATTGGAGGGGTTAATCAGGGGGCGGAGCCCCCTGTTAAATTGTGTCATTCCCCACCACCTCCCCATTCACCTTGATGGTAATCGTCCCTACTTTCGGGCGGGGGGTCGGGTGGCGACTCGCACAGCTCGTGAGTAACAGGGCAGCAACGACTGTAAGAGCAAGTGCTCGCCTTTTCGATGGCTTGGCGCAGCTTGTGCAGTTCCTCTTCGAGCGGCAGGTAGATGTTTTCGCGAAACTCGCGCACATAGTCTTTCGACAGACTGAATTCGGCTTGTTCGGCTTCGGCCTTGGCCTTGCGGATGTCGTGGCGGTGCTTGCGTCCGTCCATAAACCACCCGCAGTTGCCCACCAAAGCCAGTATAGCAAGAATGATTGAAAGCATGTTATCTTGTTGATTAGTTGATTAGATGATTAATTGATTAATTGATTTGAGGTTTAGGAAGGCCTAGGGAATCCCTAAGCCTTCCTTGCCTCGGCCTTAGGCCTCGTTCACGTCGGGCACCAGGTACGGCTCCTGCATCTCGCCCGCGTAGCTCTTGATGGCGGCATCCAGGGCCTCGGGGGTCTGATAGTTGGCCAGGTAGCTGTTGGTCACCTTCAGGCGCTGGGTGCTCACCTT
>JAGHRY010000211.1 GCA_018066145.1 Candidatus Colimorpha merdihippi | reverse complement strand
AAACGCATTTCAAATCGCGGACATATATTATTTGACCGAAAAAATTGTGCATGAATGTATTAAAAAATAATTTAACAATAATTAAGAGACACTAGTGAAATATTTTTATATTATTTGAGCTTTTTTTTTCTCTCAGAGGCAAATTTTGAGATAGAGATATATGCATTGCTTGTTAATGCAATGTGCGATATGCGATATGCGATACAAAGTCAACACATACCCCCTCTGCCAAGCATGATATATAGCACTGATATCAAACAGAATGCAACCTCGCATCACATAAAAAAAGACCCCTTACGCTATCGCAATAACGAAAAAAACGAGTAAAAAACTAATTTCATCATTTTTTGGAAAAAAAACGTATCCTGTCTCTGATTAGGGGCGTTGCCCCTAGAACCCTATTTCATATCTTTCTCTAGAAACGAAACAAAGAAAGTTCAAGGCTGTGCGTCGCTGGCAAAAAATCAGCTGCGTTGGACTAAAGCGCTTAAACTCGCACGACACTCCTGATTCATAGGGGGTTCCCTCACTTTTACAGGGGGACTCCAATAATTAAAGGCATCCCTCATTTATGCTCAAACAAAAGCGCTTCATAACGCCCCACACAGCTGATTTTATTAACGCCCTCTCCGCAATGCCAAAGGCTACCGCATCACATTTGCCGACAAAAGGAGCGCTTTATGTAACTCCATGATCAATACGAACACCGGCCCTGCCCCGTGGCCTTGCGGGAGAAGGCGTTAAGAAAAAGTGACAGAAAAGCGTTTAAAAGGGATTTTTGTTTGAGCAGAGAAAAGGGAGAACCTTCAAAACAGGAGTTTCCCAAAATAAATGAGGGATTCCCCAAAAACAGGGCAACCGTGCGAGTTTAAATCACTTTAGCTTTTCTGTTGCTTTTTTAGCCTTTGTACGCACAGCCTTGATTTTCTTTTTGTTTCGTTTTTCTTGTATCAAGACAAGAAAAATGAAATGGGGTTCTAGGGGCAACGCCCCTAATAAGATACAAGAAACAAAATGGGGTCATAGGGGCAAGGCCCCTATAAGTACCACCCATTAACAGCCCCACCCCTCCTATCGCATATCGCATTGCATTAAGCAAAACACACACTACAAAAGACGGCTGCCCGATCGAAACGATTGGGCAGCCGTACTGGCATAAAATCCTGAGGATGAGGCGCTAGTTGATCATGGATGTGCAGTGCTGGATTTCGGACTCGATATGGGAGCGGCGGGGGTCGCTTTCGGGAATGATTTTGAGCACATCGGCATAGCCCTGGAGGGCGAGGCGGTAGCACTTGGCAGCAGCCGAAGTGCGGTTGGAGGAGTGGAGCATGTCGGCCTTATCGATAAGGGCGGCACCACGGTTGAGAAAAGCGGAAGCATTGTAGGGATCGAGGGCGATGGACTGGTCGAAATCGGCCACAGCGAGGTCGTACTTCTTCTGGTAGTAGAAAGTGATGCCGCGATTGTTGTAGGCACCGGAGTGGGTGGAATCGAGGGCGATGGCCTGGGTGTAGTCGGCAATAGCCTTGGCATATTTGCTCTGGCCGAAATAATCGATGCCGCGATTGTAGAAAGCCTCGGTGCGGGTGGAGTCGAACTCGATGGCGCGGGTGTAGTCGGCGATGGCCTGGTCGAGGTCGGCCTTCATATCATAGGCGATGGCGCGGTTGTAGAAGATATCGCCGTAGGAGGGATTGATGACGATGGCGCGGTTGTAATCCTCGATGGCATCGTCGTAGCGGCCGAGGGTTACATAGACATTGCCGCGATTGATATAGGCGAGGTAATAGCCGGGGGCAAGGCGGATGGCGCGGTTGTAGTCGGCAAGGGCCTCGTCGAATTGTTCGAGATTCTGGTGGGTTACACCGCGGTTGACATAAAACTTATGGTTATCGGGGTTGAGGGCCACAGCCTTGTCGAAATCCAGGAGTGCCTGCTCGTAGCGGCCCATTTTCTTGAGTGCGACGGCACGGTTGCAGTAGGCCTCGGACAGGCGGTTGTTGAGGCGGATGGCAGCGGTGTATTCGTCGAGGGCCTCGGTTAGATAGTTGTTCATGAGCAGCATGTTGGCAAAGAGGTAATGGTTTTCGGCAATGCTGGAATCAAAGGACAAGAAAGTGCGCATGTCGGCAATAGCCTTGGTGGCCTGTCCAATGCAATTGTAGGCATAGGCACGGTTGTAATAGGCCGAGGTGATGTCGGGCTGGAGGCGGAGTGTGGTGGTAAAATCATCGATAGCCTGCTGGTAGCGGCCCATGTAGATGAGGGTGACGCCCCGGTTGTTGTAGGCAGAGGCAAAGGCGGAGTCCATTTCGATGGCAGTGTTGTAATTGACCAAAGCCTGCTGGTGGCTGCCAGCATATTGGTAGGAAACGCCTTTGATGAGGAAGTTGCCGGGATCCCTGGGGGTGAATTTATAAGAGTTTTCTTTGAATTTGTTAACAACGCGCAATTCGGCTTCGGGGAACACGCTGAAAGGAAGCACAGTTTGGAAGGCATCGGCATGTTCGGGCGAGAGGTTGAGCCCATGGAGATAGTCGGCAAGCATCATTTCGTCGGTGTACATATTGTCGACGGTATTGTATATTTTTAATGGCAGATACGCATCGGCGGAGTCGAGGGCTAGCGCAGCGCGATAGTCGGCAAGGGCACTCTTATACTTGGGGATGGAATAATAGAGGTCGCCACGCATACTGTAGTATAGGGGATTGAGCGAGTCGAGGGCAATGATGCGGGTGAGGTCGTCAAGGGCCAGCTGGGTATTGCCCATGGAACGGTAGAGGTTGTATCGATTGTAATAATAGCGGACACTGGTGGAGTCGAGCCGGATGGCCTGGTTGAAATCGGCAAGGGCGAGGGCGGTATTGGTGTCGACGCTGCCGAAGTCTATGGGCATGTGGAGATAGGTCAGTGCGCGGTAGAAGTAGCATTCGGCGCAAGCGGAATCGAGTGCGATGGCCTGGGAATACATTATCAAGCGCTCGTTGAGCGACTCTGTGTTTTGTGCTTTATCATGCATAGACTTGGTTCTGGAGCGCTTGCGGCGGCCGCCATCGGGCTTGGCGCCATCGGGGACGAATGAGCGGAAGGTGGGTGCGGCACAGGTTGAAGCGGCATCACAAGGGGTAGACGGATTGGCCACAAAAGCAACTAAAACAATGAGCGACAAGATGATAGTCTTTGTATTCATAGGCGAGATGTGTTTGTTATTTCGACTGCAAAGGTATTAATAATTATTGAGGATTTTTCCTTTTTTTTTATCGAATTTTCCTATATTTTTCGAAAAAAGTCGTTGTCGGGGGATGCGGCGGAGCTGAGGGGAAAATGAAAAACCGTGTTTTCGGCTTCGGCAGGCGAATGCGTGAAAACACGGATTTTTTGTGTGGGGAGTGTATGAAGCGCACGGCATGCGCCGGCACTGCTAGCGGACGCTACTGCTTGACAATCTTGAGCGTGCGACCGTTGACGGCAAGGGTATAGATGCCGCGGGGAAGATCTTCGAGGCGGATATCGTTGCTGCCCTCGGCAAGGAGGATGGTGCGGAGTTTGCGGCCCTTGATATCGAACAGCACGGCCTGCATGGGAGCTGCGGTACCCTGGAGGGTGACAACGGTGTGCTGGCGGGCAGGATTGGGCGAAGCCTGAAGGGCGAAAGCACCCGGGCGGGCGATGCCGACATGGCTGTTGGTGTCGGTGGTGGTGGTGTCGATGGTGGTGGTGTCGGTGGAGGTGGTGTCGCCTGGGGTTTGGCGGAGCCAGAAAGAAATGGTGTCGAAGACAACGGTTTTGACGGTTTGGCGGATGGTTTCGGCAACGTGCTCTTCGAGGTCGTAGCTAAAGCGAACCTCCAAGGGGTTGGAGCGGAAAATCATGGTGTAGAAGGCGCAGGCGGCGGCATAGCTGCCAGCAGCAGAGGGATGGCTGCCATCGCCGGAATAGAGGCCGATTTCGGGGTGGTTGGTGCGGATATGGCGCCAAACGCGGCCAACGGGGCAGACAGAGGCATCGAAGGTGCGGGCCATATACATGTAGCGCTCATAGAGGAGGCTGTCCATGCCTTCGTAGGTGGCCAGGGGAGGATAGAACTGGGCATTGTAGGAATCGCCATTCTCGCGGCCCCAGGTCATATAGAACATGGGCTCGCCATCGGGGTTGTACTGGTACACGGCTTCGACCAGCTGCTGGGCATAGGGGAAGCACTCATTCTGCACCTGACCAATGGGGAAGGAAGGATACTGGCTCTGCTCTTGCAGCACCACAAAATCCCAATTGCCCTCCTGGATCATGGTCATGGACTGGTTGTTGCAATGCTGTGAGAAGGTGCAGCCGCCAGGGGTGTTGGCAGCATAATCGATACGGCGGCCTGCACTCTCGCAGACACGGCCTACCAACTGGGGCAGGTTGTTGACCTCGGTGTAGCTATTGCCGATGAAAAGGACTCGCTTGGGAGCGTCTTGGGCTTGGATGGACCCCAAGAACAGCAATGCGATGAAAAGAAGGCTGATTTTTTTCATTGTTTTGCAGGATTATTGAATTAAACACTAATTATTATACGTTAATGATTATCTTCGGGGCCGCGCTCTTTGCGGGGTTTGCGCTCGGGCGCCACATAATCGGGGCGGAAGACCTTGAGCTGGGTGAGCAAAAGCGAGCCCGAAAGCACAGCGCCCAGCACATCGCTGACGGTGAGGCTGAGCCACACGCCAGTGAGGCCATGGCCACCCCAACGGAGCATGAGGGCGGGGATGATGTACATGAGCGGAATAAGGAAAATGACCTGGCGCGAAAGGCTGGTGACAATGGCAATCCACGGCTTGTCGATAGACTGGAAGAACTGCGAATTGGTGACTGTGAAGGAGATGAGGGGGCACATGACCATCATGTAGCGCAAGGCAGGCACGGCAATGTCAATGAGCTGCGGGTCGTCGCACATCATGCCTACCAGCAGCCCCGGGATAAACATGGCCATGAGGCATCCGACAATGCCAATGGCCACATTCCACTTCATGGTGAGGAGGAACGTTTGCTTGAGGCGGTCGTGGAGGTCGGCACCATAGTTATAGCCGGCAATGGGCTGCATGCCTTGGTTGATGCCGATAAGGATGCTAAAAACGAGGAACATGATGCGGTTGTCGGTGCCATAGGCACTAACAGCCAGATCGCCACCGAAACGAATGAGCTGCGAATTGAGGAGCGCCACCACCAGGCAGCCGGCCACATTCATGGAGAATGGACTGATGCCGATGGCGAGGATATTTTTGACGATGTACATCTTGGGCGTCCAGCAATGGCGGCGGAAACGGATGAACGACTTGGGGCTGATGAAATGCATCAGCGCCAAGGCTGCCGAGAAGGCCATGGAAATGGTGGTGGCCCACGCAGCACCCCGGATGCCCCAACCCAAGACATTGATAAAGACTGCATCGAGCGCAATATTGAGCAGCGCGCCACTAACCTGAATCCACATGGAACGGGTGGCATAGCCGGTGGCACGGATGAGTCCGCTGAGGTTAAAGGTGAGGGTAGTGAGGAACATGCCGGGGAGGACGATGACCAGATACTCGTGAGCGAGGCTGACCGTTTGGCCCGAAGCGCCAAAGAGGGTGAGGATGGCATCCATAAAAAGATAGCCGCCAGAGAGGAACAAGGCACCAAAGAAGAAGGTGAGGAACATGCTGTTGCCCAAAATCTTTTCGGCCCAACGGATATCCTTGCGACCCAGCACAATGCTCATGCGGGCACCGGCACCGGCACCTACAAGGGAGCCGAAGGCATGGATAATATTCATGATGGGGAGCACGATGGCCAAGGCAGCCAGAATGAGGGCTCCATGGGTGGTGTGCCCCAAGAAAATGCTGTCGACAAGATTGTAGACGGTGGCAATAATCTGGGTGATGATGGAGGGCAGCGCATATTTCCACAACAATTGCGGGATGCTGCGGGTGCCTAATTCCTGGGTGGTATCAAATACTTCGGACATGCTAAAATAAACTATTTCTTCTTAATGCGGAGCTGCAGGCACTTATAGGCATTGTAGGCCTCGAAAGCGGAAGCAAACTCGATGCTGCGTTCGTCGACCAAGAGGTTGGGACGGTGGAGATTGCACACGGGAGTGCCGGGGACATGGATGCCCACGCGGAAATAGCACCCGGGGATGCGCTGCTGGAAGAAGGCGAAATCTTCGGCAGTCATGCGGAGGTCGAGCCAGTCGACATTCTCCTGGCCGAGGAATTCGACCCCATTGTCGTGGAGGAGCTGGGTGCACTCATCGTCGTTGATGACGGGAGGATAGCCATAGTCGATAAAGAGGTCGCACTCGGCGCCCATGCTCTCGGCAATGCCACAGCTGATGCGGCGTATTTTTTCGTGGCACTGGAGGCGCCAGTCGGGGTCGAAGGTGCGGATGATGCCCTCCATCTTGACCTCATCGGGGATGATATTGGTGCGGCCATCGCCAATGAAGCGGCCGAAACTGAGCACGGTGGGCATCATGGGAGCGGCATTGCGGCTGACGAGCTGCTGAAGGGCCAACACGATGTGCGAAGCCACCAGGATGGGGTCGATGCTGAGGTGAGGGGTAGCGCCATGGCCGCCACAGCCCTTGATGGTCCAGTAGAGCTCGTCGGTGGAGGCCATGTAGCGGCCTTTCTTCATGCCGATGCGGCCCACTTCCATTTCGGGGAGGCAGTGGAAAGCGTAAATTTCGTCGGGGAGCACCTCGTTGAAAAGGCCGTCGTCCATCATCAGTCGGGCGCCGCCGGGGTACATCTCCTCGGAAGGCTCGAAGATGAGCATAACGCTGCCGTTGAGCTGCTCGCGGATATTGCAGAGGATTTGTGCGGCACCAAGTAGGGAGCTGGTGTGCATATCGTGTCCGCAGGCATGCATGACACCCGGATTTTCGGAAGCGAAAGGCAAGCCGGTATCCTCGGTAAGGGGGAGGGCATCGTAGTCGGCACGGAGGGCTACGCAATAGCCGTCGGGGTCGATGCCGCCACGAATCATGGCCATGACACCCGTTTTGCCGACACCGACGCGGGGCTCGAGTCCCATTTCGCGCAAACGCTCGGCCACATAATTCATGGTGCCGAACTCCTGCTGGCTGAGGTCGGGATGGCGGTGGAGCCAACGCCTCCACTCGATAACTGTGGAGGCATTGGCAGCTGCCAATTGTTTGATTTTATCTTTCATGGTGTTATTTTCTTACCAAAATCTGGGTGGGCTGGCCCTCGATAATCTCGATGGTTTGAGCAGCGGCGTCGGTGATGGCGTCGACCAGATTGAGTTCGGTGCAGAGAACCTCGTTGCAGATATAATCCTTATGGACGAGGATGGCTTGATCCCATTCGCCGTGGAGGAGGTCGACACGGATGCGGTCGGTAACCTCAAAGCCCTCCTTGCGGATGCCCTGGATGCGGTTGACCAGCTCGCGGGCGATACCTTCGGCCTTGAGTTCGTCGCTGACGGTGATATCGAGAGCCACGGTGAGGCTGCCTTCGTTGGCTACAACCCAACCGGGGATATCCTGAGTGGCGATTTCGACATCGGAGATGAGGATTTCGACGGGCTGGCCTTCGACGGTGAGGTTGCATTTGCCGGCAGCTTCAAGGGCGTTGATCTGCTGCTGGTCGAAAGCTACCACCTGAGCGCTGATGGCCTTCATAATCTTGCCGTAGCGGGGACCGAGGGTCTTGAAATTGGGCTTGATGCGCTTGACCAGAATGTCGTTGTCGGGAGCGAGGAACTCGATGCCCTTGATATTCAACTCGGAGCAGATGAGATTCTGTACGAGCTCGACCTGGTGGCGGAAAGTGGCGTTCTGCACGGGGAGCATGATTTTGGCAAGGGGCTGGCGAACACGGAGGTTGCTCTTCTTGCGGAGAGAAAGACCCATGGAGCAGATTTGCTGGGCCAATTCCATACGCTCTTCGAGGGCCTTGTCGATCCAATCTTCATGCACTTCGGGGAAAGCGACATGGTGGACGCTCTCGGCATCGAAGCGATGGGTGACGGCATTGAGATCGAGGAACATGCGCTCGCTGAAGAAGGGAGCGATGGGCGACATGAGGCGTGCCAGGGTTTCGAGGCAGGTGTAGAGGGTTTGGTAAGCGGAGACCTTATCGGGGGTCATCTCGCCCTTCCAGAAACGACGGCGGCAGAGGCGGACGTACCAGTTGGAGAGGTTGGCATCGACAAACTCCTGGATGGCGCGGCCGGCGCGAGTGGGCTCGTAGTCGGCGAAAGACTCGTCGACAGTCTTGACCAGGGTGTTGAGTTCGGAAAGAATCCAGCGGTCGATTTCGGGACGCTCGTTGATGGGGAGGTCGGGCTGCTTGTATTCGAAACCATCGATATTGGCATAGAGAGCAAAGAAGCTATAGGTGTTGTAGAGGGTGCCGAAGAGTTTGCGGCGGACCTCGTCGACACCGGCGATATCGAACTTGAGGTTATCCCAGGGCTGGCTGTTGGTGATCATATACCAGCGGGTGGCATCGGGACCTTGGGCGGCAAGGGTTTCGAAGGGGTCGACGCCGTTGCCGAGACGTTTGGACATCTTGTTGCCGTTCTTGTCGAGCACAAGGCCATTGGAGATAACGTTGCGGAAAGCCACGCTATCGAAGCACATGGTGCCGAGGGCATGGAGGGTGTAGAACCAACCGCGGGTTTGGTCGACACCTTCGGCAATGAAATCGGCGGGGAACTGCTCGGCAGTGAGGGGTTCGCCCATATAGTGGATTTGGGCGTAAGGCATGGCGCCAGAGTCGAACCAAACGTCGATAAGGTCGGGTTCGCGCATCATCTTGCGGCCGGTGGGCGAAACAAGGATGACATTGTCGATATAAGGACGATGGAGATCGAAGGCCTTATAGTCGGTATCTTTATAGGGATTTTCGGCCATGAAGCCGGCAGCGATGGACTTTTCGATTTCAGCACGGAGCTGTTCGACAGAGCCGATGCAGATTTCTTCGCGGCCATCCTCGGTGCGCCAGATGGGCAGAGGAGTGCCCCAATAACGGGAACGGGAGAGATTCCAGTCGACGATATTTTCGAGCCAATTGCCGAAACGGCCAGTGCCGGTAGCCTCGGGTTTCCAGTTGATGGTTTTGTTGAGTTCGATCATGCGCTCGCGGAGAGCGGTGGTGCGGATGAACCAGCTATCGAGGGGATAATAGAGGACGGGCTTGTCGGTGCGCCAGCAGTGGGGGTAGCTGTGGGTGTGTTTTTCGCTCTTGAAGAGTTTGCCCTGTTCCTTTAGCATGATGACGATTTCGATATCGAGGCTGAGATCCTTGTCGGTTTTGGTAGCGTCGAAGGCATTCTTGACGAATTTGCCGGCATAGGCGGAATAAAGATCGTTGTCGACATTGGCGGCATACCATTCGGGGTTGAGGTCTTCGACTGCCCAGAACTTACCAGTGCGGTCGACCATGGGGGCCTGCTTGCCGTCGCGGTCGTACATCAGGAGGTCGGCAATGCCGGCTTTCTTGGCCACGCGGGCATCGTCGGCACCAAAGGTGGGAGCGATATGGACGATACCGGTACCATCTTCGGTAGTGACATAATCACCTAAGATGATGCGGAAAGCCTCACCTTCAACGGCGGTGCGGTGGGTTTGCTCAGCAGCATTGACCACGGTGGGCTTCACCCAGGGGATGAGCTGCTCGTAGGCGATGCCTTCGAGATCCTTGCCCTTGAACTCTTGCAGTATGGTGGCATGGAGGAGCTTGGATTTTTCGTCGGGTTCACCCTCGGTGAAGAAATTGCCCATGAGGGGTTTAGCCATGAGGATGCGGCAGGGCTGCTGGGTTTGGGGATGGGTGGTATCGAGGAGCACATAGTCGATGGCGGGGCCGACGCAGAGTGCGGTGTTGGAAGGGAGGGTCCAGGGAGTGGTGGTCCAAGCCAAAGCATAGGTATTCTGCCACTGGTCGCCTTTGAGTTTGAACATGGCCACGCAGGTGGTATCCTTGACATCTTTATAACAGCCGGGGAGGTTGAGCTCATGGCTAGAGAGGCCGGTGCCGGCAGCGGGGCTGAAAGGCTGGATGGTGTAGCCTTTGTAGAGGAGGCCCTTGTCGTAGAGCTTCTTGAGAAGGAACCAAAGAGTTTCGATATATTCGTTTTCGAAAGTGATATAGGGGTGCTTGAGGTCGACCCAATAGCCCATCTGACGGGTCACCTCATCCCAGAGGTCTTTATACTTGAGCACCTCGGTACGGCAGGCGTGGTTGTATTCATCAACGCTGATTTTCTTGCCGATATCCTCCTTGGTGATGCCGAGGGTTTTCTCGACGCCCAATTCGACAGGGAGACCGTGGGTGTCCCAACCGGCTTTGCGGTCGACACGGAAACCTTTCTGCGCTTTGTAGCGGCAGAAAACATCCTTGATGGTGCGTGCCATCACATGGTGGATGCCGGGCTTGCCGTTAGCTGATGGAGGGCCATCGTAGAATACGAAAGAGGGGTGTCCTTCGGCCAAACGCTGGCCTTTTTCAAAAGTCTCATTCTCTTCCCAAAAACGACGAATTTCTTCGCCAATCTGGGTCATGTTAAGCTGTTTGTACTCTTTGTAACTCATGAAACAATTAATATATATTAT
>JAGHRY010000059.1 GCA_018066145.1 Candidatus Colimorpha merdihippi | reverse complement strand
ATTATATATTTAAGATTACATATAATGAAGAGAATCAGTTTACTAATGATGTCTGCAATATTGTTGCTCTTGTGTGCATGCAACAGTAAGTCTACTACTTTTACTATCAATGGCGAAATTCCATTGTCTGAATTCGAAGGCCGCCCCGTCTATCTTGCCACTATTGATAATGGCGATACCATCGATTCTGCTATCGTGCAGAATGGCCAGTTCCAGTTCGGCGGAACATTGGAGAAAAACATGATGGGCCGTATTTTTACGATAGCGCCTAACTATGGCATGAGTTATGCCAGCACCGTGGTTCTGGAAAGCGGCAAGATATATGTCAACCTTGTTACCGATTCGCTTTCGGGCACTCCGCTGAATGATTATTTCTTCAAAACGTATGTTTGTGATCAAGAAGCTGTGCGCCTTCGCTCGAAGATGGATTCATCCATCAACCAGTATTACGAAACCGAAGACCCCCAACAACAGGCTGCATTTGCGGCCTCATACGATAGCGCCAGCGATGCTTATGTGGCACGATTGCTGGCAATCTCTCGCAAGTCGTTCAAAGTCAATGGTAAGAATATCTTGGGCGCGTATGCCTTGAGCCAGATTGTAGAAAACAATGGCATCTCGTTCGACAGCCTCGACTACCTGATGTCGCATGCCGAACCTGTTGTGGCAGACTACAAACCTTTACGCTATCAGCGCACACATCTGTTCCACCTTCAGAATACGGCTGAAGGAAAGCACTATGTCGACATTGCCGGTGTGGATTTTGCTACCAGCCAGATGTCCAAACTCAGCGCCATGATTGACACCAACAAAATCACTTTGGTGGATTTTTGGGCTTCGTGGTGCCATCCTTGTCGCCAAGAAATTTCGCAGAATCTGAATCGCTTGTATGAAGAATATAAGGATAAGGGTTTGAATATCATTGGTGTTGACGTTTGGGACAAGACTGCCGACCATAAGGCTGCCGTTGAAAACCTGGGTATTCAATATCCCCAGTTGGTCGATACCACCCGCAATGCTACCGAAGAATATGGTATCGATGGAATCCCCACCATCATGCTGCTGGATAAAGACGGCACCATTGTTCGTCGCGGCATTCGCGGCGAAGAAATCGAAGCCGCCATCCTGAATCTATTGAATAAAGAATAACAATTAAATACAGTATACAATGAGAAAGATAACCCTCATTCTGGCTGCTGCCATGCTTTTTGCTGGCACCGTTGAAGCTCAGAAGAAAAATGCAAAGTCTGCCCCAGACTATAATGGCGGCATTACTACCGAAATGATGCAGCAGATGAAAAAATGCTACGGCAATTCTGCTAGCGATAAAGCGCTGCGCAATATCATGGTTGCCAATAGCCCGGCAAAACTGGCCCTGAACCACGAGAATGCCACTGCTTTCGATTCGCATTTCAGCAACCGCGTTGAGAGCAAGGCTGTTACCGATCAGAAATCGTCCGGCCGCTGCTGGATGTTCACCGGCATGAATGTGATGCGCAATAAGGCCATCCGCCAGCACCATCTGCCTGCCGATTTCCAGTTCTCGCAGGCTTACACTTTCTTCTATGACCAATTGGAAAAGTCCAACCTCTTCCTCCAGGCTGTTATTGACACCTGGAAAAAACCCATCGACGACAAAGAGGTGGATTGGCTCTTCCAGAATCCCCTTAGCGATGGCGGCCAGTTTACCGGTATCGCCAACCTTACAGCCAAATACGGCCTTGTTCCCGCTGAGGCTATGCCCGAAACCTACAATACCAATAATACCAGCTCCATTTCCAGCCTTATCCAGCTGAAGCTTCGCGAGGATGGTCTCGAGCTCCGCCAGATGGCAGCACAAAAGGGTATGACCGCCGACAAACTCCAGACACGCAAAACCGAGATGCTGGGCACTATCTACCGCATGCTGGCCCTCACCATGGGTGAACCTCCTGCTCAGTTTACTTTCCAGCAGAAGAATGCCAAAGGTGAGATAGTGTCTACCGATACCTATACCCCGATGTCGTTCTATGAGAAATTCGCCAAGCAGGATTTCAATTCATATTATATGGTTATGAACGATCCTACCCGCGAGTACTACAAGGTATATGAAATCCAGTACGACCGCCATGTGTATGATGGTCAGAACTGGCGTTACCTCAACCTTCCCATGGAGGAAATTGCCCCCATGTGCATTGCTTCTATCAAGGATAGCACCATGATGTACTTCAGCTGCGATGTGTCCAAATTCCTCAATCGCGAGAAGGGTTTCTCCGATCCTAACAACTACGATTACGGCTCGCTTTTCGGTACCACTTTCGGCATGAATAAAGAGCAGCGCGTACGCACCCACGCCAGTGGCAGCAGCCATGCTATGACCCTTTGCGCCGTCGACCTCGACAAGGATGGCAAGCCCATCAAGTGGATGGTGGAAAACAGCTGGGGCCCCAGCTATGGTTATCAGGGTTTCATCATCATGACCAACGAATGGTTCAACGAGTACATGTTCCGTGTTGTCCTTGAGGATAAGTATATTCCTGCAAAGTATCAGGAAATGCTCAAGCAAACCCCCATCATGCTCCCTGCTTGGGATCCCATGTTCCTTCCTGAAGAATAATTCTCATAAATATTAATTAATCCAATATTCATCGAAAACATGAAGAAATTTTTCTCCATCATGGCTGCAGCAGCAGTCTGCGCCACCGCTTTCGCTCAAACTTCGAAAGCAGAAGAACAGAAAGAGGATGAAGGCTACAAATTCACCGTTGTGAAAGAATTGCCTATTACCTCTGTAAAGAATCAGAATCAGGCTGGTACCTGCTGGTGCTACAGCGGTCTTGGCTTCATCGAGGCCGAACTCCTCCGCATGGGCAAAGGCACCTACGATTTCAGCGAGATGTATCTTGTTGCCAACACTTACAACGATCGCGCTATGGCAGCTATCCGCACCAGTGGCGACGTAAGTTTCAGCCAGGGCGGCGCTTTTGGCGATGTTATCTACGGTATGAAGACCTTCGGTCTCGTTCCTGAAGAGTGCATGCGTCCCGGCGTTATGTATGGCGACACCCTCTCCAACCACACCGAACTCAGCGCCCTCACCGATGCTATGGTTGAAGCTATCGCTAAGAACGACAAGCTGAAAAAACTCCAGCGCAGCCCCGAAGGCAAGCTGATGTGCATCAAGGCTATCGAAGCCGTTCATGCTATCTACCTCGGCACCATGCCCGAAAAATTCAACTACAACGGCAAGGAGTATACTCCTAAGAGCTTCTACGAGAGCCTTGGCCTCAATGCTAGCGATTATGTGAGCATCACTTCCTATACTCACCATCCTTTCTACGAGCAGTTTGTTCTCGAAATTCAGGACAACTGGCGTTGGGGTCTCAGCTACAACGTTCCTCTGGATGAGATGATGCAGATTTTCGACAATGCTATCGAGAACGGCTATCCTATCGCTTGGGGTAGCGACGTTAGCGAACAAGGTTTCCGCATGGGTACCCGCAAGGGTTTCTGTGTTCTGCCCGCCGATGCCAAGACCGCTGCTAGCCTTCAGGGCAGCGACATGGCTCACTGGACTGGCATGAAGAGCGCCGACATCCAGAACGAGGCTCAGAAACACCCCACTCCTCAGCGTTGGGTAAGCCAGGACGAGCGTCAGGCTGCTTATGACAACCGCGAGACCACCGATGACCACGGTATGGTTATCTACGGTACCGCTAAGGACCAGATGGGCAACGAATACTACATGGTTAAGAACAGCTGGGGCGACTATGGCGACTACCATGGCATGTTCTTTGCAAGCAAGGCTTTCGTCCGCTACAAGACCATGAATATCCTCGTCCACAAAGATGCTATTCCCGATGCTATCGCTGCAAAGCTTGGTATCCAGAAAAGCACCACCAACACCAAGGCTACCAAAAAAGGCCGCAAATAAGCTTTCCTTTTTTAGCCGATAATAGAAAAAAGACGCTGTATTTTTACGGCGTCTTTTTTTTATTAATAATAACTGTACTAATCTGTTGGCGGAATTAATCAAACGAGGAAATAACACTTGGCATAGGCTGATACCGCCCTTGAGGTCCAACCCTCTCAATTCAGTATCAGAAGGGGGTTGGTATCACATTCTTCCATCCAAATATATTGATAAAGATTCATTTGGATGGATGTAACCCCCCTTCACTCATTTGACTGAACGAAATCCTTTCAATTGGTCGGGCAGATTCTCTTTTTATCCCACATAGAGTTCCCATTCAAGTCCCACACAAACCCCTCCAACCAATTATCCATAATCGGCATATACCATAGTAAAGCAGGGGTAACTCAGGAGTGGCTCCGTCGTTTATCCGTTCTAGAACGGATATAGGGCGGACCATCTACGGACTTAGTCCCTAGTCAGTGCTGATTTATAACAAATTACATAAGATTTCCCCAAAAATATTCGATTATGCCAAATGGTGACAATAAGGAAATCAACAAAAAAACAAGGCACGAAATGAGTAGAAATCAGTTTTTGTAACCATACAGACATTATTTCTTCCAACAAGTTGTACTACTTTCGAAGTTGATTAGTCGATTTGATTGTTGTTGATTTGAATCTGGTGCGGAATAATTCTCACATTAGGAATAGCACAAGCATCACATCAATAGTTCGTAAAATAAACGATTCTACAATACAATTTGTTATTTTGTTCGTGTGGGATCCTGTAATAAGGCAAAAGCCAAACAACTGTATGATGTCGTTGTTTGGCTTTTGTAGTCAATTGATTAATATCGGATGGGTATTACTTGTACCAGCAGGGGAGGGTAGTGGGGAAAGATTCTGTGTTGGTGCAGGTTCCGTCAAATTGGAAATGTACCTCGCCGAGGTCGCAAGTGCCATGGCATATAATACGGTAGATTCCCTCACGCTCAGAAAACTGCAAGTTGCCGTTCGTCAAGGGGTGTGCCTGGAGTTCGCCAAAGGGGTGATAGGCGTTGTCGTGCAAGTTTGCTCCTGTCCAAATAATCACGTCAACCTCGCTTACAGGAATCTCGTACATGCCGCTAGTTAATACGGGACGAATTTCAACCCGGGCATTCCAATAGGTAATGGAATCGGTGGGGTCGCATATCATAAAGGAATAGTTGCCGGCATTATCTTTGTTCAGCGTCAGCTGGTTGAATGAAGGCATATAGGTGTGGTTGGCAATCAATAAAGTACCTTCTCCGGTGGTTTTGTTTAGGTCGATAACAGTATCGCTATAGTGCATTTTGATAGAATCGCCGTTGACGGTTACGCCACACATGCGAATGTCGTAAATATCACCCTTTTGATACACGGAGAGGTCGAAATTCAGCATATTGGCAAAATGCTGGCTCGTAACTGTTGTCATGCTGTTGGCATGGATTGTGTCGCCTCTGTTGCAGGTTAGGCTTACATTCTCAAGATTCAGCACAACCTCTTGGCCGATATAAAACAAGTAAGTACTTGATTTTGCAAGGCTTTCGGTGCTAAACATATCGCTAGAAAAATCATTATTGCTCCATCGGACTTTTGCCACTTGGGTGAATTGACAAGTATCGCCATTAACGACAAGGTAATTGGCTGATTCTGTTTCTTCGTTTTCAAAATCAAAGGGTATGGGGCGGATATAATCCTCTTTGTTGCAAGAGGAAAGGACAGATACAAGCAGTATTGCCGAAATGATGTATTGCAGTTTTTTCATTATTATAGATGAATTAATAACTTATTCTACTCAGCACCAAATTGCATCAGATAGGTTTTGATGAAGTTGTCGATTTTGCCGTCCATTACACCGGTCACATCGCCTGTTTGGTAGTTTGTGCGATGGTCTTTCACTCGGCGGTCGTCCATCACATACGAACGAATTTGCGAACCCCATTCGATTTTTTTCTGAGAGGCTTTGATTTTGGCTTGCTCTTCCATGCGGTGTTGCAGTTCGCGTTCGTATAATTGGGACCGCAGTAGTCTCATTGCGTTCTCCTTGTTTTTAGGTTGGTCGCGTGTTTCAGTGTTTTCGATGAGGATTTCTTCTTCGGCCCCGGTGTAGGGATCTTTGTATTGGTATCGCAGACGTACGCCGGATTCCACTTTGTTCACATTCTGACCGCCGGCGCCACCGCTGCGGAAAGTGTCCCAGCTAAGTCTGGACATGTCTACCACTACCTCGATAGTGTCGTCAACGAGGGGGGTGACGCTTACCGATGCAAAAGATGTCATTCGCTTGCCTTGAGCGTTAAAAGGGCTGACGCGAACCAGTCGGTGTACGCCGGTTTCGCTTTTCAAGTAACCGAAAGCATAGTCGCCTTCAATCTGCATTGTTACGCTTTTGATGCCTGCACCTTCGCCGTCTAGGCTGTTGGATATGGCTACGCGGTAGTTGTGAGTTTCGGCATAGCGTATATACATGCGCATGAGCATCTCGGCCCAGTCTTGGGCTTCAACACCACCAGCCCCGGCGTTGATGGACAGTACGGCATCGAAATGGTCGCTTTCGCCTTGCAGCATATTTTTCAGTTCGAGCGATTCTACTAAAGGCTGGGTGATGGCGATTTGTTCTATCACTTCTTCCTCGGTGGCATCGCCGCTTTCCATAAACTCGCCCAACACTTGCATATCGCCACAACTGGAGTCTACCTCGTTGAAAGCATTGACCCGCGATTTTTTCGATTGGATCGATTTCATTACTTTCTGGGCTTCTTTGGGATCGTTCCAAAAGTCGGCAGCTTCGGTTTTCTTCTCCTCTTCAGAGATTTGCGAGATCAACGATTCTATATTTAGGTATTTCCGAAGGGCTTCTTTGCGCTCGATGAGGTCTTTTATGGTTTCGGTAGTAGTCATTGAAACTAGAGGTTATTTGTTAGGAGGTGTCTTTAAAAAATTGGATATATCTCGGGGCATCCGGGGGTAAAATAGGCGGCTACGAATGCCATCAGAATCAGAGCTAGTTTTACCCATGAGAAATGGTTGTGGTCGTGATCAAAAAGGATGCTGACCGATACATGCAGTAGAATTCCGACCACGGCGCCCATGATTAGGCTTTGCATTACCTCGTTTTGAGGAATCAGGTAAAGGTTGAAAATTGATCCAAGGGGAGTCATTACGGCAAAAATCAGCAGCAGCAAGAAAGATCGGCCGAATCGGTAACCGTTGCCGAGGAAAAGGCTGATCATTACCAATGCAATGGGGATATTGTGCAAGACGATTCCATACAGCAAACCTTGGTGTATGTCGCCATCCATATCCACCAAGGGCATACCTTCCAAAAAGGCGTGGAGGCAGAGTCCGATCATCAATCCTGTCATCGGGTGGATGTGGCTGCTGTTGTGGCAATGGCCTTCGTGTTTCAGGTGTTCGTGGTGGTGTGTTTCGGCATCTTCTTCCTCTTCGCAGCAGGGACAATGGTTGTGGCCATGCTCTGCTCCTTTGGTGAGCTGTTCCAATAACAGTTGCAGTAGGAAACCAATCATCACGGCGCCAGCTATTTTAAAATGGACTCCCGGTGTGACGAATCGGTAGGGATCTTCGCCGATGAAGATGTGAGGTACCAGATTGATAAAACAGGATGCAAAAAGGAATGCGCCGCCGAAAACGGTGATATAGTCCAGCATTTTCGGGGAAACGCGACGGCGTTTCGGAATAAGCAGAGCCCAAATGATGATGCCTATTACTATTAATATATAGGCTGATATAATTGTTGTTGACATAGGTATACAAAAAAAGGGTAAGCTGATTATATCGCACCGCTACAACCAAACACCCTTGCTGTATTCCTACCCTGGGGGATTCAATGGGAGCTGGTCGTATAAGACTTACCCAATTGCAAAAGTACTACTTTTTTTGAAATTATAAAGTTTTTTTTTGAAAAAAAATATCGGGTTGTGTCTAAAGTATTGAAAAATAATTCGATGCGGTAATGTAAAAATGTTTCGGCTATTCTAATTATCTTATCCGATTACCTTTTTGTTCTGTCGATGGCTTAAAAATTGGCAATAATGGAGATAAGAATTATGTATTATGCTTTTAATTATTTGATATTGCGTGTATTAAGTGCTTTGTGGAACCTTTTCGCATTGGCTTGGTGTTCGGCAATGGTAGCAGCAAAATTGTGTCGTCCGCTAAAATCTTCTTTGGCACAGAAATAAAGGTATTCTGTTTTTTTGTTCTTTAGTACGGCATCAATAGAGGCCGCAGAAGGAATGCAGATAGGGCCTGGGGGCAGTCCAGCATATCGGTAGGTGTTGTACGGGCTGTCGTATTGAAGCATTTCTCCCCGAATGCGCCGGATTGTAAAATCGCCAACGGCGTATTTTACCGTTGGGTCTGCCTGCAGTGCCATCCCAATGCGGAGTCGATTGAGATAAACGGATGCAATGTCGGCCTTCTCGTCATTGCAGTTGGTCTCTTCTTCCACTATGGAGGCGATAGTTAACACTTGTTCCCGAGTCATTTTCATGGACTCCAACTGCGATTGGCGACTCTCCCAGAAACGGTCGGATTCCTGCTCCATTTTGTTCAAGAATGCCGTAGGTGTGATGGTCCAATAGAATTCGTAGGTGTTTTGCGGGAATAATGCAAATATTGTTGCAGGAGATAATCCGTACCGGCTGCAAACGCTATCGCTTTGTAAATAGGCCAACAGGGTGTCTGCTGAGAATTGGAGCTTGTTGCCGATAAACGTACAGAAAGATTCAATCGTACGGTGCTTGTTAATAGTGATTCGGATTGGGTCTTGGCCGCCGATGCAGAAACGTCGTATAGTTGCGAGCATATTGGCGTTTGGGGCAATTTTGTAGCTGCCGGGATGCATTCGGGAAGGTAATTTCATCAAGTGTGCGATGGTGCCGAATATCGCATGGTTGCCAATCGATTGGTGGCAGTCAAGAGTGTCAACGAGTTGGCTGTAGCTCATCTCATCAGTAATATTGACCCGAAAAGTTTCTGTTGGGGTCATATTGTATCTTTGAAGTGATAGGAAGAGTGTCAAGGCCAACACCATTAGCACAAAGGCTGATGTCCCAAGAAGGATTACTCTTTTCTTTTGTTTTTTATTCATAGTTTTTTAGTCTAGTATCAGTTGGAATCTATATGTGTCGACAAAATTATCGGCTCGTACCACCCAGTCGCGCAAAGTGGCACAATGCTTATAGCCTGCTTTTTGAAAAATCCTAATGCTGATCTGGTTGGTAGCGGCTATGTCGGCATAGATTTGGTGAAGCGAGGTGTTTCGTTTGCAGAATTCGATAAGTTCGGTTACCATTGCCTGGCCATAGCCTTGGTGGCGGTATTCATTTGATACGACTATACCTACTGCGGCCCGCCGGTTGATGGGGTCGTAGTTATAAAGCTCGATACATCCCACGGGGGTGTCACTTTCGTTAATGCCGTATAACTTCAATTCTCCAGAAGAAAGAGAAGTTTCAGGAAGTGCTTTTAGTATCATTTTCGAGTATTGAGAGATTTCAATATAGTGTGGGTTGTTAGCTGATTTTGTCCCAATGTGGGTGCTCGTTTTGTTTTGCAATATGTCGTCGAAGCGGGGCGTTCTCCGGCAACTGAAGGTCGGGGTCGGCTTCCAGAAGGTCGTGCACTTCGTCTCTGGTGGCGCACACCAAAGGTTCATCGTCCACTAGGTCTGCTAGTTGCATATCCAGCATCCCGCTTTGCTGCAAACCTTGCAAGTCTCCTGGTCCGCGAAGTTTCAGGTCGGCCTCGGCAATGGCAAATCCGTCTGTGGTGCTGCACATGGTGTGTATTCGCTGCTGGCTGTTGTGGCTTAGTTCGTCATTGGTCATAAGAATGCAATACGACTGGCCCCCGCCGCGACCTACACGTCCTCTCAATTGGTGAAGCTGGCTGAGTCCGAACCGTTCAGCATTTTCGATTACCATCACAGTTGCATTTGGCACATCTACACCCACTTCGATAACTGTAGTCGACACCATGATATGGGTTTCGCCACGTTTGAATCGGTCCATTTCATAGGCTTTGGCTTCGGCCGACATCTGTCCGTGCACAATGCTCAGCTGATATTGGGGCATTGGAAATGCTCGCGAGATGCTTTCGTAGCCATCCATCAGGTCTTTCAAATCCAGCGTTTCGCTTTCGTTGATTAACGGGTATACCACATATACTTGGCGGCCTTGTGCAATCTGTTTTCGCATGAAATCAAATAGTAGCGCACGTTGTGAGTCGGTGCCATGTGATGTCTGTATTGGTTGGCGTCCTGGCGGCAGCTCATCTATTACCGAGCATTCCAGGTCGGCATAAAGAGTCATGGCCAGTGTTCGGGGAATGGGAGTGGCCGTCATCACAAGAATATGAGGTGGTATGGCACTTTTGGCCCATAGTTTGGCTCGTTGTTCCACGCCGAATCGGTGCTGTTCGTCAATAACCACATAGCCCAGCCGGTCAAACACCACGTCTTTCTCAATCAAGGCGTGGGTTCCAATCAATATGTCTATTTCGCCATCGGCCAATCGTTGCTTTATTTTTTTCTTTTGGCTGGGTTTGAGAGAACCAACCAGTAGCTCTACCGTGATGTCCATGTCTGCTAGCATCTTGTTGAAGTTGGCAAAATGCTGGGTAGCCAAGATTTCGGTAGGAGCCATTAGGCAGGCTTGGCATTCGTTGTCAAGGGCTATTAGGATAGTCATTAATGCCACAAGGGTCTTGCCGCTGCCAACATCCCCTTGTAGTAATCGGTTCATTTGCCTTCCGGTGCGCATGTCGGAGCGTATTTCCTTGATTACTCGTTTTTGTGCTCCGGTGAGAGGGAAGGGGAGGTTGTGATTGTAAAATGTGTTGAATTTTTCGCCTACTACACCAAAAATGCGGCCTACCGAATGGTTCCTTCGGGCGGTTCTGCTGTACTGGTAGTCGAGCTGATGATAAAAAAGCTCTTCGAATTTTTCGCGAAAGATGGCCTGTTGCCACACTTCCATCGAAGGGGGGTAGTGCATGTTTCTCAAGGCTTGCGTTCTTCCCATTAGCCGGTATTTGGCAATAATGTGTTGCGGCAGGGTTTCGGGCAGGCTGGCTGGCATAGCTTTCATAAGGTTTTCGGTGATGCGGGCCATTGTTTTGGTGGTGAACCCCTTGTTTTTTGCCTTTTCGGTGGTGCGGTAAACGGGCAGGAAGGCATGTGCGGTTTCTTCGCCATTGGGGTTTGCAGGCTCGATATCGGGGTGGGCTATCTGCAGCCCGAAGCCATATATAGCGGGCTTGCCCATCACATTGTATACCTGACCGGGTTTTATGGTTTCTTTTACCCATTTGATACCTTGAAACCAAACCAGCGACATACTTCCGGTACCGTCGCAAAAAGTGGCTTCCAAGCGGCTGCTGCGGCCGTTGGTAAGCGTGTGCATGTCGCTTATTCTTCCCCGAAAAACCAAGTAGGGCTCGTTAGGGTCGAATTTTTCGATAGTGCTCACTCTCGACCGATCCACCATTCGAAAAGGAAAATAGTGAAGCAGGTCGCCATAAGTATGAATATCAAATTCTTTGGCGAGTATTTCGGCCCTTTGCGGACCGACACCTTTCAAATATAGGACTTCCGAATTGATGATATTTCTTTTAAAACGGTTAAACTATTTTGCGTGCGACAATTGTTCTCGCACAAGGGTACTGCTGATATCTCGGTGTTCCAGATCGGCCAGCAGAATGACGGTTTCAATTTCCGGATCGAGCTTTTGATTTACTGCAGCAATGGTCTGTTCGTAGTCCAAATCCTTGGCATTGCGCACGCCGCGCACGATAAACTGGGCACCCAATGTGTGGCAAAGGTCGATGGTCATTCCGCTGAATGAAGTGGCCTCTACACGAGGTTCATTGGCAAACATGGCCTCGATACGTTCCACACGTTCTGCTGTTGAGAACATGTATTGCTTATCGGTATTTACCCCCGCAGCCACAATCACTTTATCAAATAATGACAAAGCACGACGAATAATAGCTTCATGACCAGAAGTAATTGGGTCGAATGAACCTGGGAAAAGAGCAATTTTCATATTATCTGCTAGTTGAACCGCGATTTGTGCACGGTTGCTATCTTCTTTTTTTCTTCTTATTTTTGGAATAATACGATTTGTTGTCGTCTTCGCCAAATTGCCAGAGCAAGCGGAATGATAAGGCCGAATTGTAGCAATCACGTGTCCAAGAGTCGTTCTTATCGTAGAAGGTCCAGTCACGTTTGATTGGAATAATGGAGTATTGGTAGCGTATGCTGGCTTTGAGATTGGACCAAAC
The DNA here is from genome assembly GCA_018066145.1 of Candidatus Colimorpha merdihippi. Lineage (GTDB taxonomy): Bacteria > Bacteroidota > Bacteroidia > Bacteroidales > P3 > Colimorpha > Colimorpha merdihippi. Next base: position 7,570 of record JAGHRY010000059.1, on the reverse strand, counting down.
TGAAAAGCGGAATTCTATTGCTGCGGCTAAGTCGTTCTTTAAGAAGCTCATGTCGCTACTGTCGGGTGCAAAGAAATTGGGGTTGAACCTTACCCTTCCATGAGGCTGCGCCACCATTCGCCCGTATACCAATCCGGCGCCCAGTTGCAATCCGCCATAGGGATCACGATATAATAGGGTAATGGGTATATCAACATAGTACAGGTCCAGTTTGATATTGTATGGATTGCTAGTATTGAGTTTGTTGTTGAAAGCTCCCCGACAGCTGTAATCGGTTTCTATTGCCAATCCCCAAGTGCCGTCTTCGGTCAGTTTGGCAAAAGCACCCACACCGCCAGTATAGTTCCAATGGTCGAAGCCTTTCAGTTCGTCGCCTTCGATTTGTGCGCCCATCAAACCCGAATTTATGTATGCAGATATGCGTTGGGCGTGTAACCCAATAGCCAGTGAAGTGAATAGCATTAAAGCAAAGATGCGTTTCATATATCAAATATTGAATATGTTCTTGAATATGATTTGTAGGTCGGTAGTAATTCTATAGTTGCGCAGATATCGCAGATTCAGTCGTTCGCGAAGTTCCGGTCCCAGGTGTTGGGGCTTTGCTGTAAGCGCATGCTCGGGACCGAAAATACCGGGACGAGTCTTTGCGTCGCCAGTTCCAACCCAGGTATTTCGTCCAATCAACACCTGCCAGCAATGGCCGAAGTATGTCTTCTTTTTTTGTTGAAACCAGAACAATATAGGTGATGCCGCAATCAGCACCAGCGCGCTTGCGGCATCCAGCAGCCGCTTATTGCGGCGGTTGAGGGGGCTTACCACGGTGTGCAGCTCTTCGGCATATAAATCCTCAGTGCTGTGGATGCTGTTGCTTCCGATAATAAAATCGCTGTCGGTAGGAACAATTTTAAATTCTACCGATTGGCGTTTCCCAGGCAGTTGGCCCAATTGGGTCATAAGGTCTATTATCTGCCTGATAGAGATATCTTTGCTGCAGAATACCACTTCGTCGGCATGATAGCAGTGGAGGGTTTCGTTCAGGGTTCGGCTGTCGGGCGTTGTGTTTATCACCGCCACTATATTGGCGTTGCCCAGCATCTCGTAAAGCTGGCTCACACGGGTCGACTCTTCTTTGCCTCCCACTACTATGCAGCTGCGCATGCCTTTGGGCTTAAGGTTGTAGCCGTTCACATTCAACAGGCTCAACATTCCGCGGATGCCCAGGGTGGACAGCAGCGTCCATCCGCATCCCAATAGCAGCAGCATTCGCGAATAGCGCTGGCTTTCGTTCAGCAGCGAGTAGAATACCAGCAGCAGGGCGCATCCAACGGCCATGCCTTTCACTATCCGCCAAGGTTTGGCAGGTTTGATATATCCGCCATACAGCCAGCTGCCCAGCATCAGCAGCAGAATATACAGCGGGATGACTGCCCAGGTATATTCGGCCGGGTAGTAGTTGACGTTGGCAGCCCAATACGTCGACCACACCTGCTTGATGGCCAGAAAACCGGCAAAGGCGGCGGCAAAATCAGCCAGCGGCAGGGCAATGCTCTGCACTACGCGCTTAATCCAGGAAAGCGTAGCCCGCCCCCAGATGGCAGCATGCAGCAAAGCATTGAATAATCGGGCATTGGTGCCGGAAAAATATCGTTTAACGAAGATAGACATGGCGTTGTAGAACGTATACACATAGTTCATGCTGCCATGCTTGGTGCATTCTCCTTTATAATGGATGATGCGGGTTTCGGGATAGTAGTAATTTTCAAATCCGGCCAGCTTTATTCGCCATGAAAAGTCGATATCTTCGCCATACATGAAATAGCTTTCGTCCAGCAGCCCCACTTTCTCCAATGCTTCGCGGCTGATCATCAGGTATGCGCCGGGCAGCACATCCACCTTGTTGGTCTCGTTGTCGCTCAGATGCCCCATATAGTATGCTGCTATGCGGCGGGAGTGGGGAAACAGCCGGATGAGCCCGCTCATTTTGTAGAACGAAGCTGCCGGCGAGGGAAAACCACGCTTGCTCTCCTTCAGATAGGTGCCTTCGCCATTAATCATCTTCACGGCAAGTCCGCCACAGTCGGGGTGCGATAAATAGAAATCGACGCACATGGCCAGCGTGTTGCGCTCTACCACGGTGTCGGGGTTCAGCAGTAGCGCCCAATCGCCGTGGCAAATCTTAAGGGCCTGGTTGTTGGCCCGGGCAAAGCCCACGTTATCGGTGTTGGCAATCAGGTGCACTTGTGGATATTTCTCCCGAACCATTTCCACCGAACCATCCACTGAAGCGTTGTCTACCACCAGCACTTCCAGGTCGAGCATACCGCCAGCCCCTTCCTTGAGCAGTAGGTCGCTGTTAAAAACCGATTCCAAACACTGCTCAAGAAAGTACTTGACGTTGTAGTTGACTATGACTATGCTAAGTGTCACTATGCTTCTTTTTTCTTGCGGCCGCGGGGCTTTTTGGTGCTGGCGCCAATGATGATTTCGGCAGCCTCGGCAACAGTCATTTCCAAAGGATTGGCTGTTTTGGGCAGACGGAAATTCTCGTTCTTGTAGGTGAGGTAGGGGCCGTAGCGGCCAATGTTGGAGCTAATCACCTCGCCCTCATACAGGCCAATCTCGTGGGGATAGAGGGTGCGCAGGCGTTCTTTCTCTTCTTCGGCAGCCCGCTTAATCTTGATGATTTCGATGCAGCGTTCGATGGTTACTTCGTACGGGTCGTCGTTCTTAGAGAGCGAATAGAATTTCTTGTCCAAGCGTACGTAAGGACCGAATTTGCCAATGCTTACAATCACATCGTTGCCCTCGAACTGGCCGAGGGTACGGGGCAGTTCGAATAGTGCCAGTGCCTCTTCCAGAGTGATGGTTTCGATGCTTTGTCCCTTCTTCATGCTGGCAAACTGGGGTTTTTCCTCGTTGGAGGTGTCGCCCAGCTGCACCAGGGTGCCGTAGCGTCCAATTTTTGCATAAAGGTTCTTGCCGGTCTTGGGGTCTACACCGATATGGCGGCTGCCCGAGGTGCGGTGGCTGTTCTTTTGCGTTTGGTTGATGTTCTTATGGAAGGGGACATAGAATTTGTCTATCACCTTGCGCCATTCTTTCTTGCCGGCGGCAATATCGTCGAAATCTTTCTCCACCGTGGCGGTGAAATTGAAGTCGATGATGTCGGTGAAATGCTCCATCAGGAAGGTGTTTACAACGCTTCCGATATCGGTGGGGAACAGTTTGCCCTTTTCGGCACCCGTTTTTTCGGTACGTTTTTCGGTGTGCAGGGAACCGTCTTTCAGGGTGATGGAGGTGCAGTCCACCAGCGTGGGCTCACGGTCTTCCTTGATGACGTATTCGCGTTTCAGAATGGTGCTGATGGTGGGGGCGTAGGTCGAAGGACGGCCGATACCCAGGTCTTCCAGCTTTTTCACCAGGCTGGCTTCGGTGTAGCGTGGAGCGTGCTGGGTGTGGTGCTCAAGAGCTTCGGCCACATCCAGGGTCAGCTGCATGCCTTCCACCAGTTTGGGCAGGGCGCGGCTGCTGTCCAGATTGTCTTCGGGTTCGTCGTCGGTAGATTCCATATACACCTTCAGGAAACCGTCGAAACGCACCTGTTCGCCTTGGCAGACGAATTTTTCATCATGGCCGCTGATGTTGATTTCCACAATGGTTTTTTCCATCTCGGCATCGGTCATCTGCGAAGCGATTGTACGTTTCCAAATCAGTTCGTACAGGCGGCGCTGGGCGGCATCGGCATTCACGGTTTGGTTATCCATGTAGGTGGGGCGAATAGCCTCGTGTGCCTCTTGTGCGCCTTTGGTCTTGGTCTGGTATTTGCGAATCTTTACGTAGTTCTCGCCGTAAAGTTTGGTGATTTCGTTTTTGGCCATGCTGAGTGCCAGATCGCTTAGGTTTACGCTATCGGTACGCATGTAAGTGATATAACCGCTTTCGTACAGCTGCTGTGCAATCTGCATGGTGCGGGCCACGCTGTAGCCCAGTTTGCGGCTGGCTTCCTGCTGCAGGGTAGAAGTGGTAAAGGGTGGGGCAGGAGTGCGTTTGGCGGGTTTGGTGTCGATGGTCTGCACCTTGAAGGCCGAGCCTATCAAACTCTCCATAAAGGCTTGGGCCTCTTCTTGCGTATCGTATCTGCGGCTCAGTTCTGCCAGCACTTGCGATTTGCCGCTGGTGGGGTGGAATTGGGCAGTAATGCGGAAATAACTCTGGCTGACGAAGTTCTTGATTTCTTCTTCGCGCTCCACAATCAGGCGCACTGCCACGCTTTGCACGCGGCCGGCGCTGAGGGCGGGTTTGATTTTCGACCACAGGATGGGGCTGATTTCGTATCCCACCAGACGGTCCAATACGCGGCGAGCTTGTTGTGCGTCTACCAGGTTGATGTCGATGTCACGAGGATTTTCTATGGCCCGCAGGATGGCGTCCTTGGTAATCTCGTTAAAAACGATACGCTTGGTATGCTCGGGGTCGAGTTTCAGCGTTTCGTGCAGATGCCAGGCAATTGCCTCTCCTTCGCGGTCTTCATCGGATGCCAGCCACACCATGTCGGCGTCCTTCACGGCTTTTTTCAGTTCGGCCACCAATTTGTGTTTCTCTTCGGTGATCTCGTACTGGGGTTCGTACTGGTTTTCGATATCGATGCTCATTTCTTTTTTTGCCAGGTCGCGAATGTGGCCCTGGCTCGATTTCACTACGAAATCTTTGCCAAGAAACTTCTCGATAGTCTTCGATTTGGTCGGAGACTCAACAATTACAAGATTCTTCATATCTTATTATCTTTTATTATTTTCAATCCAATTGCGCGTTATTATATATGATATATTGTACGCACGAAATTTTTTGCAAAATAACACATTTTTTTTGACATACGCAAAAAAAAACGGAATCAATGTGGCTCGTTGCCGATTCGGGTTGGCTATTTGGCGGCATTTTTGCACCCTGGCAGCCAAGTGTTTTTTTGCAGATGTTCGAATAAAGGGCTATCGCACCATAAACAGCAGTTCATAGTGCGCTAGCCTTAAGCAATCAGGTGTAGGGTTCTACCATCCCAAACCGTTCTTTACCAGCCAGGCTTGAGCCTCTTTGTTGCCCAGGCGGGCAGCTTTTTTGTAGGCCGATTGTTGCTTGCGTTCGGCTTTTTTCTGCTTGCCGTAAAGCTCTGCCAGAAACATGTAGGTTTCGGGGTCGGTGGTACACAGGTTGGTCGACCGGATGAAGCTTTGTATGGCTTTATCGTCTTTTCCCCATTTTGTGTAGGCCTTGCCTATAAATTTGTAGGCTGCAGCATCGTTGGGCCGAATGCTAAGCACTCTTTTATGGTAGGCAATGGCCTGGTCGTAGTGGCCTTGGTCGCAATATACGGTGCCTATGCGGTTGAGGGTGGGTGTATGCAGGCTGTCTATTTCCAAAATCTGTTTGTAGCATTCCAGTGCCTTTGGGGCGTCGTTGCTCATGCGGTAGGCATGGGCTAGGGCTGTGTATAGCCGTATGTTGGTAGGATTGCGGCGCAGGCCCTGTTTGAGCAGTTTTTTGGCCATCTCTTGGCTGTTGCGCATGCAGTATAGGGTGCCCAGGTTGTAGTAGGCTTCTGCCAGGGTGCTGTCAAGCTGTATTGCGCGCTTGAAATGGCGCATGGCTTCGGTTTGGTTCCCTTTGCGAAACTGTATGTATCCCATCACATTTTCGCCTCGGGCATATTTCGGGTCGGCTTTAAGTGCGCGGTTGGCCCACGATATAGCATTGATATGCTGGTCGCGTTGGGTTTCTACATAAGCCATCATGGTCATGGCCAATGCCGATGCGGTGTCCATTTCAATGGCGCGGGCGGCACAATGGGCGGCGCTATCCACATCGTTCAGCTGCAGCAGGCAGTAGGCTTGGTGGGCCAGAGCCTCGGAGGTGTTGTTCATGTTCAGCAGCATGATGGCTTCGTCGTAATACTCTTTTTCCTCGCAAAGGATGCCCAGCAGGCGGTGTGTTTCGCCTGTGGGGTCGCCTTCGCCCGTGGCTAATGCTTGCCGGTAATACCGTTCTGCCAGCTCGGTCAGCCCCATTTTCTGCGCGTTGATTCCTTTGATTTTCAGCTCTGCAGCCGAAATCTTTTCCTCGCCCTCTTGGGCGAAGGTGGCTGCGGTTATGGCGGCCACCATCATAACCAGTATGAGTAAGCTCTTCTTTTTCATGTTTCTTGTAACGCAGAAAAGCTGATATTATTGTATCGGCCTTACTCGATGACCAGTTTCTGCGAAGATGGGCCTAGGGGAGTGATGATGGTGACGAGGTACATGCCTGCGGGGAAGGCCGATATGTCAACAACGGCCAGGGAGTCGTCGGTCTGCTTGCGGTACACCTCCTTGCCGCTGCCATCGCTAATAAGGATAGTCTTTCTGCCGTTGCCATTGGGCAGTGGCGGCAGGGCAATGCTGATGGAGTGGCGGGCAGGATTGGGCGAGATGGCGAAGTCGTAGGGCGCAGAATCCGTTGCTGCGATGGCGGCGTGGCCGGTGTCGGGCATAAAACTGCCTGTGTGGAAATAGATGGGGTCGCTCCATGGGCCGTAAAATGTGGTGTCAATGTCGTTGCAGCGCTTGTGGCACTTTGCGCGGATGTAGGCAGCATAGTAGGTCTTCTCGTCCCAGCAGCCGGAGTAAACTTCGGGGTTGGACATAGTCGTGTGCCACAGGTTGGAATCGGGCGGCATGTCGTAGGGGCCGAAGGAAATTTGAAAGTCGGTCTGGTCGCCAACGGTATCCCACGAGAAAGACACCTGGTTTGGCGAGAGAACCTCGTGCGAGAAGTTTTCCACTGGCAGGCATGGGTCGAAGGTGCTATCGCATGGCGGTATGATGATAGGGTATACTCCTCCAAACCTGCTTTCTTGACCTCTTTGCCAACTGGTGCAGTTGATGTGCATATCACGGAATACGACTATGTAGTTCCCAAGAGGAGAGTCGCAAGGTCTTTCGGATCTGGTTATATAAGTTCTGCCTCCGTTCCATTCCAAGCCTGGGAATGGAATGTTGTGATATCCAACATAAAAGGTGTCGGACATTAAATGTGGGCGGTCAAAGTAGAATTCGTACAGGGGCGTCTCGTAATGTATGCTGTCGCATATGGATGCAAATGGACTCAGGCAAAGTGAGTCGAATTTGAAATAATGCTGCTGCTGGGACGTTTGCGATGTCCATGGGGCGGCATCAACAAACACCATGGTGTCGCCATGCTTTACATAGAGTAAAGCCTCCATGTCGACATCATGGTACATGCTCATGGCAATGCCATATACCAATACTTCATCTTTGGGGACGAATTCATGAACCTTGGTATAGAGTGTCGCGTGGTCTTTGCAAAACGCGTAGCAATAGTGCGGGATGGAACTACTATAGTCGGGTTCAGAGGCATATTGTTGGGGATTGAACATGTATCGGTAATAGCCATACGACATGGTATCCTGCCCGCACAGTATAAGTCCCGCAAGGACAAATGCGGCTATGGCTATAATTTTTGAGATTCGTTGAATGTTCATAATACTTCTTTTATTGATATTAATTATTCTGTACAGGAT
>JAGHRY010000186.1 GCA_018066145.1 Candidatus Colimorpha merdihippi | reverse complement strand
ATTTTTAGAAACAACTATCTTATCCATTTATGAAACATCATAACTTTTTTATCCTTGCATTTCTGCTACTGGCTGCCTACATCTGCCAGGGGCAAGTTGTGGTAACAGCGTACAACCACGACAACACAACCAGCACCTACCACATATCCCCCAGTGGCAACATCAATTTCACCAACAACCAGATGATTATTTCCGAGGACGGGCTCTCCACATCCCTCATCACCCTGGATGTCGACCAACTCAAAAAAGTCACTTTCAGCAACCAATCCAATACAATCATCACCCCTTCATCCACAGCAGTCCCAATGCTTTACCCCAATCCTGCCATGTGCTATATCACCCTTCAGGGTATCGGCTCCACCCCCACCCCGGTGACCATCTATTCGGTGTCGGGCAAACAACTCAGGCAGCAGCTTTGCCAGGACGGTAGCACGATTGACGTAAGCACCCTTCCCAGCGGCCTTTATTTTGTGCGAATCTGCAACCATATCATTAAATTAGCAATCAAGTAACCCTACCATGAAAAAAATAATATTCGCTATCGCTGCTCTCCTCGTCGCCTGCGCTGCCATAGCACAGGACCGTGTGGTAACCATTCACCGCCACACCCAGGGCAATTATACTTTTCCCACTATCGGCAACAACTATATGTCCGTCCGAGGCGACACCGCGTTGTTCAATCTCAATGGCAACAATTGGCTCACCTCTCTTTCGGCAATAGACAGTCTTACTTTCTCGACCAATAATGTCGACGACGATTCTTTGAATGTCGACTTTTCCACCGGTGTCATCATTACCTGGAATGGCAATCAAGCAACCGTGCAGAATCCTTTCGCTTCATCTGGAGTTAACATAACCACGTCCGACGGCCATGTTTCTGTCAGCTCTACTACCTCCACCGATGATATCACCTACCTCCTCCAAGGCTCCTCCAGCAACGGTTCTTTTTCGATCACCTCTGATGCCAAATTCATCCTCGGACTCGACAATCTCGAACTGACCAGCCCCGCAGCCCCAGCCATCTGGATCAAGAGCAGCAAACGTTGTTTCATCCATACCGCCAACAACAATATTCTCAGCGATGGCGTCAGCAACAGCCAAAACGGCACCTTGCAATCCACCGGCAAGCTGCACTTCCTCGGCAACGGCAACCTGGTCCTCTCCGGACTCGCCAAGCACGGCATCCAAAGCAGCAAAAGCACTACCGTTTCGAGCGGCAACATCCAAATTCTCACCGCTGTAAAAGACGGCATGAATGTCGACAATTTCATCATGACCGGAGGCACCATGACCGTAAACAGCTTGGGCGATGGCATCGATGGCGACCAAGGATATGTGCGCATCGAAGGGGGCGAGCTGACCATCACCTGCGCATCCGACGATGCAAAAGGGCTCTGCTGCGACAGCACCCTCACCATCATGGGTGGCCGAGTAGACATTTCCGTCAGTGGCGATCAATCCAAAGCCATCCGCACCAAAGATAATATGTATCTTGCCGGCGGAAACCTATCCATCACCGCCAGCGGCTCCCTCGTTCTTGAGCCTTCGGGCAGCGGCTATAACCCTTCCTACTGCACCGGCATCAAGGTGGGCGGCAATATGATCGTTACCGGCGGCAATAGCACCGTCACCTGCACCGACGCCAATGCCGGCGGCCGTTGTATCTCGGCTGATGGCAACGTCACCCTCATTTGCGGACGTCACAACATGTACTCCAACGGCAATTGCGGCACCTATACCAACCCCAACGGCATCAACGATAGCTATAGCTCTACCTGTATTAAGGCCAATGGCCACATCTATTGCGATGGCGCTATTATCCAAGCCAATGCTGGCGGTCGCGCATTTGCCTCCGATAGCAATTTCTCGCTGCTTTCGGGTTTCGTGTATGCATCCACTTCTGCCAATGGTTTCACTACCATTGGAACCGGAACCAGCTGTACCGATGGTTTTGCACCCTCCTGCATCAAGAGCAACGGCAATGTTTACATGACCTCTGGTACTTTTGAGGGCAGCAGCACCGGCAAAGGCGGTCGCGGCATCGCTGCCGATGGAAAATTGATTATCGGCACTCCCGGTGGCGACGACAACATGCTTACCATCTATGTCACCACGAGCGGGGCTCCCGTGAATGCCACCTCTACCGGTGGCGGCCCTGGCGGCGGCGGCTCATCGAATAACTGGAAGGGTCTTCCCAAAGGCATCAAAATCCAGGATTCCATTCATGTTTACAGCGGGCGGCTGATGTCGTACTGTTCTCAAACCAGCGGCGACCCAACTGCCGAAGCCATCGAATCCAAAGGCGCTATTCAAATCGACGGCGGCATCGTGGAAGCCAACTCCTACGACGATGCCATCAACGCCACCACCGGCCTTACCATCAATGGCGGCAAAGTGTTTGCTTATAGCCGCGGAAACGACGGCATCGACAACAATGGCTCTTATACCACAATCAATGGTGGCATCATCATTACCCTTTCTGACAGAGAGGTGGGATTCGACGCTTCTACCGATGCTGGTGGACATTTCAACATCACCGGAGGCACAGTCATCAGCAAGGGCGGCAACATGGGCGCCTGGGATACCCCCACCATGAGCGGCACCCAAAAACGGCTCACATTAAGCACTTCTTTTACCATCACCAATGGTTTCTGCATCAAAAATAGCAATGGCGACGTAATCCTCACCTTCCACCTGCCTGCTTTCTCTGGCAGCGGTTTCGACTACGGCACCGGCAGCAAGCCTCCCGGTGGCGGTGGTGGCGGATCCCGCGGAGGCATCGGCGTAACTTGTCCTGCCATCACCAGCGGCTCTTACACTGTTTATAGCGCACCTTCCATCAGCGGTGGCACGGCATGGCACGGCTTATACGACGGCGCCACTGTCACCACCTCCGGAAGCGGCACTTCGGTATCGGCGCAATAATCCTTTTCTGACATTCATTCTATGAAAAAAACAATCCTTCACACCGCATTTGCAATGCTGGCGCTCGCCATGACCATCGGATGCAACAAAGAGGAAGGCTCCGGTGGCACCGCCACCATCGAGGGTCAGGTGTTCCAAATCATTCACGACGACGACCACTACCCCCCTACCGCCGACACCCTCCCCGCTGTAAAGCAGGATGTATTTCTTGTTTATGGCAGCGACACTTATTTTGGCGATGATGCCGAAACCGACGAAAACGGTTCGTACCGATTCCGGTACCTCACCCCTGGCCATTATACCGTTTACGCCTACAGCGAACTCGCTTCGGGCGAAAAAATTGCCATCAAAAAACAAGTAACGCTCCAGCGTGGCGAGCATCTGCAGGTAGAGGACCTCTATATCGACAACGGTAAGGCCTATGGCACCTCCATGGTAAAAGGATGGGTCAAAGCCACTTATTTCGACAAAAATGGCAACACCGTGCGCACCACGTGGGGATACGACCAGCGTGTCTATATCCAGCGCCTGAACGAAGAATACTATTTCAACGATACCCGTGTGGGGCTGAACGGCGTGTTTTATTTCCAAAAATTGCAGCCTGGTCGCTATGTGGTATACACTTTCAGCCAGTATCTGGACGAAACCCTCTATCCCGTGTGCGATACCCTCACCGTAGAGGAGCCAAACTGCACCTACCTTGCCGACACCCTTAATATCCGCATTAAAGCATGAAACGCATCGCACTTTTAGCCGCTTTCTTCTTTTTCGGCTTCCTTTGCAGCACAGCATGGGGCCAGGCCAAGTCCTCCCAAAGCGACGCTTACAAGAACCTCGTTATTAAAGAATATAAGCAGAAGAACGGTTCCAAAACAAGCCAGCTCGACCAGCAGACCACTTACGATGCGCTAGGCCGCAAATCCGAAGTAATCGAGTATGCTTCCTACGGACAAAAAAGCCGTACCGTGTATGAGTACGATGGCAACACTTTCCGCATCAGCCGCGAAATCATTTACGACGACAAAGGCCATGTTGCCCGCATCCGCAAATACGAATACAACAGCAACGGCATGAAAAAGAAGCAATACATCTATCGTCCCGACGGCAACCTCATTTCTACCAAAGAATTCGAATACTCTCACCAATAACGAAGATGGAACGATATCTGCAACAGATGGAACCCATAGCCCTTGCCGATATGAAGGCTGTGCAGCTGATGAATCGGGTAGATCAGAAATATCTGACCAACACCGACACCCTCCCTCACCTGTTGCAGATGATTGCCAGCAACTATTTTGTGCAACGTATCGATGGCATTGCCGTCTCTGATTATCGCACTCTCTATTTCGATACTCCCGAGCTCGCCATGTACACCTGCCACCACAACCGCAAGCTCCATCGGCAGAAACTCCGCATTCGCACCTACCGCAGCACCCTTACCACTTTCTTCGAGCTCAAGGACAAGAACAACAAAGGGCGCACCCGCAAAACCCGCATCCGGCTGCCGCATACCCTTTTCGACAATCCTCTGCAATCTGTCGAGGTGGCACAATTCGTCCAGGAGAATACCCCCTTTAAGGTCAGCAATCTGGCCCCGCAGGTCGAAAACAGTTTCCAGCGCATTACGCTGGTCGACAAAGGTATGCATGAGCGCGTAACCATCGACTACAACATTCGTTTCCTCAATCGGCACACTTCCCTCGAATACAATATTCCCCGGCTGGTGATAATCGAGGTAAAGCACGAGGTGGGTGCTCCCGCATCGGCCATCGAGCAATCGCTGCAACAGCTCCACATCCACCACAAAAGGGTTAGCAAGTATTGCCTCGGCACCATCCTCACCAATCCGCAGGCCAAATACAATCGCTTCAAATCGAAACTGAGGGCCATCGAGCGGATATTGGAAAATTGATTTATAAAAAAATGAATTGATACAATAATAACATGTTACTATTACAAGCTGATTTTGATCCCGCCATCGCGCAGGAATTTGGCAACCAGGCTGCCACTATGGATTTTCTCGGAATCCCCCTATTCGACGGTCCCAACCTTTGGAACCTGTTGATTCGTTTCGGTTTCAACCTTTTGGTTTGCTGGGTGCTGATACAGTTTTTCTACTATCGCAAGAGCCACCGACGCGACTACTATTTCACCTTTATGATGTTCAGCGTCACCATTTTCCTGCTGTTGTTTTTGTTGCAGAATCTGGCCATCGAAATCGGGTTTGCCCTCGGCCTGTTTGCCATTTTCGGCATGATCCGATACCGCACCACCACCCTGCCGGTACGTGAGATGACCTATCTTTTTGTGATTATCGGCGTAAGCATTATCAACGGTTTCGGCATGAGCGCCAGCTATGCTGCCCTGCTCGTCACCAACCTGCTGGTGATTCTGGTAACATGGGTGCTCGAAAGCCATAAGCTTACCCGTCCCGAAGCCACAAAAATCATCCTATACGAGAAGATCGACCTTATCAAACCCGAGCACTACGACCTTCTCATGGCCGACATCAAGGCTCGCACCGGACTCAATGTGACAAAAATCCAGGTGGGCAGCATCAATTTCTTGAAAGACACCGCTTACCTGAAAGTCACCTACATTCCCACCGACAGCATGCCCAACGACATCGATATGATCACCAAATTCAAACAAAATTGAAGCAGCTGCCACTCATCGTTCTCCTGCTGCTATCGTTGGCAGCACATGCCCAAACATCCGATTTCGGCACCGAGTTGGAGGCTTCGGCAACATTTAAACTAACCAAGGGCACCGAACTGACCCTGAGCGAGGAACTGCGAATGAAGGACAACAGCCATCGGTATGCCAAGTCCGAAACTTCGGCTGCGCTCCAATATGCCTTGCTCCGCAAGCCCTTGAAGCAGTACGACATGCGGTGGCGCATTGGTGGCGGCTATTCCTTCATCAACAGGCAGAACAGCGAGTACCGCTTCACCAGCCAGCACCGGCTGATGGTCCAAACCTCCCTATCAAAAGATTGGAGTTCCTGGCGCCTTTCTGCCCGCATGCGCTATCAGAGCACCTGGCGCAATCCGGCGGCTGGCAGCTTTCGGGTCAACCCCCAGCAATACCTGCGGCTGCGCCTGTCGGCTCGTTACAGTCCTGCGGCTACCCCATGGCAGCTAACCTTGTCGGAAGAGGTCTTCTGTCGGATTGCCGACCCCAGAGGCTCCCTTATCGACGAAAGCCGCACCCAGCTATCGGCCACCTACGACCTCAACAAGCACCACAGCATCACCCTTTACGGCAAAATAGCACAAGAGCTCCAGGTAGCCAATCCCGAACGATTCTTTGCCCTTGGCATTTCATACGATTTTCAGTAATGTCCCTTATGACAAAATACTGCCCAGAAATCGCACAATTTCTGGGCAGTAAAGGAGTCTTTGGCAGCTCAGGAAGTCGCAATCCCTCCTTGTCGCCAATCATCACTCTTGGCCTGGCTCATCCTTCACCAATCGAACTGCCCCTTTTGTGAGCCGTTCGGATGGTCCCAGGAATGCCGAACCGTCGATTGAGAATGTCAGCATCATGGCATTCCGCCTATCGTAATGAATTGTAGTCCAATAAAAACCAAAATGTTTATTATAATAGTCAGACACATTATTTCTAAATCCTGAAGCAAATTTCAATTTTACCTCATCAATATTATTCACTCCCCCATACCAATCCGTTCTCGGAAGGCCAAAGCTTTCATCGTCATCAGCCTTGCTGAGGTTTACAGCAGCACTCTTTCTATCAACGTAGGACTCTCGATATGAACCCATAGCCACATCTACACCCTCCACTTCCGTCATCGCATCTATAGGCTCGAAACCGATGAAATAATTGCCCATGTGGCAACGTCCGGCTGAAGGCAGAAACACCGCACCCGCTCCTTCCATAAAGGACCATCGTTCCGTGCCGAATTGGTACACATAGTTTCCTTTCATTGTATCCAGTCCTTTTTCCAGCCAGTCGTCGGGCAGCAGCACTATGCCCTCAACCCCGTTCACCTTTGCCTGAGCACGCAGCATCCTTGCGTTGGGTCTGCCGGCGAGCAGGTAGTTCCATTCGTATACCGACAGCGTCCGCCACAGCCCCGGCTTGTTGCCGCCATTGCTTATGGCATTATACAAACCCCAGTCGTACGATGTGCCATCTATATTGTTGCCAGGCCCGTTGCCGTACGCTCCCGGATTGGAAGCCTGATAGTATGGCGGACGTTCGCGATAGCCGCTGGTGCCCCACCCGAAGAGGTCTATCCATCCATCGTAATCCCGGTCGGCATAACTGTTTTTATCCCCTATAAACGCTGCCTGCTGGCCTGCAAAACGCCATGTGTCGCTCGTAGCGTTATATTGCAGATTGCCTTTAGCAAAACGCACTTTTTTATCAGGAGCCACCGAAAAAACGCCGGGCAGTGCACCCTGCCGCTCGGCAGCGGTATCATTCCTAAGGTATTCATTCCCTTCCTTAATCACATCCAAATAGCGCTGCCTGGGCACGTAACTTACAGTATTCATGTCCGAAACCGAAATCGCCAGCCGAAATCCCAGGCTGCCGTTCTTCGTATCGTCCTTGCACCCCTTGCGGCTAACCACCGTGAGCGCCTCTATGCCATCGTTCCAGCTGCCGCCTCGGCAAACATGGCTTCTCGTCTGTCCTTCTCCGGCATGCAGCGATTCTTCCGGTTCGTAAACATCCGAGCACCACTCCCACACATTTCCTGCCATATCATACAGTCCCAGCTCATTGGCAGCCAGCATGCCTACCGGATGCGTCTTGTCCAGGCTATTCAATCGGCTCCATCCTACACGCATCAGATCCCTACCGCCGGGGAAGGCACTGCCTGCCGACTTATTTCCGCCCCGTGCTGCATATTCCCATTCTGCTTCGGTAGGCAGACGAAACGTCACTCCCGCCTGTTTGTTGAGCCGCGAAATAAATTCTATCACCTCGGCATACGACACCTGTTCCACGGGAAGATCGCCGCCCATGCTGCCCGAGGGATTCTTCCCCATCACGGCCTCCCACAACGCCTGCGTTACTTCGTAGCGCCCAATGTAGTAGTCGGCCAGGTGCACCCGCACCGTGTCCGTGCGCCCCAGCATAGCCTCCGCATTGGCCACACCGCCCATTCGCGGCAACTGCCCCATGGTAAAGGTGCCTCCGGCCACATACATCATGTCGAACTTTAGGTCCTTCACATTGAATGAAATCTGCGTGTAATTAGGCTGTCCGCATACTTGCCCTACCCACGCAAACAGCAATGCAATAATAGCAAATTGTAGAATACCAATCTTTTTCATAACTTACAGCAATTCGTTATACAATGAAATTCACGATGCAAAAATAATAAACATTTCTTAGGTTTTTTCCCAAAAAATAAATATTTTCCCCCAAAAATAGTGCGCCTAAGAATAATCGACTCCCAAAACAATAAAATATTAATTCGCGCGTTAAATACTATCTAAAATTGAAAATTATGGCAACACGACTGTTCAAAACTGCATTGTTTCTCCTGCTGGCATTGGTGCTGGCCGCGCCTGTCCAGGCAAAGAAAAAGCCCAAATACGAGATTATTCTTAAAATCAACAAATGCCCCGACACCATGATGATGATGGGCTACTACTATGCCAAAGGCAACCATGTGATGGATACGGCCTTTTTGGACAAGAAGGGCCGATTCGTTTTCAGCAGCGATACCGATACCATCCCCAACGGTCTGTGTTTCTTCGCCAACTCCCACGGCAAATATGTCGAGTTTGTGATGTATCACGAGAAACCGTTCTTCGAATTCGAAACCGACAACAAAGACTGGACCTCCAACATGAAGGTGAAAGGCAGCACCCAGAATCAGCTCTTTTACGACTTCCATCGTGCCGAAGGGGCCATTTCGGGCGAACTCACCCGACAGGAGATGCTCATGGATTCTGTTGCTTTCAAAGAATACTGCCGCCAGGAACTCACCCGCCTCGACAGCATCAAGATGCATTATATCACCCACTATCCCGACCTTCTTCTCTCCAAAATGATGGTTGCCACCAAGGAAATCGAGGTGCCCCTGGTCGATGCCAATGGCGATTCCCTCTCCAACATCCAGCGCCGCGACTACTATCTGGAGCACTATTTCGACAACATCGCTCTTGGCGACAACGCCATGATCCACACCCCCAAGGCCGTTTTCCACGATCGCGTTATTGGCTATTTCGACAATGTGCTGAAATACGCTTCCCCCAAAGTGATCATCCAATACATGGATCCTGTGCTCGAGAAAACCAAATCGGCCCGCGAAACCTTCCAATACCTCGTGGTAACCCTCACCCAAAAATACCTGCAGAGCAAGGTAATGGTCTACGACGAAGTGTACGTACACCTGGTACAGAAATACTACGTGAGCGAAGACAACTGGTGGTCTTCCCCCAGCACCATGGACAAAGAAGGCATTCGTGCCGCCAAATGGGAACGCCTCCTGGTGGGCCGCGAAGCCCCCGAACTCATCCTGTTCGACACCCTCCGGGTGCCCCATTCGCTCCATTCCTTGCCCCATAAATGGAAACTCCTCGTATTCTGGTCGCCCAACTGCAGCCATTGCCAGCACATCATCCCCGAGGTCTATCGCGTCTTCGAAAAACTCCAGGATGAGTACGACCTGGGCGCGTTCACCATCCTCAGCGACCCCGACGACAAAACACGCAAAGAGTGGAAAGCCTTCATGCAGAAAAACAACATGACCCACCCCGCCTGGCTCAGCCTGGACGGCGGCGAAGCCAACTGCGACTGGCACGATGTCTACGACATCCAAACCACCCCGCAGATATACCTCATCGACGAAAACAACATCATCCAAGCCAAAAAACTGGGCGAATCCAGCATCGAGAATGTCCTCAACGCCGTCTGCGGCAACAAATAGTGTCCAATCGCTGAGCTAACGCATCAGCACATCAAATCGATTATACATAATAACAGTCATATATGAACAAAAGTACCAAATTTTTAGCCGTAGGCTTTGCTGCTATGACGCTCATGGCCACGGGTTGCAAAAAAAACATGGAAAATCCTTTCTTATCCGAATGGGGCACCCCCTACGAAATCCCCGATTTCGAAAAAATCCAGAGTGAGCATTACATGCCCGCTTTCGAAGAAGGCATGAAACAGCAGATCGAGGCCATCGAAGCCATCGTAAACAATGCCGAAGAACCCACCTTCGAAAACACTATCGTCGCTTACGAATACAGCGGCGAACTGCTGAACAAGGTTAGCGGCGTGTTCTTCAACCTCAGCAGCGTCGAACGCAACGACGAGATTGAGCAGATCGAAGCCGCCATCATCCCCCTCCTCAGCTCCCATGGCGACAACATCGCCTTGAACGCCAAACTGTTTGCCCGCATCAAGCAGGTATACGACAAGCGCGAAAGCCTCGGCCTCAACCCCGAACAGATGCGCCTGGTTGAGGAAACTTACAACGGTTTCGTCCGCAGCGGTGCCAATGTGCCCGAAAAGGACCAGCCTCGCTTCCGCGAACTCAACGAACAGATTGCTTCCCTCACCAACCGTTTCGAACAGAACGTCCTCAAAGCCACCAACGCCTACAAGCTCGTGCTCGACGAGGCCAAAGCCACCGCTATCGGCCTCACCGAAGGTCAGCTCGCTGCCGCCAAGGAATTGGCCGACGAGAACGACGAAACCAAAGGCCAATATGTCTTCAACCTCCAAATGCCCAGCTGGGAGCCCTTCATGCAGAACTGCACCGACCGCGACCTCCGCAAGCAGATGTGGGAAGCCTACAGCACCCGCTGCAATGGCGACAGCTACGATAATGCCGCTCTCATCGACTCCATCGTCAATGCCCGCGTAGAGCGCGCCCACATCCTCGGCTTCGAAACCCATGCCGACTATGTGCTCGACAACTGCCTCGCCAAGAATCCCCAAAACGTCAAGAGCCTCCTGATGCAAATCTGGACTCCCGCCCTCAAGAAAGCCAAAGAGGAGTGCGCCGAATATCAGAAGATGATCCTTGCCGACCTCGGTGCCGGCAGCAAAATCGAACCCTACGACTGGCGTTACTACAGCGAGAAGCTCCGCAAAGAAAAATATAACCTCGACGAGGAAGAGGTACGCCAGTACTTCAGCCTCGACAACGTCCGCCAGGGCGCTTTCGATCTCGCCACCAAACTCTACGGCATCACTTTCGAAGAGAACCAGAACCTCCCCAACTACCACAAAGGTCTCGTCACCCCCTACGAGGTGAAAGAAAACGGCCAAACCATCGGCATCCTCTACACCGAGTGGCACCCCAGAGAGAGCAAGGCCAGCGGCGCTTGGATGACCGAAATCCGCGGCCAGCACAAAGACATCAACGGCAACAACCAGATTCCCATCATCATGGTATGCTGCAACTTCACCAAGCCTAGCGGCGACCGTCCTTCGCTCCTCACCGCCGACGAGAGCGAAACCCTCTTCCACGAATTCGGCCACGCCCTCCACGGCCTCCTCAGCAAGTGCACCTATCCTTCCCTTGCCGGCACCAACGTGCCCCGCGACTTCGTCGAGCTCCCCAGCCAAATCATGGAAAACTGGTGCCGCAACAGCGTCTATCGCAAAACCTTCGCCAAGCATTACAAATCCGGCGAAATCATTCCCGACGAGCTAATCAAGAAACTCGAAACTGCTGCCACCTACGGCCAGGGCTTCATCAACACCGAACTCTTGGCTGCCAGCCTGCTGGATATCGAGTACTACTCCCTTACCCAAAACCAGAAGATCGATGTCAACACCTTCGAAGACAACTACCTCAACGGCATCGGCCTCATCCCCGAAATCATCAGCCGCTACAAGAGCACCTACTTCAAGCACATCTTCACCACTGGCTATGATGCCGGCTACTACAGCTACACCTGGACAGCAGTCCTCGACCACGACGCCTTCGACGCCTTTGTCCAAAGCGGCGACCTCTTCAACCCCGACCTCGCCAAGAAGTTCCGCCACCTGCTCGAGAGCGGCAACACCGTCGAGCCCATGGACCTCTACCGTCAGTTCCGTGGCCAGGAACCCAGCGTAACACCCCTCCTCCGCGATCGCGGACTCATCTAATCGTGATTATTCCCCAAGGGCTGGCAAACCTGCCAGCCCTTTTTTTTATGCCCCGCAAAAACGAATAATGATTAAATGATTAGCGGCTCCCGCCCCGTCAAATCTACAACATATCAATCCACCGCGAAAAACGCGAAAAAAGAATTTCGCTAGCGAAACTTGGGACAGCATCGCGGGCCCCCTCCCAAAATTTGGCGATAATGAGATTTTAAAACGTGAATGGCCGTGAATTATCGAAATTTTTCCTTGAATTAATTTATTGACAAATAATTATTTATGAAAAATTCGCGGGCAATTTATGGCAATTCATGTTTTTACCAAAATAATAAATAGAAGTTGCTATCAGTACCCTGTAGGTCCGTAGTAGCTCCGAGGTAACTCCGAGGTAGCTCCGACTACGAATCGGACCTACCCCGGAGCTATAGCGTATTTGCAGTGCCTATTCCAGTACTCAAAATCGATTTGTCCCCTGGCCGCATCCTCCGAATGTA
>JAGHRY010000216.1 GCA_018066145.1 Candidatus Colimorpha merdihippi | reverse complement strand
ATAATATATATTGTATTGCAGATAATTTTTGCTTTAATGCTAATTTCAAATATCTTTATGCAGCGCTTTTGGTTGAGAAGTTGAGAGGGGGATGCTGTGCTGATGATTTGGTGTTGTTGCGGGGGATATGACGCAGGAAGGCCGCAAGTACCCCGCAAGAACCCCGCAAGAAGGACGGAGATTTGGCGATGTACAGGGGACTATCGATGGGGGGCTTTGAGGATGGGTGGGTCGAAAAAAAAAGCCGTATTCGACTGGGTGCATAATTTTTTGTTAAATGCAACCGAGTATTAAAGTTGAAATAAGGGTTGCTAGATGATTGCAATAGTTTGGTTGTTAGGTTGTTGTATGCGATAGTGAAAACTGGTATTTTGGATGTGAGGTGGTGAGGAGGATGATGTCTTGGGAGTCGAATCATTCGACTCCATTCGACTGTCGATCGACTGGATATTGGGGATTTTTAGGGCCTTCGACGGCCAAATGATACCTATGGAGAGGATTTGCTTATGGCTTGCTTATTACCTGGTATTCAGCGATGAACATTGGAGTGTAAATTTCGGAAATAGTAGGCGAAGTCCAAATGTATAAGAGTACAATATCTGATCTGGTATACATAGTCGAATGAGTCGAATAGAATGAGTGGGGTATCCGACTTATTCTGGTTTATTATGAAGCTCTGATTCAGGAGTGGGTAAAGTTCGTTGCTTCGCTATCGAAAAACTCCATGGAGCTTAACTTCAGAAATTGCCTGATAACAGATGGCTGATCGCAAGTGAGCAATAATTACCAGGAAAAATCTTTGAAAGGATTGTTGCTACGTGCAAAGTCTTGCTGCTTGGTGAGTTCTTGGAGTTGTTTGATGCGGCGGATGCCCCATTTCCACATCTTGATATCGAACCAGATGAGCACTACAAATAAAACTGCCGATACGAACTGTCCGCCTACGGCCATGCTTTCGGGTATCATCAGCAAGGCGTCGAAGGTGCCATGCAGGAGCATGGGGACCGCAAAGGCTCGCAACAAGTGCCAGAATCGGCGCTGGGAATCGAATTTGGCAAGTCCGAAGAAATAGCCCATGGCTACACCAAAAAGGAAATGTCCCGGCACCGACAATACCGCGCGAACAGAGCCCGTGGTGAGGGCTTCCATAAAGGTGCCTTGCCCGAAAACATACGATATATTCTCGAAGCATGCAAAGCCCAGCGAAACAAAACAGGCATAAACGATGCCGTCGAAATATTCGTTGAATTCGGCACTTCGCCAGATGGCAAGGCTAAGCATCACCAGTTTCCAAAACTCTTCGCTGCATCCGGCAACAATAAAACCATTGAACAAACCGCTGATAATGGGCGCACCGGGGTTGAACATGCTGATGATCTGCTCGCTGATGGCTGCAGGAATGATGCTTAGCGCACCAAAGAAAAAGGCTTTGATAAGTTTGCCGATAGGTTCCTTTTCGTATCTGTCTTGCCGGTATATTACAACCGACAGCACCAGTACGGGCAACACGGCTATGGCCAATAAGTAGGTGTTCATAGTAGGGCTATTATTGGGTGTTTTTTCGGCTGCAAAGATACAATATTTTTTTCAATTGTCAGTTTTTTATATGATGCGATACCAACGACTCACTATCAATGCCGGCTTCGGTTGTCCCAATCGCGATGGTACCTTGGGAACAACCGGATGCTCTTTCTGCAACAATGCAGCCTTCAGCCCCGCCTACTGCCAGCCCCAGAAATCCATTGAACAACAGATAGAGGAGGGAATTGCGTTCCACCATAGGCGCCGGCCTCGAAACAAAGGCCCGTATGTGGCCTATTTCCAGTCGTACTCGGGTACATACGCGGCGCTACCGACATTGCGTGAACGGTATGAAGCAGCATTGGCACACCCCCAGGTGGAAGGCTTGGTGATAGGCACGCGGCCAGACTGCGTGGATGACGAGAAACTCAACTACCTGGCCGAACTAGCAAAGCATCATTATGTGATGATAGAATACGGCATAGAGAGTTGCTACGATCGCACCCTACAGCGGGTGGGGCGGGGGCACGACTATGCCTGCACAGTATCTGCAGTGGAACGCACCGCACAGCGCGGCATCAGGTGTGGCGGCCATCTGATACTGGGGCTGCCTGGCGAGAGCATTGACGACATGCTGCAAGAGGCCGATATGCTCTCAGCACTCCCAATAAACGCACTTAAGCTCCACCAACTGCAAATACTAAAGGGGAGCCCTATGGGCGACGACTATCTGCGGCATCCTGAACGATATCCGGCACCTTTTGCGCTGGAAGAATATGTGCGGCTGGTGAAGGAATTCAGGGCGAGGCTGCGCTCGGATATCGTTATCGAACGATATGTAAGTCAAGTGCCACCGCAATATATGGTCGACCCTGCTCGGGCATGGCATCATGCCGACGGCAGAGCAGTGACGCCATCCGATATTACACGCATGTTGAATCGTGGATGCGAAGGCGAAGGATAACTTTTTTTCGATAATTGGGAAAAAATGTGTATCTTTGCATTCCCAATAGTATATAATAATTAATAAAAATAAACAGTTATAGTTATGACTATCAATATTTTTGCTCTCATCATCGGAGCTATCTTTGTGAACAATGTTGTGTTGTCGCAGTTCCTTGGTATTTGTCCTTTCCTCGGTGTTTCGAAGGATGTGAAGAGTTCGATGGGTATGGGCGGTGCAGTTCTTTTTGTAATGCTGCTTGCCACCATCGTCACTTATCTGATATATTATTATATATTAGTTCCATTTAATCTCGGATACCTGCAAACCATTGCCTACATCTTGGTTATTGCGGGATTGGTGCAGATGGTGGAGATCATCCTTAAGAAAATTGCTCCTGCGCTGTATCAGACTTTGGGCGTGTTCCTTCCTCTGATTACCACCAACTGCGCTGTATTGGGTGTGGCCATTCTCGTAGTGCAGAAGAACATGAACCTGGTTGAGAGCATTGTATATGCTGCTAGCATTGCCGTAGGTTTCACCCTGGCATTGGTGATTTTTGCCGGCATCCGCGAACAGATGGAGCTTACCGGTGTGCCTAAGGGCATGAAGGGTGTGCCTATCGCACTGATTACTGCTGGTATTCTGGCAATGGCATTTATGGGCTTCAGCGGACTGGTTCCCCTGCCCTAAAAAAATCGCAAAAAATAGGCTGATTTTCGTGAAAACGAGCACTAAAAATACTGAAATTCAAAGGGAAAAGGAAAGATAAACAAAAAAAAATCATTTTTTAACATTTTGAATTTTAACATTTTGGAATCGCTTTAAGATATTTTGACATTTTTTTTCTCGTTAGTCCATGAAAATGTAGTACTTTTGCACTCGATTTAAAACCCACGAAGGGGCGATTGAAAAAAACAATCTTTCGAAGGTCGCAAATCAAAAACAAAGGAAATAAACAACCTAGTAAAGATAACTTTAAATTTAAATTAGAAAATGAAAAAAGTAATGTTCCTTATGGCTGTCGCTGGCATGTTCGCTTTCGCAGCTTGCAACAACGCTCCCGCTGAGGAGGAAGTAATCGACACTCCCGCTGTTGAAGAAATGGTAGAAGAGACCATCGACACCACCGCTTGTGAAGCTGCTGTCGAGGAGACCGCTGAAGTTGTTGCTGAATAATCAGAACGCAACTCAATGAAAGAATAAGACCGGCTCAAAGGCCGGTCTTGTTTTTTTATGAAGATTCGACGATTGGAAGAGGCGCTATTTTCTATTTTTGAGCAGGACAGACCCTTTTTTTCTCTTTATTTCTGATATTTTTCGTATCTTTGCATTTCACATTATCGAATAGGATTCCCGGTATTTCGGGATATCTGTTTGTATTATAAAAGATTAAATACTTATGACCGATCTTATCAAGCGCGAGACCGTGTGCAGCGGTATCCGTCCTACCGGAAATCTTCATCTGGGCAACTATTTTGGTGCCCTTCGCAACTTTGTAAGAATGCAGGAAGAACACGACTGCTATTTCTTTATTGCCGACTACCACTCGCTGACCACCCACCCCACACCAGGTGACATCTATAATAACGCCCGCACCATTCTCACCGAATACCTGGCTTGCGGCCTAGACCCCGATAAGGCTACCATCTATCTACAGAGCGACCTGCCCGAGACTATCGAGCTGTATCTGTTCTTCAATATGAATGCCTATTTGGGCGAGCTGGAGCGTGTGACCAGCTTTAAAGATAAGGTGCGCCAAAATCCCAACAATGTGAATGCCGGCCTGCTGACCTATCCTACGCTGATGGCTGCCGATATCCTCATTCACAAGGCTACCAAGGTTCCCGTTGGAAAGGACCAGGAGCAGCACTTGGAGATGACCCGTACTTTTGCCCAGCGTTTCAACAATATGTACAAGCATGAGGTATTCCCTCTGCCGCAGGCTTTCAATTTTGGCAACGACTTGGTAAAAATACCTGGTCTGGATGGTAGCGGCAAAATGGGCAAGAGCGAGGGCGAAGGCAACGCCATATTCCTGAACGAAGACCCCAAGTCCATCCGCAAGAAAATCATGCGTGCCAAAACCGACAGCGGTCCTACCGAGATGAACCAGCCCAAGCCTGTGGAGATTGAAAACCTGTTTACCCTGATGAAGGTGGTGTCGACTCCCGACACGGTGGAATATTTCGACGATTTGTACAACCGCTGCCAGATACGCTACGGCGACATGAAGAAGCAGCTGGCCGAAGATATGGTGAATTTTACCGAACCGTTCCGCAATCGCATTGCCGAGATAGCTGCTGACGAAGCCTATCTGCAGCGTGTGATGGACCAGGGCAAAGAAAAAGCCCACGAGAGCGCCCGCCGCACCATTGACGAGGTGCGTCATGTAATAGGATATAGAAACTAGAACACAAACACGGCGGGAACCCCTCCCAAGGAGCTTCCGCCAATCAAATATCATCGCCATGAGCCATCGTTATTGCATCATTATGGCCGGAGGAATCGGTAGTCGGTTCTGGCCGCTGAGTAAGAATAATTACCCAAAACAGTTCTTGGATGTGCTGGGAATGGGCAAAAGTTTTATCCGCAGCACTTTCGAGCGATTTCTGCCGGTGGTGCCTGCCGAGAATTTTTTGGTGGTGACTAACGCCGCCTATAAAGAGCTGGTGCTGCAGCATCTGCCCGAGCTGAAGCCCGAACAGGTACTGTGCGAGCCTATGCGCCGCAATACCGCCCCCTGCATTGCGTATGCCAACTACCATATCCTGGCCCAGTGTCCGGATGCCAGCATAGTGGTTACCCCATCGGATGCCCTCGTTACCAACGAGGCCGAGTACCAGCGAGTAATTCGCCTGGGCATGGACTTCGTTGAACAACCCGAGCATCGGGATGCGCTGCTGACGATAGGAATCAAGCCCTCGCGCCCCGAGACGGGATATGGATATATTAATATCAACGGCGAGGATAATGGCGAAGTGAAAAGCGTGGTGGCTTTCAAAGAAAAGCCCAATTTGGAAACGGCTAAAGCCTATTTGGCTGATGGCAACTATATGTGGAATGCCGGTATTTTCATTTGGTCGCTGCGCGGTATCATGAATGCGTATCACAGTTTCCTACCCGATATGGAAAAGCTGTTTGATCAGGGCCGCGAAAAATTCGGCACACCCGAAGAACAGGCATTCATTAACGAGATGTTCCCTCAATGTGAGAATATCAGCATCGATTATGGCGTGATGGAACGCTCGCAAATGCGATATACCATACCCGCCGATTTCGGATGGAGCGATATAGGCACCTGGGGATCGCTGTATGAACATACCGCCCATGATGACAATGCCAATTCTGTGCAGGGACATGCTGTGCTGGAGAATACCACCCGCACGGTGGTGAATCTGGAAGAAGGATATGAAGCCGTGGTGCAGGGTTTGGACAATTATTTGGTGGCATTGCGCGACCACAGTCTGCTTATCTGTCGTTTGCAGGATGAGCAGGATATCAAACATTGGATTGAGAAATTGTAGTAGTACTTTCCAATACGAAAGCCCCAACTGATAACGGCTGGGGCTTTTTTCATATTTTATGACGACAGATATGATGAGCAGATCGCCGATGGTGCATGTGGCATTGGCATTGATGGCCGGGATACTCGCAGGTGAGTATGTGGCGGGAATGCCATTGGCTGCTTGTTGTGCGGCCATGGCAGCCGGCTTGGTGCTGATGTTTGTAGGAAATGGTTTTTCTAAGGTCCAATGGGCGTCTTTGCCAGGTTTGTGGTTGGCGGTTGCCGCTATGGGATGTTTGCTTACGCTAAATGTCAACCAGCAAGTGTATAGGCAGTCGATTACGATTCCGGATGAGTATGATGTGTTGCAGCTTAGATTGTTGGAGGTACCGCGCGAAGGCAGCAGGAGCTATAAGGCTACCGCGCAGATTGAAGGGGTATTTGCAGACACCCTGTGGATGCCAGCAGATTGCAAGATGATGCTTTATCTACCGAAAGAAGAAAATGCAGCGCATTTGGAGAAAGGAAACAGACTGTTGGTTTTTTCGAAAGCAAATAGGCCCGATTATATTGATTCGGCTACCGGGTTTGATTACGCACGTTATTTGCGGCGCAAAGGGGTGTTGTGGCAATGCTATGCCCCTAAGGGATATTGGCAGCTATGCGAAGGGATGTCTGAAGACCGTAATAAGGCTTTGTTTGCCAATCTTCAACAAAAAATGGTGAGGCAATTGCGCAACAGTGGCTTGCCGGAGCGTCATGCCGGAATTGCCGAGGCGCTGCTGTTGGGGTGGCGCAGCGATGTGGACGATGAGACCCAACAGCAGTTTCGGGAAGCCGGTGTAACGCATCTGCTGTGTGTATCGGGGCTCCATGTGGGATTGCTTGCAGGTATTGTGGGCATGATGATGTTTTTCTTGGGTCGAAGGTTGTGGCAGCGGATAGTGAAGGGCATGGTGCAGTTGGGCGCGATATGGATGTATGTAATGCTTACTGGAGGCGCCCCATCTACTGTGAGGGCGGGGGTGATGTTTAGTCTGATGCTGGCAGGCGATATGCTGATGGGACGGTCGAATAGCCTGAATAATCTTGCCACTTCAGCGGTAGTGATGCTGATGGCGAAACCAATGCTGCTATTTGATGTGGGTTTTCAACTGTCGTACTCGGCCGTGCTGGGCATTGTTGTATTCTATCGGTCGCTTGAATCGCTTTGGTCGGTACCGTCAGGCCCGAGGTGGTGGCTGGTGCGCAAGGTTTGGGGGTGGATATGCCTCAGCACCTCGGCCCAAGCTGGCACATTGCCACTGATGCTGTTGTACTTCCATCAATTCCCGCTGTACTTTCTTGTAGCCAATGTCACTATCGTCCCGATGGCAGGATTGCTGCTAGCCACCTCGATGGCCGTGCTGGCCACAGGATGGGCTGGGACCACATGGCTGCTGCAAGGAGAAATATCTATTGTCGAATGGATTACGCATCGTGTATCGCAGTGGCCCTATGCGGTAATAGAAAATATTGATTGCGGCCCGTTGCAAGCCCTGGTTGTGGCCTGGGTGCTGCTGGTTGCGGCATGGATGCTTGGTATGAGGAAGCATCGGGAATAAGGAGGATAAAACACTCAATAGTACAATAATGAGGCTTATGTTGCGTTATTCAGTTTTCTCAAAAACAATCAGCTCATGCAGAAAATGATTAGAATGCCCCAGAATAGATACGGCTTTTCGTCAGCAAGGATTTGCGCCATGCTATTGGTATTATCGTTGCTGGTGCCTGCACAAATGTCGGCACAAAGGTACATCGTGACAGATTTCTTTGCAAAGGGCGATGGTCAAACGTTGAATACCCGCAGTATTCAGGCTGCCATAGACAGCGCCCACGCATATTATGTCAGGCAAGGGCAGCAGTCGACTGTTGTGGTGCCACCGGGGCAGTTTGTTTGCGGCAGCATCTATTTGAAAAGCGGTGTAACCCTGCAAATTGACCGCGGGGGAGTATTGTTGGGTTCGCTGAATCCGTTTGACTATGTAAAAGACAGCATCTGCCGATTGATGGCATTTGTGTTTGCGGTAGGGCAGCACGATATAGCCATTACAGGCCAGGGCACCATCGATGGCCGAGGGTTTGAAGTGGCTAATGCTGCCGTAAATGCCGTGCATCTGGGGCTGCTCAGCGACCCGCTGAAGTACGACCGATGCAACGAAAGCAACCGCCCGCAGAATGTTCATTTCCGTGAATGCGATGATGTTACCATCAGTGGTATTACTTTGAAGGATCCTGCCAATTGGTGTCAGGAATACGACCGATGCCGTCGGTTGACAATTGATGGCATTACGGTGGACGCCAAGTGTTACTGGAATAACGATGGATTGGATATAGTAGACTGCCAGGATGTGGTTGTGCGGAATTGCTATATAGATGCCTCTGACGATGCCTATTGCTTCAAGAGCCATAACACTGGGGGTGTGTCTGAAAATGTAGTGGTGGAAAATTGCGTGGGCCGCTCGTCGGCCAACGGCATCAAATTCGGCACACTTACCCGCGGCACTTTCCGCCATTTTCGTTTCAGGAACATTACTATAAAAGATACTTATCGAAGCGCCATTACCATTGCCAGCGTGGATGGTGGACATGTGGAGGATATTGAGGTGGACGGCCTGCGGAGCATGCATACTGGGAACCCGATATTTCTTCGTTTTTCGTCGCGCAATAAGGGCACTGTGGAGCCTTGCGTTAAGGATATTGTGATAAAAAACATGTATGCCGAGGTACCTTTTGACAAGCCCGATGCAGGGTATAGGTATGAGGGACCTGTAGAAGATATGCCGCGAAATATTTCGCCATCGAGTATTGTGGGATGTCCGGGCATGCGTATTGAAAATGTGCGGTTAGAGAATGTCGAAATTGTGTATCCCGGCAGGGCTGATGCACAGTATGCTTTCCGGGGAACGACACCGGCAGAGCTGGCAGCCATCCCTGAATGGGAGAAGCGCTATCCCGAATTCTCGATGTGGAAGGAACTGCCCGCGTGGGGATTCTATATCCGTCATGCCGATAATATTGTTTTCGATCATGTGACATTGCGATTGGAGGGCGAAGACTACAGGCCGGCTTTGGTGGCAGACGATGTGCGAGGACTGGTGTTGGAAAATAGCCGGTTGCAGCCGTCGGATTCCAAATGCCAGGTAGTGCTGAACAATACTGAGGGGTATCAGTGCCACTCGTCGAAACTGAAAAAGCAAGAGAACAAAAAGACTGCTGCATCGGCAGTTTCGAATACTGCCACGCTCACATCCGATCAGATTCTGGCACAAGACAATGCGTCGGTGTGCACCGATGGGGCAAGATTATACAAAGCCTCCATGTTCGGCTGCAAAAGCAATGGGATAACGATGAATACGGCTTCGATACAAAAGGCGATAGACTATATAGCCACTCACGGCGGCGGAACTTTGGTGTTCGAGGTAGGCCGCTACCTGACGGGCAGCATACTGCTTCGCGAGGGGGTGAACATACAGCTCAACGAAGGCGCTATTTGGGTAGGATCGCCCAATCCGTATGATTACTCGATTTCAACTGATGGGAAGCGGGTGCTGCTAATGCCCGACGAGAGATATACTACGCGCATCTGCGGGCTGGGTATGATAGTGTTGGATCCTGGCAGCACCATTGCCGAAAATGAAGCAAGCGTTGAATGCCGGGTGATTTGCCGATAGCAAAAAAGCAACAATACCCTTTGGCGGAATTAATCCATCTAGAAAATCTAGAATCTAGAACGCCGTTTTGTGTAGTGCATCCAAAATTCCATTCTAGATTCTAGATATGGTTGATGATTTTTTGATTGAGCTTATGAGTTTAGTAGTTGGTGAAGCGGATGCTGCGGAATTCCATACTTCAAAAGCCCAATAACTTCAAATCAACAGTACGTCGTTCGTCCTAACGCTGCTCATTCTACGGGGATCCTACGGGGTAGCTTCGCTCTATAGGAGCGGACAGACCCCGTAGGATCCCCGTAGAATGAGTGTTCTTTGTGCGGTGGAAGTGGGTGTTTGTTTTCGAGAATCAAATTCGCCAATGGGTCAACAATATTCTGCAGCATTGTTGAGAATAGAAAAATAGATAAAAGGCAATACCGAACATGAAATAAGTTTTTGTTATCGGAACCTTGGTAATCAGCCGTTTGTTGTTAAAAAACTATGCTTAGAAAAAAATATTTTTGTTTACATTTGAAAAAAATTGTATCTTTGCACCGCTTTTAGTAGTATAAAAAAAGCATTGTTATGTTTGATTTTGAAACCACAGTAGCAGCGATTGAACTGAAGGTCCGGAAACTGATAGAGGAGAACGACCGCTTGCATGCTGTGGAAGCTGAATTGACAGATCGGTGCCGTGAACTGCAAGAGCAGATAGATAATAACAATATAGTAATTAATAATTTAAAAGAACAAAACAATATACTAAAACTCGGGAGCGCGCTGACTCAAAAGGGCGATTCTGCAGAGATAAAACTTAGGATCAACCAACTGATACGCAGTATAGATAAAAGTTTGGCATTAATTAATAAATCTGAATAAGCCGAAATAACTAAGCACACATTAGGCACAATAAACAACATGAACGACCAACCTGCAACAGTCTATATCCTGGATAGACCATATAAGTTGAAAGTCAGTCCCGACCATGAACAGTTTCTGCGAAAGGCGGCAAAACTGATAGACACGCAGGCTCGGAGTTACGGAAAGATGTATGCCCATCAGGACGGGCAAGATCTTTTGGCCATGGTGGCCTTGACACAGATAACCCAACTGCTTGAATTGCAAGACAAAATACAATTCAAGGATACCAAGCTAGGGGCAAGGCTTACCGAAATTAAAGAACTGCTTGACAATACAGTTGATTAATAACTTAATAAGGAATATCCTGCATTTGGCCCAAAACAGTTTGTAAACTCAACACCATTTACAAACCGAGTAAGCTCATGGGTGGGTAGGTTGTATAACTGAGACACCCGGCACTCAAATCCTATCAGTCTAGAGTTTACCATAACTCCCGGAGGGTTGAGTGCAGGATTATTTTGAAGACTTTTTTGAACTGAAAGACCCTTCTCTGTCGCGCCAACTCCCTACAAAAAACACTTACACACACTATGACAATAGTATTACAAATTTTAATCGGTCTTATCCTGGGTGCTGCCGCCGGCATTTTTGTGGCCACCAAACTGATGAGTGATAAGCTGACCGTGAAGAGCCAACAAGTGCTGAAGAATGCCGAGGCAGCCTTGAAGGATGCTGAAGAAAAAGGCGAGATGATTAAGAAGGATAAGCTTTTGCAAGCAAAAGAGAAATTCCTCCAAATGAAGAGTGAGCATGAGAAGCAGGTAAATGAGAAGAATCAGGCCATCCGCGAGCAGGAGAACAAACTTAAGCAGCGTGAGAATACCTTGAATCAGAAGGTGGGTGATTTGCAGAAGAAGAGCGACGAACTGAAGCAGGTGAGTGCCGACCTCAACAACCAGATTGAGGTGCTCCGCAAGCGTCAGGCCGAGGTGGAGAAGGTGTATAACGAAAGTATCGAAAAGCTTGAACATATTGCCGGCATGACTGCCGAAGAGGCCAAACAGCACCTCATTGAACAGATGACCGAAGAGGCCAAGTCGGATGCCGCCAGCACTATCATGGATATCGTTGAAGAGGCCAAAATTACCGCCAACGAACAGGCCCGCAAGATTGTTGTGCAGTCGATTCAGCGCACCGCTACCGAAACTGCCGTGGAGAATACCGTGAGTGTTTTCAATTTGGAAAACGAAGAGGTTAAAGGCCGTATCATTGGTCGCGAAGGCCGCAATATCCGCGCCTTGGAGTCTCTTACCGGTGTAGAGGTGATTATCGACGACTCGCCCGATGCTATCATTTTGAGCGGTTTCGACCCTGTCCGCCGCGAGATTGCCCGCTTGTCGCTCCACAAATTGGTGACCGACGGCCGCATCCATCCCGCTCGTATTGAAGAGGTGGTAGCCAAAACCCGCCGCCAGATTGAGCAAGAGATTGCCGAGGTGGGTAAGCGCACTTGCATAGACTTGGGCATCAATAACATGAATCATGAGCTGATGCGTATGGTCGGCCGCATGAAGTATCGTTCGTCCTATGGCCAAAATCTGCTTCAGCACTCGCGCGAAGTGGCCAATCTGGCTGCTACTATGGCATCCGAATTGGGCTTGAACCCCAAGCTGGCTAAGCGCGCCGGTTTGCTGCATGATATCGGCAAGGTGCCTGAGACCGATCCCGAACTGCCCCATGCAATTTTCGGCATGAAACTGGCCGAGAAATACAAAGAGCACCCCGATGTGTGCAACGCTATTGGATCGCACCACGACGAAATGGAAATGACATCGCTCATTGCTCCTATCATTCAGGTGTGCGATGCTATCAGCGGCGCCCGTCCTGGCGCCCGTCGCGAGGTGGTAGAGGCCTACATCAACCGCTTGAAGAAACTCGAAGACATGGCTATGACTTATCCTGGTGTAGTCAAGACTTATGCCATCCAGGCTGGTCGTGAGCTTCGCGTGATTGTAGGTGCCGAAAAGGTGAACGACGCTGAGGCAACCAAGCTCAGTTTCGATCTCTCGCGTCAGATCCAGAACGAAATGACCTATCCCGGTCAGATTAAAGTTACCGTAATCCGCGAAACTCGCGCTGTAAACTACGCTAAGTAATGCTGCTTAATTTTGTTCATTGGAATGTCGACCCAGTGATGTTCCATCTCGGCTCATTCGGCTTGCGATATTATTCGCTAGGTTTCCTCTTTGCCTTTTTGTTAGGCTATCTTGTGCTGAATAAGATGTTTGCCCGTGAAAAGGTGGAAATCAAGTATCTCGATACCCTTGTGGTTTGGGTGTTTCTGGCGGTGCTGATAGGCGCCCGTTTGGGACATTGCTTCTTTTACGAGCCCGATTATTTCTGTACTGCCGATCATTGGCCCGAAATCATACTGCCATTTAATCTGCAGACTGGCCAGTTTACCGGCTATCAGGGGCTGGCTTCACATGGTGCAGCAATAGCAATAATACTGACTATCTGGCTATATTACCGCAAATTCAAAATCAACGCATGGTGGCTGTTCGACCGCTTGGTGATAGTGGTGGCCTTGGGCGGATTCTTTATCCGCTTGGGCAACCTCTTCAACTCCGAGATTTATGGTGTCCAGACTTCGCTGCCTTGGGGATTCATATACGAACGCAACGGCGAGGTGGTCCCCAAGCATCCCACTCAGCTGTATGAGTCGTTTAGCTATCTTATCATCTTCCTGGTATGCCTGTGGACATATAGAAAGAAGGAGGGCAAGTTGCATAACGGCCGACTGTTCGGCTATTGGCTTGTGGCATTGTTCGGCGTACGATTCCTGATTGAGTTCGTCAAAGAGGAACAGGTCGCCTTTGAACAGGGCATGACGTTGGATATGGGCCAATGGCTAAGCATCCCGTTCGTGATTGGCGGTATCGTATTGGTGGTGCTGTCGCACAAAGGAGTGCTCCGCGAAGGGACTTTTATTGAGAAAAATATGAAATAAAGTAATTATCATATTTCTGATAAAGTTAATCTTAGTTCGCCACG
>JAGHRY010000251.1 GCA_018066145.1 Candidatus Colimorpha merdihippi | reverse complement strand
CCGATATAACAAAAAATATTTTTATATAATGATTCTTAAATGATAATTTTTACCTTTTGGCGGAATAAATCCAACAAGAAAATCTAGAATCGATTCCAGATTTTCTAGCCAGTACAGTCATGGATGTGCACAAAATCAGTTTCGGCACATCCTAGTTTGATTTTGTGCTAAATATGTGTATTACAACTAATTTAACCTAGCAAGAACCTGTGCTGAAACTTTTCCAAAAATGCCTAAATCTAGAATCTAGAACGCCGTTTTGTTTAGTGAGTCCAAAAATCCATTCTAGATTCTAGATATGGTTGTTGTTTTTTTGATTGAGCTTATGGGTTTAGTAGTTGGTGAAGCGGATGCTGCGGAACTTCAAAACTCCAATAACTTCAAATCAACAGTACTTTGTTTGCCCTAACGACGCTCATTTTACGGGGATTCTACGGGGTCTGTCCGCTCCTATAGAGCGGAGCTACCCCGTAAGATCCCCGTAGGATGAGTGTTCTTGGGGCGGTGGAAGTGGGTGTTTGTTTTCTAGAATCAATTCCGCCAATGGGTAATTTTTATTTGTTTACAATATTTTTTGTATCTTTGCGTTTTATTTGAAATTATGGCAACAATTTTTAGAAGATATAAGTCAACTATTTACGGAAAATACCGTCGTGCCTACCTATTATATGGTTTGGCTACAGGCGTTGCAATGGGCTTGATTTCGCTTATTTTCAATGTTGCATCGGATGTTCCGTTGAACAATCCCGATAATTATGTTACCAATATCGTAATGGCCATTGGTATTTTCGGTTTTTCATATTATTATAGAAAACAACTGCCTGAACAGAAAGTAACGCTCAAAGAGTTGATGCTGTTAGGTTTGGGTATGGGAGTTGTTAGCAGTATTGCTTTTGGTATATGGGAATTATTCGATTTGAAAGTTCTCAGTCCCGATATGGTCACTTATTATAACAATGAGCGTATTGCCACAATGCCTTCCGAAACACCTGATGATTTGTTGAAAATTGCATTAGTGAAGGGATATTCGGCATACGATTGGGCCATCATTAGTGGCTTTCGGTCTATGGTTCTGAGCATTTTGATCATGTTCTTTGCTGCATTGGCTCTACGAACAGAGAAAGCCCCTGTGCAGATAAAGAATCGCGAGACTGGCGAGATTACATTAGAACCTGCTGAGAATTTCGGCATCGAATCCTGGTCAAAGAAATTAAAAAAACAATAAAAATATGGATATTTCAATAATTGTGCCGTTGTTTAACGAAGACGAGTCGCTGCCCCATCTGGCAGAATGGATTGACCGTGTGATGGAAGAAAATCACTTTGATTACGAAGTGATTATGGTAGACGATGGCAGTAAAGATAAATCGTGGGAAGTGATTGAATCACTCCATCAAAAGAATCCTCGATACAAAGGTGTAAAATTCCGTCGCAACTATGGAAAATCGGCCGCATTAAATGTGGGTTTTGCTCGCGCTGCTGGCAATGTGGTAATTACCATGGATGCCGATCTTCAAGACAGTCCCGACGAGGTGCCAGAATTGTATAAAATGATTACAGTGGATGGATACGACTTGGTTAGTGGATGGAAGAAAAAACGTTACGATTCGAAGATTGCAAAGAATATTCCTTCCAAATTCTTCAACTGGACTACTCGAAAGATGAGTGGCATCATGTTGCATGACTTTAACTGCGGATTAAAGGCTTATCGTCGCGACGTGGTGAAAAGCATCGAAGTTTATGGCGGGATGCACCGCTACATCCCCGTAATTGCCAAGTGGGCTGGTTTCGCCAACATTGGCGAGAAAGTGGTTCAACATCGCAAACGCGAGTTTGGCGTGACCAAATTTGGTCTCGATCGTTTTGTCAACGGATACCTCGACCTCATGAGCATCATGTTCATGTCCAAATTTGGCAAACAGCCTATGCATTTCTTTGGTCTCATAGGCAGCATTAGCTTCTTCCTGGGATTTGTAGCCTTTGTTATCGTGTGTGTAATGCGCCTTTGTGGTAGCATTTCGCTCACTAATAGTGTATGGTTTTACGTGTCTATGCTGTTTATATTGATGGGCACCATGCTTTTCTTGGCAGGATTCCTGGGCGAACTCATTTGCCGTAATTCCACCACCCGCAACAACTATCTGATCGAGCGCGATATGGTGGAAGAGAACTAGGCTTCCCTAGGTGTTTCGAATTATAAATACGACTCTAAATTAACAAACAAATTTCTTATATAGAATGTCTTTACAATGCGGAATAGTAGGACTGCCCAATGTGGGCAAGTCGACCCTTTTTAACTGTCTTAGTAATGCTAAAGCGCAGGCTGCCAATTTCCCTTTCTGCACTATTGAACCCAATGTGGGGGTAATCACTGTGCCCGATGAACGTTTGGCCAAACTTGTTGAGATGGAACGTCCGGCCAGCGTTGTTCCTGCAACTGTTGAAATTGTTGACATTGCTGGTTTAGTAAAAGGCGCATCCAAGGGTGAGGGCTTGGGTAACAAGTTCCTAGGCGACATCCGTACTACTGATGCCATCATTCATGTGCTACGTTGTTTTGACGATGATAATGTCACCCATGTCGATGGTTCTGTCGACCCCATCCGCGACAAAAACACAATCGATCTCGAACTTCAGTTCAAGGATTTGGAAACCATCGAAAATCGATATGATAAAGAGGTAAAGAAAGCCAAAGCAGGTGGCGATGCCAAAGCAAAGAAATTGGTTGAAGTGATGGATCTTTATCGTGAAGCCCTTTTGGCAGGTCGTAGTGCTAGAACAGTTAAATTGGATGAAAACCAAATGATTGCAGCCAAAGACTTGATGCTTCTTACTTCCAAGCCCATTCTGTATGTATGCAATGTCGACGAGGGGTCTGTTTTAACCGGCAACAAGTATGTCGATGCTGTTCGTGAAGCCGTGAAAGACGAAGAGGCCGAAGTCCTCATTATTGGTGCAGGCATTGAATCCGATATTGCCGAATTGGAAACCTACGAAGAGAAGCAGATGTTCCTTGAGGATTTGGGTCTTAAAGAGTCGGGTGTCAATCGTTTGATCAAGGCTGCCTATAAGCTCCTAAATCTGCAGACGTTTCTTACCGCCGGTCCCAAAGAGTGCCGTGCATGGACATTCAAAAAAGGAATGAAAGCCCCCCAAACCGCTGGTATCATCCACAGCGATTTCGAGCGTGGATTTATCCGTGCCGAAGTAATCAAGTATGAAGATTATGTGGCTCTCGGTAGTGAAGCCAAGTGTCGCGAAGCCGGTAAAATCTCTGTCGAAGG
Organism: Candidatus Colimorpha merdihippi; assembly: GCA_018066145.1. Lineage (GTDB taxonomy): Bacteria > Bacteroidota > Bacteroidia > Bacteroidales > P3 > Colimorpha > Colimorpha merdihippi. Next base: position 4,735 of record JAGHRY010000251.1, on the reverse strand, counting down.
CAAAGAATACATCGTTCAGGATGGCGACATTATGAATTTCCGTTTCAACGTATAACGTCATTCCAGGTAAGACTTTCATTGAGTGATGATAAAGGTACTGAATAAGATATGCAAATCTGGGGTAGCCATAGCCGCTACCCTTATGGTTGTATCTTGCTCTACCCAGAAAGCAAAATGGTCGAATATTCAGTACCATAATACTACCACCCATTACAATGTATGGTGGAATGGTAATGAAAGTCTCAAAAAAGGTGTCGAACAATTGTCGTCCAAGGTTAAGGATGATTATACTCAGATACTTCCCGTTTATAAGGTTGGCACCAAGGAGGAGGCAATGTCCTTCAACCCTCAGTTCGACCGTGCTATCGAGAAAAGTGTAAAGGGCATCAAGAAGCACAGTATCTTTATCAATGGTCAGGAGCATGTTCCATACATTTCCAAATGTTATCTCATGATGGCTTATGCTACATTCTACAAGCATGATTATGTGAATGCTGCCAGCACATGCCAGATGCTCCAAAACCAATATTCCGGAACCGAAATTGCTGACGAGGCTGCCGTCCTTGCTGCTAGATGCTCCACTCAGGATAAACGCTATCGTGATGCCGAAAGCAGTCTGGATGACCTGGTTGCAAATCTTGGCAAGGGCAATTTCTCCAATCGTCAGAAATTAAACCTTTATCTGGCTATGGCAGAATGCACTCTGCCACAGGAGAAATATAAGAAAGCTGCCCAATTTCTGAAAGAAGCACTGGAATGTCGGCCCTCACAAACGCAAAAGGCACGTATCTGTTTTATTCTCGGACAGATATATCAGAGTCAGGATAAACGGCCTACAGCTACAAAATATTACGAAGAGGTGCTCAAATGCGGTCCAGGCTATGAAATGGAATTCAATGCACGGTTAAGTTTGGCTTCATGTGCCGATTTGCAGCATACCGATCAGGCCAAACTCGAACGTTTGCTCGACAAGATGCTCAAGGACAAGAAGAATGAGGAATTCCTTGATCAAATTTATTATGCCAAGGGCGAAATGTATTTGGGCATGCGCGAAATGAATAAGGCTTGCGATGCGTTCCGCACTAGTTGTGCTGTCTCCAAAAACAATCCTGCCCAGAAGGCTCGTTCTGCTCTTCGTCTAGGTAGTATCATGTATGAGAAATTGCAGGACTACGACCATTCGCAAATCTACTACGACACTGCCATCAATATTATCAAGAAGGACTATCCTCGATATGCCACTATCAAATCTCGCTATGACCTTCTTACCTCACTCACAACCTACACCCGCGTGATTGCTCGAAATGACAGCTTGTTTGTTGTAGCCGACATGCCTGAGGTTAAGCGCAATGAACTTATCCGTAGCAAAATCGAAGCATTGGAAAAAGCCGAAAAAGAGGCTAAGGAACGCGAACTCATCGAGCAGCTTACTGCCGATAGCAAAGGCTCCGGCAATACCCTTACCGGCGAATGGTATTTCTATAACAGCAATACTGTTCAAAAAGGCAAGGAAACTTTCCGCCAGCGTTGGGGCATGAGGGCATTGGAAGATTATTGGTTCCTTGCAAAAAAAGGATTTTTGGGTTCCAATATGATTATGATTGATGCCCCCAAGAACGATAGCGATAATGATACTTCATCACTAGCCAATGGCGATACTGTTGCCGTTTCCGACAGTGCTGCCAGACTCAATGGCAACCCCAACGATCCCCATTACCCGGCTTATTATCTTAAGGAACTGCCAACTACTCAGGCCCAGCGCGATTCCATGATGTACGAAATTGCAGTCGGTCTCTTGAATGCCGGATATATCTATTACGACGGTATACGCAACATACCCAAAGCTCTTGAATGCTATTTGCGTTTGGTAAACAATTATCCCGAGCACGACGATATAGTACAGGCTTTCTATATGTTGTATAAGGTCTATGATAAGCAAGGAAATACTCCTAGTGCGAATTATTATAGAGACATGGTGCTGATGGGGTTCCCCGATAGCGATTTTTCCAATCTGATACTTGATGAGGATTATTATAAGGAAATCATTCATCGTGGCCAGCTCATTCGCGACGATTATGCCGAACTCTTCTCCCTTTATCGAAAACGCCGTTATAGCGAAGTAATCACAGCCGTTGATAACGCGCACGAGATATACCCAGGAAACCCGATGTTGGGCAAATTCGATTATTGGAAAGGTTTGTCATATGCTCGAATGGACGATAAATCCAATGCGACAGCCACTTTCCAATCAGTTCTCAATCAGTATCCTGCAACCGATAGTATCTATCCCTATGCCGAGGCCCAATTGGCTTTTCTCAATGGCGAAGGTGGCAATTATGTAGTCAATAGTGGCAATACTGCTACTCTCGACACCCTTTCGGCATTATCTCCCGAAGTCGTTGTAAATAAACCCAATAACCGACTCTCTGCTACCAAATCCGTATCGTCCGAAGATGCCTTGCCTCCCGAGGCACAGCTCTTCCGCTATAAGGCCGACATGCAGCACCTTGTCATTATCATAGTCAACGATAAAAAGATCAAATCTACTCAATTGCGTGGTAAGGTTGGCAATTTTATAGGAACCTATTATTCCAATGCTGGCTTGCAAGTCAAGCCCCTAATGTTCACCGACTCTACACAGTTGTTGTACATCAATACCTTTGTTAATGCGCAGTCTGCCATTGATTTTGCCACCCACCTTCAGCTGAGTGAAGGCCCGATGGCAGATTATCAGCAGAGCGATTACAAGATATTTGCCATTTCAAAGCAAAACTATACCACATTCTATAATCGTAAACAAGTAGACGCATACCAATTGTTCTACAACAAATATTATATAAAATGAGCGACAATATCACTGGACTTATCAATACCATTACAGTAGGCACCAACATCAAAGGCGATATCCAGGCTAATGGCGATTTCCGCATGGATGGCACGCTTGAAGGCAATATCACCCTTACCGGAAAATTGGTTATAGGCGAACATGGCCATGTGATTGGTAATGTGGTGTGCCAGAATGCCAATGTTATAGGTGTTATCGATGGCAATCTCTCTGTCAAGGAACAGCTTACCATGTACGCCACCGCCCGCGTCAAAGGCGATATTGTGGCCAACAAGCTGGCTATCGAAGCGGGGGCTTATTTCTCGGGTACTTGCCACATGCTTGATGAATTGTCTGAATAGTTTTTTTCTCAACAATACATCATCTCATGACTGATAGTACCCAGCTGGTAGAGGCTTCAATCCTGTCGCTTTTTCTTCATTGGGCCCACCAGCCGGCCGCAATTGTAGCTCCGTTGGCAGCCAATGGAAGCAATCGTCGCTACTGGAGGTTAGCTAGTAATGATTTCAAATGCATCGCGGCTTTCAACGACGATGTGCGCGAAAACGAAGCTTTCATTTATTATAGTCGCACCCTCCTCGCCAAAGGCATCCGTGTGCCCGAGGTTTATGCTGTTAGCGACGACCGTCGCATTTACCTCCAGCAAGATTTAGGAGACACCACTCTCTACAACTATCTTTACGATCGTCGTCGCAATGGTGGCGGTTTCGATTCCAACGTGCTGGCTTTGTACGAACAGGTGCTTACCGACCTGGCGCATATTCAGTTGGCAGGGCGCGATATGGATTTTTCCTTTGCTTATCCGCGAGCCGAGTTCGATCGCCAGTCCATGCAATGGGACTTGAATTACTTCAAATACTATTTCCTCAAACTCAAATATATACCCTTCGACGAGCAATTGCTTGAGCGAGACTTCCAAACCCTCATCGACTATCTTCTTTCTGCCGACTGCAACTATTTCCTTTACCGCGATTTCCAAAGTCGCAACATCATGTTGCACGAATCGCAGCCCTATTATATCGATTTCCAAGGGGGTAGGAGAGGAGCCGCACAATACGATGTGGCTTCGCTGCTCTATAGTGCCAAAAGCGATTTCCCTGAACCCATCCGTCAGTATCTGCTCAGCCATTATATCCGCACCCTATCGCATCTTCAACCTATTGATCAGCATCAATTTCTAAATCATTTCTATGCCTATGTCCTAATTCGCATCATGCAGGCCATGGGAGCCTATGGATATCGGGGATATTTCGAGCGCAAAGACTATTTTCTTCAATCTATACCGTTAGCTGTGAACAACCTTCGTCTTGTTATCGAGAATCACCCCTTGCCCATCTCTCTGTCTCATCTGGAGCAGGTGTGGCAACGCATTGTGCAGTCACAGCTATCACAGTCCGAGCAGCCCACCCCCCAGCACCTCACAGTCACCGTAGGCAGTTTTTCTTATAAAAAGGGACTCCCCGTTGATTCTTCCGGCAATGGAGGAGGATTCATATTCGATTGCCGCGCACTCCCCAACCCAGGTCGATACGAGGCTTACCGCCAGTTCACGGGCAAAGACCTACCTGTAATCGAATTCCTCCGCGATGATCCTGCCGTCGAACAATTCCTTGCCCACATCCAATCGGTTGTTGGAGCTTCCGTTTCCAAGTATTTAGAACGCAACTTCACCAGTCTGATGGTCTATTTTGGATGTACTGGCGGTCAACATCGGTCAGTTTATTGTGCAGAACGATTGGCTAAGTGGTTGTCGGATAATTATGATTGTCAAGTGATTATGAAGCATCGCGAACAGGATTGAAAAAAAACTTTGAAATTTTTTTCTTTCACCTCGCTCTTTTTTCGTATCTTTGCAAATTGATAAAATAGTATTTATAGATAATAAAATAG
>JAGHRY010000221.1 GCA_018066145.1 Candidatus Colimorpha merdihippi | reverse complement strand
ATTTATAATTTCTTACAGAGAAGTTGTGTACATGTTAATGATTTTTTGTATTTTTGTAGTAAAAATCAGTTTGTTACAAAAATTGTCATGTTGCACTTCTTATATGCAAAGTACGCAAAAATTATTGACATATGCAAGCATTTCTCAAAAAATGTCGTCAATGAGCCTAGAAGGTGTGTCGTACCCAAGTTCTCGAACCTTTAATTAATTGCATTTTCACTTACGGCCGGCTCTCTCAGCATTGATAGCGAGAGCTGCCAATAATAATGATGTTAGGAGGTTGGTTTCTATCAGTTTGTGGGACAGTTTATGCTGAATCGAAACTTCGCCAAACAGCTATGGGGACTATTTGCTAGAGCCATTATTAGGATTACATTACAATAGATCAATTATCTCACAGGCTAACCTATTTGCCATGTCAAATATGCTCTAGATTAATTCCGCCAAAGGTTCTAGAAAATCTAGAATTGAATTCTAGATTTTCTAGAATCGGCATGGGAACGAATCGTTAATTAATAGTGTTATATTTCTATAGGTATCAGTTGTTTACGATTAGACTATTCTCATTTCCAACGGGTACTTCTATGTTTATATCTAGAATCTAGAATGCGTTTTTGCATGTAACTTACACATAATTGCGTAGAGCCCTAAAAAATCCATTCTAGATTCTAGATTTCTTCCTAAATCCAAAGTAAATTCGCCCATTCTACGGGGATCTTACGGGGTTGCTCCGAACACTGGGTTGGACTAACCCCGTAAGATCCCCGTAGAATGAACGAGAGTAGGGCGAAGGAAGTATGACTTTACAAGCATTCTTTGTGAATTATTCGCCGAAGCCGCATTTTTTTCAGATTGTCATTTCCTGAGTTTTTATGTTTTCTATTATTGCAATTTAGCTACTGTCTTTATGATTAAGGCAGATGAGCTGAATGTTTTTTTCTATACGTTTGGTTATGCAGCCTTTTAACTTGATATTCTTGATAGATAATGTAGTCCATTCGTTATCTCGAGTCTTTTTTTATTGATTTCGAAATAATCGCGACCATTTATTGGTGTCGGTACTGAGCATCCTACTTATAATGAAATTAGGGTGATGTTGATAGCAATGATTATCCATTTCTTCAAAAAAATGGTTTTGTTGGATATCTTAGTTACACTCCTGCTTTTTAACAAGTGGTACAATAAGTTAATCTAGGTTAAGCATCCATAGGGGATGCTATTATACGATGCAAAGTTTGGATTCTGCAATCTTTTTATACTGCAAATAGTGCAGTTGTATAAATTGGGTGGAGTATAAAAAAAGCACCCCATGTAGGGTGCCTAGGTACTCCGACCGGGAATCGAACCCGGATCTACTCTTTAGGAGAGAGTTATTCTATCCATTGAACTATCAGAGCTTATTATTGTTGATTGTTGAATTGAGGCTAGCTCTCTTCATATCAACAATAATCAAATCAACATTGCATTAGAGTTTTCTCTTGATTTCGATAATCTCGTAGGCTTCGACAATATCGCCAACTTTGATATCGTTGAAGTTTTCGATATTGAGACCGCAGTCCTGGCCGGAAACAACCTCCTTGACATCGTCCTTGAAGCGTTTGAGGGATGCAAGTTTGCCGGTGTAGACTACGATACCGTCGCGGATGATGCGGATGTTGTGCTGGCGGGTAATTTTGCCGTCTAAGCACATGCAGCCTGCAATGGTGCCGACTTTGGAGATTTTGAAGGTCTCGCGGATTTCGAGGTTGGCAACAATCTTCTCCTGGGTTTCGGGTTGAAGCATACCCTCGATTGCATCTTTGAGCTCGTTGATGGCGTCGTAGATGATGGAGTAGAGGCGGATTTCGACGTGTTCGGACTCGGCCATCTTGCGGGCACCCACGGAAGGACGCACCTGGAAGCCGATGATGATAGCATCGGACGACATGGCCAGCATGACATCGCTTTCGGAAATCTGACCCACTGCCTTGTGGATAACCTTGACCTGAACTTCCTCGTGCGAGAGTTTCTGGAGAGAGTCGGAGAGTGCTTCGACGGAACCGTCGACATCGCCCTTGACGATGATGTTGAGTTCCTTGAAATTGCCGAGAGCAATACGGCGGCCGATTTCGTCGAGGTTGACGCGGGTCATGGTGCGGAGGTTCTGCTCGCGCTGCAGCTGGGTGCGCTTGGAGGCGATATCCTTGGCCTCTTTTTCGCTTTCCATTACATTGAATGTGTCGCCAGCCTGGCATGCACCGGTGAGACCGAGGAGCAGTACGGGCTGTGAAGGACCGGCTGTTTCGACCTCTTGGTTGCGCTCGTTGTACATGGCGCGGACACGGCCGCTGATGGTACCGGCAACGATGGGATCGCCCTTGCGGATGGTGCCGTCTTCAACAAGGAGCTTGGCCACATAGCCGCGGCCCTTGTCGAGCGAGCTCTCGAGCACGGTGCCCTTGGCACGCTTGTTGGGATTGCCCTTGAGTTCCATGATGTCGGCCTGAAGGATGACCTTTTCGAGGAGTTCTTCGACATTGATACCCTTCTTGGCTGAGATATCTTGGCTCTGGTATTTGCCGCCCCACTCTTCGACGAGGAGGTTCATGTTGGCCAGCTCGGTTTTGATGCGGTCGGGGTCGGCACCGGGTTTATCGATTTTGTTGATGGCGAAAACGATGGGCACACCGGCAGCCTGGGCGTGGTTGATAGCCTCGATGGTTTGCGGCATGATCTTATCGTCGGCCGAAATAACGATGATGGCGATATCGGTAACCTTGGCACCGCGGGCACGCATGGCGGTAAAAGCTTCGTGGCCAGGGGTGTCGAGGAAGGTGATGCGGCGGCCATCGGCAGTTTGCACCTCGTATGCACCGATGTGCTGGGTGATGCCGCCGGCCTCGCCAGCAATGACGTTGGTCTTGCGGATATAGTCGAGCAAGGAGGTCTTACCATGGTCGACGTGACCCATGACGGTGATGATGGGGTTGCGGGTGATGAGGTCTTCGGGGTTGTCTTCCTCCTCGATTTTGTTGAGCTCGTCGATAACCTCGGCGCTAGCGAAATTGATGGTGAAACCGAACTCATCGGCAATGAGTTTGATGGTTTCGGCATCGAGACGCTGGTTGATGCTGACGAAGATGCCTACCGACATGCAGGTGGAGATGATTTGGGTGACAGGCACCTGCATCATGGTGGCCAGCTCGTTGGCGGTAACGAACTCGGTTACTTGGAGGGTTTTTGACATCTCCATTTCGTTCAGCTGCTCCTCTTCGAGACGCTGCTGTACTTTCTGGCGTTTATCGCGGTTGTGCTTGGAAGTCTTGGACTTGCCCATGGGGCTGAGGCGGGCGAGGGTGTCGCGAATCTGCTTCTCGATTTCGGTGTCGCTGATTTCGACCTTAGCGGGCTGTTTGTCCTTCTTCTTCTTGTTTTTCTTTTCGGCGTTGTTTTTGGCCTGGCCGTTGCCTTGGTTGCCGTTACTGCCGCCCTGGTTGCTGCTGCCGTTGGCCTTGTTGGCTTTGCCGCCCTGGTTGTTGGCAGCGGGCTCGGTGGCACCATTGGTATTGTCGCCCACTTTGACGCCTTTATTCTTGATGCGTTTGCGTTTCTTCTTTTCGGTAGAAGAGGCTTTGGGCTTGTCGAACTGCGAGAGGTCAACCATGCCTACGAGCTTGGGACCTTCGAGTTTTTGGTATTGGGTTTCGATGAACTCGGGTTCCTGCTTGGCGGCAACGGGTGTTTCGGCAACGGGTGCGGGTGCAGGAGCGGGCGCAGGCTCGGTCTTGGGCTCGACTTTGGGGGCCTCGGGCTGGGGTTTGGCCTCTTTGGCTTTGGGTTCAGCCTTGGGGGCTTCGGCCTTGGGCTGGTTTTTCTCGCCTTTGGAACGCTTCTTTTTGTCGGGACGCATCTTGGAGTTGATGGCGTCGAGGTCGATTTTATTGATAATGCGGAGGTCGCCTACCTGTGTGGGTTCGAAAACAGGAGCTTCTGCTCCGGATTCGGGCTCCTCTTTGGCGGGTTCGGGTTCGGTTTCTTGAACGGGCTCGGGCTCTGGTTCTGGTTCGGGAGCCGGAACGGGTTCGGTTTCAGCATCGGCTTGAGGAGCCTGGGGCTCGTCGGGAGTGGTGGCAGTTTCGGCGGGACGGAGGCTACCTTTGCTGTCGAGGTTGGTGGCGTTATAGTTTTTGATAATCACCTCCTCGGTTTCTTCGATTTTGGTTTCCTTTTCGGCCTCGATAACGACATTATTTCCGCTGGAAATGATTTCGATTTTTTCGGCCTGTTCCTTCACGGCGCGTTCGGCCTGGAAGGCTGCGGCTACGAGTTCGTACTGCTCGGCTGAAAGACGGGTATTGGGGTTGTTTTCGACCGAATGACCTTTTTTGGCCAAAAACTCCAATACAGTATTGACGCCGACATTGAATTCGGTAGCTGCTTTCTTGAGTCTTATTCCTTTGTTTTCTTCTGCCATGTTTACACTCCTTTTTTTAATTAGTGATTTAGATTCAACGGTAGGATTCGGAGTCCGTGTTGTTGATGAATCTTATTTCTTATTGGATGCCTAGATTGAGTAATAGGCGGATATTATTGCTGGGTTTCCTCGTCGAATTCGGAACGAAGGATATCGAGCACCTCTTCGATGGTTTCTTCTTCGAGGTCGGTACGGCTGATGAGTTCGTCCTTGGTGAGGGCGAGCACAGATTTGGCTGTGTCGCAGCCGATTTTGATGAACTCGTCGATGACCCACTTCTCGATTTCGTCGGAGAATTCGCGCAGATCGACATCGTCGGTATCTTCGTCGCCGGTGCGGTAGACATCGATATCGTAGCCCACGAGCTTGGAGGCGAGCTTGATGTTGCAGCCGCCCTTACCGATAGCGAGAGAAACCTGGTCGGGATCCATGAAAACCTCTACTTTCTTGCCTTCCTCGTCGATTTTGAGGGAGCTGACCTTGGCGGGAGCCAGGGCACGCTGAACCATGATGTCGATGCGGGGGGTGAAGTTGATGACATCGATATTTTCGTTGCGGAGCTCGCGTACGATGCCGTGGATGCGGGCGCCCTTGATACCGACGCAGGAGCCGACGGGGTCGATGCGGTCGTCGTAGGACTCGACGGCAATCTTGGCGCGTTCGCCGGGGATGCGGACGATATTGCGGATTGTGATGAGGCCGTCGTATATTTCAGGCACCTCAGCCTCGAGGAGACGTTCGAGGAAGATGGGGGAGGTGCGGGAGAGGATGACCTGAGGATTGTTGTTCTTCATCTCGACTTTGAGGACTACGGCGCGGACGGTGTCGCCCTTGCGGTAGTGGTCGGTAGGAATCTGCTCGCTCTTGGGGAGGACGAGCTCGATTTTTTCCTCGTCGAGGATAAGGATTTCGCGATTCCAAGGCTGATAGACTTCGCCGACGATGACTTCGCCGACCTTCTCCTTATATTTTTGGAAGATGAGCGACTTTTCGTAATCCTGGATTTTGCTGACGAGATTCTGGCGGATGGCGAGGATTTCGCGACGGCCGAAATCGGTCATGTAGATAGGCTCGGAGAGTTCCTCGCCAACCTCGAAGTCGGCTTCGATTTTGATGGCATCGGAATAGGCGATTTCGAGGTTTTCGTCCTCGAGCTCGTCATCTTCAACGATGGTGCGGTTGCGGAAGATTTCGAGGTCGCCTTTGTCGATGTTGACGATGATATCGAAATTGTCCTCGCTGCCGTAGCGTTTTGCGAGGGCGGCGCGGAAGACCTCCTCGAGGATGCGCATCAGCGTTTCGCGATCAATATTCTTGAATTCTTTAAATTCCGAAAAGGAATCAATCAGGTCTAGCGTCTTCATTGATGACAGTATATTTGAACGATAATCGTAAGTTAATACAATAGGTTAGAATTTAAGGACCACTTTGACGGTGCGTACATCGGCATAGGCGAAGGTGAGCATTTGGGGCGCAGCCTTTTTGGTGCCTTTGGTGCGGATGATGAACTGGGTGTCGTCGCACTCGATAAGTTCGCCTTCGACGGTGTGGTCGTCGAGGGTGTCGACAGCGAGCGTGCGGCCCACATGGCGGCGGTATTGGCGGGGGAGCTTGAGGGGGGAGTCGGCGCCTGCGGAGGAGACGTTGAGCTCGAAGTCCTCCTCGTCGCGGTTGAGGGCCTGCTCGATGGTGCGGCTGAGGGTGATGCAGTCGTCGATATTGATGCCATTATCGCCATCGATATCCACAAAAATGCGGTTATCGGGGGTGATTTTCATGTTTACGAGGTACTTGTCGGCGTCGCCGAGGGCCTCTTTTACGATGTCTAAAACCTTGAATTTGTCTATCATAAGCAATAAAAAAGGGAACTCACGTCCCCTCAATCAATCGTTGCAAAGATACGAACTTTTTTTGATATACAAAGAAAAAATCCTTATTGCCTTTATAAAAAGACAAAAATTAGGTCACTAGTGTCTCTTAAAATTATTTAACATCTAATATAATTCAAGTTTAAGCTGGCCATGGTCATCTTTAGATTCATCAATAGTGTCGTGAAAGAAGAGTTCTTCAATCCTATCTTTTGTAAGCAAA
>JAGHRY010000188.1 GCA_018066145.1 Candidatus Colimorpha merdihippi | reverse complement strand
ATAGCGTTTGCTATTTATTCGGCACTGTCTTGAAACCTAGGAAATTTCAAAGAAGTAATAGTCGTGAATAAGTTGCAGACGTCTGCGCTATGCGTGGGCGGCACTTATCTGACTATTACGGGCGATTCCTAGGGCCTCAAGACGTGGATTTGTGAAGTCCACGTTTCTTTTTGGCCATTGCGAATTGCCCGTAAGCACTGAATAGGATAAGCTCACGCTGAAAATTGAAAGGCGCAGATTGTTATGGTTGAACAAGAGTCTGCCCGTGGGCAGATCAAATCCAAGCGTCGTGTGGCTGACCACGGCGAGGTGTTTACCAACCCTCGTGAGGTGAATGCCATGCTTGACTTGGTGAAACAGGAGACCGATAGGCTTGACTCGCGGTTTCTAGAACCCGCTTGTGGCGATGGTAATTTCTTGATAGAGATACTGCGGCGCAAGTTGGCTGTGTGCCGCCAACGTGCCGAAGCACGGCAGTACACACAGCTGCAATATGAGCAGAATGCTGTGCTGGCAGTCAGCAGCCTATACGGCATTGAGTTGTTGGCAGACAATGTGGCAACATGCCAACAGCGGTTGCTTAATTTCTTTGTAGAGCAGTATGGCGAACTTTATGGCCAATCGTGCAAACAAGAGTGTATCAATAGTGTACGCTATCTGTTGAGTAAAAACATTATTCATGGCGATGCGTTGAGCTATCATCGAGTCGACAATCCGGAAGAATGGATTGTGGTGAGTGAATGGAGCATGATAGGGCAGGGGATGATGAATCGCCGCGACTATGAGTTTAGTTACCTTGTGGGCAATAGCGAGGGGGCAGACTTATTTTCCGACATTCCTTGTGCAACATTCAAGCCTGTGTATTTCTTGGAGTTAGGGGAGGGAGCTTATGAATAAAGAGCAATATAACCCCGATGTGCTCAACTGCTTGGCCAATCTGAGCAACGATGAAGTGTTCACTCCGCCAGCACTTGCAAATCAGATGCTTGACTTGCTTCCTCAGGAGCTATTTTGCAATGCAAAGACCACATTCTTAGACCCATCCTGCAAGAGTGGTGTTTTTTTGCGAGAGATAGTGAAAAGGCTCGACCGAGGCTTGCAGCAGCAGATGCCTGACCGCCAGCAACGTATAGACCACATACTGCACAACCAGGTGTTTGGAATTGCCATTACGGAACTGACCAGCCTGCTGAGTCGCCGTAGTGTGTATTGTAGCAAGTCGGCAGACGGCAAGCATAGCGTGAGTCATTTCGATAATCCAGAGGGTAACATTCAGTATCGAGCATTGCGCCACACATGGGAGAATGGCAAATGTGTGTATTGCGGTGCAAGTCAGCAGGTGTATGACAGAGGTGAAGCCTCAGAACAGTATGCCTATCAGTTTATTCACACAAAAAATCCAGAGAAACTCTTCAATATGAAGTTTGATGTTATTATTGGAAATCCACCGTATCAGTTGAGTGATGGTAGTGGTGGTAGTACTGACGCAGCTATGCCAATATATCATAAATTTATTGAGCAGGCCATGTTGCTAAAACCAAGATTTTTAACAATGATTGTACCTTCAAAATGGATGGTAGGTGGGCGAGGGCTGAATAAATTTAGAGACAAGATGAAATCAGATAATCGAATAAAGGTTTTGTATGATTTTGAGAAGTCTAGTGATTGTTTTGAGGGAGTTCATATTGATGGTGGAGTGTGTTATTTTTTATGGGAAAGGGATTATGCAGGTAAGGTTACGCACATTTTCCAAACAAATGATAGTCATATTGTTAAAACGATACATTCTTTAGGTAACCCATATTTCGAATATGTCATTAGAGATGGTCGGATATTGGAGATATTGCAAAAAACAATTTCTGAAAAACAATTTTCTTCAATCGTTTCAACAACTAGGCCTTTTGGGGTTAGAAAAAACTTGTTTAATGAGCCAGATAGGTATCCTTTGGCAAAATTGAGTGAAGAACCATTTGATAATAGTGTAAAGATTTATGGTGTCAAAGGACTTAAAGGAGGGGCAAAAAGAGTTGTTGGATTTGTAACTCGTGAAACTATTACAATAGGAAAATATTGTATTGATAAACCTAAAATATTTTTTACGACAAGTTATTCAACCAATGCAGTAACCCCTCCAATGCCAATTATTGCTGGTAAAAATGAAACATGTACTGAAACATTTCTGATGATAGGACCTTTTGAGAATGAAGAAGAAAGAGATAATTGCTATTCATATATCAAAACTAATTTTTTCAAATTTTTACTTTATTTTGGAAAAGGTACAATGCAGGTCACAAAAACGGTTTTTTCACTAATTCCGTTAGTGGACTTCTCGCACCCCTGGACTGATGAAATGTTGTATAAGAAATACAACCTCACGGAAGAAGAGATTGCCTTTATTGAAAGCATGATTAGGCCGATGGAATAGAATTGTAAATAGATATTGATTAAAAAAACTGCGTTCTTTGAAATAATTAGAAAGAAGCGTAATGGCCAAATGTTTGTAGTCGATTTTGTCATTATTCGCGATAATACTTGTGACTGGATATACCAATTTTCTTAAAAATTGTTTTTTGATTTTGCTAGTTCACTCACTTTTTGTATTTTTGCAAAGACAAATAAAACAGTCGATATTATGAAACTTGGTGATTATGTGATGATTTCGCCTGATATCACGATGCTGAAGGCATGGATAAAAGGCAGGGTGATTGACGTAGAAGACAATTCTTTCGTTGGTATTGTGATTTCTGCCGAAACGGAAGACGGCAATGTGTTCTTTGGCAGAGCCGATATGTTTAAACCAGTTGCCTAATGTACGCCATTACCTTCGACTTGCAAGTAACAGCTTTGGAACAGCATTACGGAACACCTTATAATAAGGCTTATTACGAAGTGCGAAAATTGTTGCAGGCAGACGGTTTTGAGTGGATTCAAGGCAGTACCTATATGACTCGGGACAACGATATGGCCAAGTTGGTAAAGGCCATTATGGATTTGTCGAAAGTAGAGTGGTTTAAGAAATCGGTACGTGATATTCGAGGCTTTAAAGTCGAAGACTGGTCTGATTTCACCAATCTGGTTAAGAACGGATAATCAGGTATATCTTCTTTTCTAATTTATTGTCGAAGAACGCCATAAACGAAAAAGAATATGGCGAAAGATGAATTGTTGCTGTCGAAAGTTGAGCAGCACCCTCAAATCTATGCTTATGAGCACCTTGGCGTGAAAGAGCACGAGGGCATGATAAAGGTAGGTTACACTACCCGCGATGTGGTAGAACGCGTTAAAGAACAAAACCTTACGGCATGCACACGCTATCGCATTTTAGGCCAATGGAGCGCAATGCGGAATGATGGCACTACGTTCACCGACAAGAGTGCAGTGCATCCATTGTTGCGTAATGCCGGTATCGCTAATCCGGAAGGAGAGTGGTTTCTTTGCAGACTGGCAGATGTGGAGAGGGCGGTAAGGTCGGCTCAAGAAGGAAGCGCAACCATGCTGCGGCGCACTCAGAATTTTGCCATGCGTCCGGAACAGAAATCCACAGTGGAGAAAACGGCTAGCTATTTTACGGCTTTCGCCAAAGACCCTAGCAACAAGGGCTTGATACCACATTTCCTTTGGAATGCTAAGATGCGTTTCGGCAAGACTTTTACCACCTATCAGTTGGCTTTGAAAATGGGGTGGAAGAAGTTGTTGGTACTCACGTTTAAGCCAGCTGTGAAAACTGCATGGAAAGATGATTTGTTGAGTCACAAGGATTTCGATCGATGGCAGTTTTGCGAGAAACAAGAAGACCGGGAATTTAACTATGTGAATGAAAGGAAGCCCTTTGTATGCTTTGCCTCATTCCAAGATGTGCTAGGACGCAATGATGCCGGAGGAATCAAGAGTACCAACGAATGGTTGCAGACGGTGGATTGGGATTGCATAGTGTTGGACGAATACCACTATGGTGCATGGGGAAAGAATGCCAAAAACTTTTATAATACCAAAGATCCAGCCTTGACTAAGGCAATGGAGGTGAGCGATATGATGGCCGAGGACGATGACAAGCATACGTTGGAGGGCCGTGAGTTGTTTGACGAAGAGTTGATGCCCTTGAAAACAAGGCATTACCTGTATTTGAGCGGCACGCCTTTCAGGGCTATCAGCAGTGGCGAATTTATTGAAGAGCAGATTTGCAATTGGACTTACAGCGATGAGCAGCGAGCCAAAGCCGAATGGCAGGGGGAAAATAATCCATACTTGTCATTGCCACAAATGGTTATGCTGACATATCAGATGCCAGAGAGTATCACAGAAGTGGCCAGCCAGGGTGAATTTGATGAGTTTGATTTGAATGAGTTTTTTAGAGCAGAGGGGAATCTGTTTGTTCATGAAGAATATGTGCAGAAATGGCTGGATTTGATAAGAGGCAGCTATGTGGAGAATGTGGTGAGCGATTTGAAATTGGGCAAAGAAAAACCGCCAATGCCGTTTAGTGATGTGAGGTTGGTTAGCTATCTGCAACATACGTATTGGTTTTTGCCTAGTGTGGCCGCATGTAAGGCCATGGCTGGCTTGTTGAAAAAACATTGCAATAGATTTTTCCACGATTATCAAGTAGTGGTGGCTGCTGGCAATGAGGCTGGCATGGGTGCAAAGGCAGTTGAGCCGGTGTTCAACGCCATGGGTGACCCACAGAAAAATAAAACGATTACTCTTTCGTGCGGAAAATTGTCGACAGGCGTGACTGTGAAGCCTTGGACAGGGATACTGATGCTTAGAAATACGCAGAGTCCGGAAACCTATTTCCAGACTGCTTTCCGTGTGCAATCGCCATGGACTGTAAGGAATGAGATGGGAGAGGAAGTGATATTGAAACCGACTTGTTATGTTTTTGATTTTGCGCCCGATAGAGCATTACGACAAGTGGAAGAATATAGCTGTCAGTTAAATGTTACTGAGTCGAATCCAGAAAAGAAAGTGGCTGAATTTATCAAGTTTCTGCCCATATTGGCTTATGACGGCAGCAGCATGAAAGAGATTGATGCGGCTGGCATCTTGGATATGGCCATGAGTGGCACCACGGCAACACTTTTGGCAAGACGTTGGGAGAGTGCGGTGCTGGTGAATGTTGACAATGTGACGCTGCAACGATTGATGAACAGCCAGGAGGCAATGAACGCATTGATGAGCATAGAAGGCTTTAGGTCGCTGAATGCTGATATTGAAACCATTATTAATAAGAGCGAACATGTAAAGAAGACTAAAAAGGAGAAAGGTGACCAGCTGACAGATAAGCAGAAAAAGCAACTTACCGAGGAAGAGAAAGAGTATAAAAGTAAGCGAAAGGAAATTCAAGAAAAACTGATTAAGTTTGCCACAAGAATACCTGTGTTTATGTATCTTACTGATTATAGAGAATACTGCCTAAGAGACGTTATCACTCAGTTGGAACCTCAATTGTTTAGAAAGGTGACAGGCTTGGAACTGAAAGACTTTGAACTTCTTGTGAGCATTGGCGTGTTCAATAGTGAGTTGATGAATGACGCAGTGTACAAGTTTAAGCGCTATGAGGATTCTAGTTTGTCATACACTGGCATAAGTACTCGCGAAGATAGTATTGTGGGATTATGGGATACTGCAATTGAAAATCCTGTAGCTACTGTAATTATTGATGAATCGAGTATCTCAGAATCTGCAAAACATGTAGTTGAGGACATGTCGCTTGATATTATTAATAATGTAGAAAGATGGAAAACAATTACAGTGGGTGAAAAAGTGAATCATAAAAGTATTGGAACTGGTGTTGTGACGGCAATAGATTGCAAATATATTTATGTTGATTTTGCTGATCGCGAACGAAAGTTCTTGCTTCAGTCATCATTTGAAAAAGGTTATTTAGAATGATTTTTCTCTGCTATCGAAAGTTCACTAGAATTTCTTCAAGGGATGCTGATTCACGACGTTTGCCGGCATGATGCTGACTAAGATGTATACAATCGACTGCTACTGCGACTTCCCTTCATAGATGTGCGGTTACAAAAAAACGTGGTATGTTTCAAGATTCATTGACTTGTTCGGACGTAAACCCGACATGACAAAAAACCGATTCATGATATATGCGTTGTATAACAGTGATTAAAGATTTGTATATTTCACCTCGCTGACCACCTGGAAAATGATTATCCGCATGCTAGTATGAAAAATAAGCAGCTTCGGCGAATAATTCTCGCAGTTAGCTTGTAACCTTCTACCTTCGCCCTACCTCCGTTCATTCTACGGGGATCTTACGGGGTTAGTTCGACCTATAGATCGGAGCTACCCCGTAGGATCCCCGTAGAATGGGCGAATTTGCTTTGGATTTAGGATGAAACCTAGAATATAGAATGGATTTTTTATAACTACATGCAATTATGTGCTTGTTACATGCAAAAAACGCATTCTAGATTCTAGATTTATACAGGGCGGTACTAGTTGGCATGGAGATTAATATTATTGCAAATGATTGATATGTATATTGATACGGAACTGGTGGGTTGTTGTTGCGCCCCATGCCGATGATGGAAAAAAAGACGCTAAATCTAGAATTTATTCTAGAATTTCTATATCCCGTTGGTGTTTTACTCGCCGAAAAAGCTTCATTAAGCGTCAATTTCCTTTTATTCGCCTTTTTGAGCCATGTAAAGGGTGGTGATGCCTAGGGTCATGGGGCGGTAGGAGACTTGGGCGAATCCGGCTGCGGCGAGGCGTTGAGCCATGGCTTCGCCCCAGATGAAGTTTTTGACGCTTTGGCGGAAATAGAGGTAGGCGCCGCTGTTGCGGCTGACGGCTTTGCCCACCAATGGCATGAGGTGTGTGAAGAAAAGGTTGTAGCACCACCGGATGATGACGTTCTGGGGGTAGGAGAATTCGAGTATTATGAGCTGTCCGCCGGGTTTCATCACGCGGAACATCTCGGCTAGACCTTGGTCGAGGTTGGAAAAATTGCGTACGCCATAGGCGCAGGTGACGGCGCTGAAAGTGCTGTCGGCAAAAGGCATCTCCAGGGCGCTGGCTTCGAGCAGGGTGATGGATTGCGACATGCCGGCTTGCGATATTTTCTGTGCGCCGATGTCCATCATGCCAGTGGAAATGTCGATGCCGGTAACGCGGCTGGCTTTGTTTTGGCGGATCACCTCGATGGCGAGGTCGGCGGTGCCCACGGCAACATCGAGCAGATGGTCGGCAGGGCGCAGCTGGCGCACGGCGCGACGGCGCCACCGCTTGTCGATATTGAGCGAGAGGAGGTGGTTGAACCTATCGTAGGTGGAGGCGATAGAATCAAAAAGTGAGCCGACATGTTTTTTGTCCATGATGATAGGTGATTATTGGATAAAAGTAAGTAAAGACATGAGGAAAGTGCTGATGGAGAGCATGGGTACCATTTTGTCGAGCTGTTTGTCGGTATGGCGCCACACGAAGGCCAAATGGATGACGAACAGGGGGACGGCAAGGAGGTAGAGGTAGCCCAAGAGGGTGCGGCCGGAAAGGATGGACCAGGCTATCATGCATGTGATGCCGATGGTGATGAGGATGGATTGGTAGAGGCGCGAGCCCCGTTCGCCCATGCGGATGGCCATGGTAACGCGGGTGGCGGCATCGGTCTTCATATCGCGGATATTGTTGACATTGAGTACGCCCACGCTGAAACAGCCCATGGCGCAAGCCGGCAGGAAGGCATGCCAAAGAAGGAGGGTGCCGCTGCAGAGGTAGTAGCCGCCCATGGTTACCGCCAGCCCGAAGAAGAGGAACACATAAATATCGCCGAGTCCGCGGTAGCCATAGGGGTGGGCGCCCAAGGTGTAGCGCATGGCGGCGATAATGGCCAAAAGGCCAAGAACTACGAATGCGAGCGCAGGAAGGCTGAAGAACGTGCCGAAGGCGAAATAGATCATCAGGAGTCCGAAGAGACACGACAAGGCAATGCAGATGCCGATGAGCACCTTGATGTCGTTGGGGGTGAGATCGCCGCTTTGGATGGAATAGCGCATGCCTTGTCGGTCGTTGCGGTCGGTACCGTGGATGGAGTCGCCCAATTCGTTGGAGAGGTTGCTGACAAACTGGAGGAAGACGGCGGTAAGGATGAGGAAGGGGACGACGGCCCAATGGACTGTGGCGGAGGTGCATGCGGCAGAAATGCCCATGGCAACACCGGATAATACTAATGGGGTGGCCCTCACGCGGAGAGACCGAAAGGCGGCTTTTGGATTCATGTTGTTCTAAATGTTTGAAAAACTTTGCAAAGATATGAAATATTTTTGATTCCATAAAAAATAATCTCCCATGTACTATTTCTTTTGTTTTTGCGTTATGAATAAATGATTGGTGATTTGGTTGGCACCCAATCATTCATCATTCATCAAACAGGTTTGATTGTTGCTAAAAAATAATTCTATGAACATATTAGTTACTGGCGGAGCCGGATTTATTGGCACCCATACATTGATAGAGCTGTATGCTGCTGGACATACGGCAGTGGTGATAGACAACCTCTCGAACTCGTCGCCCGAAGCGTTGCGACGCGCGGCCGAGATTATCGGTGTGGAGGAGATTCCTTTATACGAGATAGATATCCGCGACCGTAACGGGCTGAACCGCGTGGTGAAGACCCAGAAGATTGATGCCTGCATACATTTTGCCGGATTGAAGGCTGTGGGCGAGAGCGTGGCCAAGCCATGGGAATATTACGAAAACAATATCAGCGGCACCTTGGTGCTGCTGGATGTGCTGCGGCAGAATGGTTGCAAGAACATCATCTTTTCGTCGAGTGCAACGGTATACGGCGACCCCGAAGAGATACCCATTAGCGAGAATTGCCCCAAGGGGGAATGTACCAATCCTTACGGCTGGACCAAGAGCATGCTGGAACAGGTGCTGATGGATATGCAGAAAGCCGATAATGAATGGAACGTGGTGCTGCTGCGCTATTTCAACCCCGTGGGGGCTCATCCCAGCGGCCGCATCGGCGAGAACCCCAACGGCATACCCAACAACCTGATGCCTTATATCACCCAGGTGGCTGTGGGCAAGCGCGAGGAGCTGGGCGTGTTCGGCAACGACTATGATACCCCCGATGGCACAGGGGTGCGCGACTACATACATGTGGTAGATTTGGCCAAAGGACATGTGTGTGCCCTCAAGGCCATAGAGCGCAAGTGCGGACTGGCAATCTACAACCTGGGTACCGGTCGTGGATACAGCGTGCTGGATATGGTGAACGCCTTTGTGCGGGTGAACGGTGTGGCGGTGCCATACAGCATCAAGCCCCGCCGTGCCGGCGATATAGCCACCTGCTACAGCAATCCCGCCAAAGCCGAACAGGAACTGGGCTGGAAGGCCCAATACGGCATTGATGAGATGGTGCGCGACTCGTGGAACTGGCAGAAGCAGAATCCGGAAGGATTTTGATGAATTCTGAGAGGTCAACGATAGAATTATCAGTAATTACTGCTGTTGCGATAAATCTTGCTAAGACAGTATCATTTTACTGAGAATAATGATATTACAGCACAATATTCATTTACGTGCGCAGCAGGAAAATAAATTATCGCATCGGCACTAATCTATAATTATATGAGGAAAAGTCGAGCTGCAACATTTCGGCCGATACTTTTTTTGCTTTGCCTGGCAGCGTTGATGCTGCTGCTGTTTGCTGGGCAGAAAGTGCTTTTTATGGCTTTTAATGCCCCGACCTACGGCAAAGGGATAACTATTGCCGACTGGGTGCAGGTGGTGTGGCACGGTTTGCGGCTGGACCTGGTGAGCGTGTGCTACCTGATGGTGGTGCCGATGGTGGTGGTGGCGGCAGCAGCCTATAGAAAGCATAGCCGGCTGCGGAAGTGGTTGACCTGGTGGTATGTGCCGGCTGCGCTGGCGGTAACGCTGGCGTTTGCCGCCGATATGGTGCTGTACCATTACTGGGGCGCCAAGCTGGATGTGGCCGATATGGTGTATGCGCGTAATCCCAAAGAAATGCTGGCAAGCCTGTCGACCGGGGCTTTGGCGCTGGCGATAGGGGGACTGGTGCTCCTTATAGGCCTGACGGTAGCCCTGCTGCGGTGGGTGACACCAAAAGAGAGTGCCCGAATGAAGCGCCCGATACTGTATTCGCTACTAACTGTGGTGCTGCTGGCTGCTGACTTGGTGGGAATGCGAGGCGGCATAGAAGAGTCGACCGCCAATCCCGGCTACGCCTATTATTCCGACAAGAAATTTTTGAACCATGCAGCGCTCAATCCCTTCTTTAATGTGCTGAGTTCGATGTCGAAGAGCGAGAATCTGGCAGAGGCCTTTCGCTCGATGACCGAGGAAGAAGTGGCGTTGCTGACAGATAAGGTATACTGGTCGCTGCCCGATATTGCCGACACTTTGCTCAACAGCCGCAGACCCGACATAGTGCTAGTGGTGTGGGAAGGAGGTGGAAGCCTGATGACCGATAGCGTGAGAGTGGCCCCACGGCTATCGGAATTGAAAAGGGAAGGGGTATTCTTCTCGAACTGCTACGCCAACAATTTCCGCACCGATAGGGGACTGGTGTCGCTGCTGAACGGCTGGCCGGCCCTGCCTACTACATCGGTGATGAAGATGAGCGGCCGCTGCGGCAAGCTCCCATCATTGGCCCGGCAGCTAGGCCGGGTGGGCTACCATACGGCTTTCTACTATGGCGGCGATATCGATTTTACCAATATGCGGGGATACCTATATGAGACCGGCTACGACCAGGTGGTGGGCTCGGAAGGGTATGCTGCACTACCTTCTGACAGCAAATGGGGCGTGCACGACCACCATTTCCTCAGGCTTGAGAACCAGGTGCTGCCGCCATCGCCATTCTTTGCCACATACCTCACCCTGAGCAGCCATGAGCCATGGGAGGTGCCCTCGCATAGGCTGGAGAATGCCCAGGCCAACTCGTTTGCCTATGCCGATTCGTGCATAGGGGCCTTTGTAGACCAGCTGCGGGCTTCGCCCATGTGGGACAACCTGCTGCTGATAATCGTGCCTGACCACGGGGTGGCGTGCAATGGGGTTTCGGTGGCCGATATCAGGGCGGCACATATCCCGATGCTGTGGCTGGGAGGAGCCGTACGCCAGACGTGCACGATAGACTGCCTGATGAATCAGAGCGATTTGGCTGCAACGCTGATGGCGCAGATGGGCCTTTCGGGCGAGGAATTCTGCTTCAGCCGAAATGTGACCAGCAAGGGTTACCAGCCTACCGTGGTGATGCATGCTTTTAAAAACGGATTCAATCTGATGGATACGACAGGATGCTCGCAGTTTGAGTGTTTGAACAACGAGGTGATTGCATTACGCCAACCGCATTCGCCAGAAATGACCCCACTGGCTAAAGCCTTGATACAGCGCACCTATAGCGCAACGAGTTTTTAAAATGTAGAAAATAAGGCAACATCGTTTGAACCCCATTTTTTAAAGTTACCATATGAACAAATATAAGGCAATATTATTCGATTTTGATGGGACACTGGCAGATACGGCGCCGGGCATTGTACTGACAATGCAAAAAACTTTTGAGCAGATGGGGCTTCCCCTGCCAGAGGAAGAGGCTGTGCGCCAAACTATCGGTCTGCCGCTGGTGGAGGCGGTAAGGATTCTGGGCAAACTGACCCCGGATGAGGCCGACAAGGGGGTGGAAGTATACCGCAACTTGTTTCCCGTATATGAGGTGGGAAAGGTGTCGATCTTTCCCGGCGTGCCCGAGACCTTGGAGCAGCTGAAGGGCCAAGGTGTAAGGATGGCGGTGTGTACGAGCAGGAATCTGAGCTCGCTGGTGACCATACTCAAGCGGTTTGGACTGGAACATAATTTCGAAACCATGGTGACCAATAACGACGGCCTGCCTCCCAAGCCGGCACCCGATATGGTGATGGCCCTATTGGATCGAATGGGTGTAGCGGCTCATGAGGCTGTGGTGGTGGGAGATACCACCTTTGACATACTGATGGGAAATGCCGCCGGCTGCGACACGATAGCCGTAACGTACGGCAACCACACAGTAACACGGCTGAAAACAGCCAATCCCACCTTTGTGGTGGACCATTTTGAAGATATAAATCAATTCCTTTAAAAAAATACAAAATGAGACGAAAGATTTTACTCTTGATGATGCTGATGATGGCAGCTGCAGCAAATGCCCAACAATGGACAGAATTCCAATGGACGCGCGAACCCAAATCATTTAAGATTAGCGGTGGCAGGCTGGAGGTGGTGACCAATCCGCATACCGATTTATGGCAGCGCACCTATTATCATTTCCGCAACGACAACGCTCCCGTTTACCAGATGGAGACCGACCAGCAGTATTTCAGCTTTATTGTGAAGACCGACTTTACTGAAAGTCACCAGCGTTTTGACCAATGCGGCGTGGTGATGTACCTGGACAGCGAGAACTGGCTGAAGGGAAGCGTGGAGTACGAAAACGACCAGTTTCAGCACCTTGGAAGTGTGGCTACCAACAACGGCTATAGCGATTGGGCTACTACCGCAATACCTGCCGATGTGAAGGTGATGTGGTATCGTTTCTCGCGCCGAGCCGACGATTTTTGCATAGAGTGCTCGACCGACGGCGAACACTGGAGCCAGATGCGCATATGCCATATGTATAAAGCTGAGGGGCCGGTACGCTTTGGCGTGTATGCCTGCTCGCCCGAGGATTCTTCGTTTAAGGCCATTTTTACCGAAATGAAGCTTACCGACTGCCAGTGGAAGGCCCACGATGGACAGCAGGCCGACTATTGATGGAATGCGTTATATGGTTCGGTTCAACTACTTGACAGAAAGATGATGAAAAACAAGCGTATTCTTTTTTTTTGAAATCATGTGAACAATAAATTATACATTTTTCAGTTATTTAAGGTAACATCTAAGAATTCAACGTTTTGAAAGAGATAATAAG
>JAGHRY010000224.1 GCA_018066145.1 Candidatus Colimorpha merdihippi | reverse complement strand
ATTCAAATGATTATTGTGTTTTGTGTTATCTTTTTGAGAGAATCAAAAATAAGTTAGCATATTATTAATTGTTTCAGTCTAGGCCTTGTAATGTCTATTGCTTGCTTTGGGGTGTAAAATTCCCATAGAACCCTACTCCCAAGTTCCGTAGTTGGGCGGGCAAATAATCCGGTTTACCAGTAGAATCGCATGGTACCTTTACTTGGATATGTGTCCGACGAGAACCAAAGATACCTACACCACCAACGATGTTGGAATAGGATTGTAATTCCTGTCCAGAAGTTGTTCCTGTTGATTGGGAGTTAATGTAAGCATTGAGATCTTCGTTGCAGACATAAATTGATATGTCAACGTGGTTAACATTGAATAAAGTATCGGTGTTGTTTGCTAATTCTCTTTTGATAGTTGAAAGGAATTTGCTTTGGGTGATAGAACTAGAATTTAGCGAACTGTTATTGAACTCGTTAGTAAGGTAGTCACCATATACTGTAACGCTAAGTGTATCTTGAAGTTTTTTGTAATAAAATGTTACTGCTGGTTGGTACCGGCGTCCACGCGGCAGCGTATTCCATTTTATATCGTTCCGTGATTTGGGAATGAACCCATAATGGCGACCAGCACCTCTGCTGGGTGCAGTAAGAACGGCTTCTGAAGTATCGTTATAATTGATTACTAAGGGTAGAAATCCCACAAGTGTTGTTTTTGCCCTTGCGATTGTGTCGTGTGAAGAGGATCGGATGATAAGTATTTCGAATACACATGACGAATCTTTTATCATTTGATGTCTGCCTGGAGTGCAATAATAAAGAGGATGTTCGCCTCCTGCAAAAACACCTTCAGGCTTATTGTTTCGGACGGTATAATTCATTACCCATCTATCGACAAGTTGGTCTGTTGGATTGATTGAATGGTTTGGCCCAGAAACTCCGCGCCACGCAAGAAGGTGAACCTCAATATCTTCTTCTTTATAGTATATGGAATCAGGAATCGTTGAGTAACTAAATTGATTTCCTTCGCCTAAATAACAGCGTTGCACGCGTGCCCATACCGTATCTTCCTCGGGGTCAAGTATGCAGTATACTGAAGGTACATCTTTCCAAGGCGCATTGGGGTTAAATTCAACTTTGCAGGATACTGTCAAAATCGTAATCAGGAAAAATGCAAAATAACGAGTTTTCATGGATTATTGTATTTGATTAGTACTTGATGATTGTTTATTAAGGACTTCGGATATTTCTATTTCATCCATCATAATCCAGGGCTTGAGTCCTTTGGCTCGATGCCATTGAGGAATACGGGAAATTGGTTTGGCCAAAATACGGACAAACTGTATTTCAGACTGATTAATTTCAACCGAAACTACTTGCAGTTGTGATGTGTTCAACTGTTCCGACGCTGGATCATAAGAAATGGTAGCAGGAATTGGATTTGAAAATGTTTTTCCATCAGTTGATACCGAAACCAGCACCTCTTGCGGCGCAAAAACCCAGGCATCGGGAACATGTGCAAATCGGAGTGTCACATTGCTAATGGATATTGCTTTGCCCAGTTGAAGGTCGATTTGTACATCATGACCAGAAAAACCCAGCCAGCCTCGGCTTAAATCGTTTACATCACCAATTTCACCATCAAAAAGAGCCTTGGACGCATTTTTGTTGTATGGAGTATTGGGCTTATGACGGAAAGCGCACTCGGTGATATAGTCGAAAGAATACTGTTCGGTAGCTACGAATGATGGCGCTTCTCCCTTTTTGAAAGCACGAGCTTTCACAATGCAGCTATTTTGAATTGTGATGGGTTTTGTGTAAAGAGGAGATTTTTCGGTAGGAAGACTTCCGTCGAGGCTGTAATGAATCTCGGCTTTGGGTGTAGTGCAGGATAAAATAATTTGCATCGGACCATCAAACCTGTCACGATTCTTGGTAATAGTAGGAATCTCGACAATATTTGATATCACTTTAGGATAAATGATCCTACGGAAATCCTGGGCATTGTATTCGCTACAGTCGTATGGCCTTAGATGGAGTGTGAAATTGATCTTATTATCCTTGACAAGATGTTTGTCCTCGGTCATTATTCCTCCTTGTGCGCTTCCTACACCAGCCATCTTGTAATCAATATTGAGCGTGTAACCCTCTGTGGTAGGATGTTGGTCCCAATCTTGAGTAAAGGGGAAATCGTGATATGGATAGATGGAAAAACCACACAAGGTATCGATGATATCGGCATAGAGTCCGGTGGAACCATGATAAACCGACATCCAGCGGGTTTGGTCGAAGTTGCCGGCATGCTGGAATTGTGGATAATGATAAGTCATTTGATCGGCAGGACGTATATATTGAGAAATGAGTCCGCTTTGATTCCGGTCGCAATAGCTCTCATTGTTAAGTCCGAGCCATTGAACGGTGTCGAAAGCTCCCGTCACTCCCAATTGTATCCCTACACGGGCCATGGTTTTGATTTTTTCAGACGGGGTGATATCGTTGCTGATTAGAATGTCGCCAGAAGAAAGGATAAGGTAAGTTTGGCGAACGTCGTAGAGGAGTCCATGTCGGTCGGAATAATAACGCATCATAACATCGATGCCAACGCTATGAGTGCCCAATGCGCGGCAATTGGTAGCTACTACTTCGCATTTCATGTTTCCATGTTCGTAGCATTGCCATTGTTTATATCCATTGGGATCAGCAAAATCGTTAGGCGAAGGAGGCCTCATGAAGTTCAACTTTGGTGAAGATGAGAGTATTTCTTGCCCTCGATAATTCAACGATGTAATTAGACCCAAGCTGTCATTA
Source organism: Candidatus Colimorpha merdihippi (assembly GCA_018066145.1). GTDB lineage: Bacteria > Bacteroidota > Bacteroidia > Bacteroidales > P3 > Colimorpha > Colimorpha merdihippi. The sequence continues at coordinate 2,596 of JAGHRY010000224.1, read as the reverse complement.
AAAATAATTGATACATTATTATTATATATTTTTGTCTGCAAGGCAGAATCTTTTTCAATCGCAAATGATTTATCATGCTCGCCAATAGAATATTGTTGGCATGGCATGTGAGACGCGGGAAGGGGATACTGTGCAGTGTACAATACTGTGTTCTTGGGTATTGTTGGGGTGTTGTTTCGCTGACGTAGTGTAAATCGGATGTACAATTCTTCGCCAGCATAGAGTAAAAGCGAGGGTACCTTTAGCTTTAGTTCCTTGCTTTCGCCTGGTTTTAGCGCCAGGGCTACATCGCCAGCAACAACATCACTTTTTAGATTAGTGCAGATGACGTAATCAAGTTTGAAATCTGCCAAGGTGCGAAAATCGCTGAGGTTGGTAATAATAAATTCTGCGGCATCGTCGGAAACAGAAATCAATGAAATGTCAAAGGGACGATACATCTGTTTGAGGTCTGCCAGATAGGGTCGCGTAGATAATTCGTTCCAATTGCCTGCATTGAAAAATCCACCTTGTATTGATTTGTGGTCAATCACTTTCTGCCATAGTTCATTCATTCCACCAAAGGAATTGCCTTTGCTGCTACCAAAAGAATTCATCACCAATGAACGGTTTGTACTCTTTGAAACATATTGGCTGAGCATGCTGGGTGTGCACTGGACTGGGACAATCAAATCGGTATTATCGGAATAAAGGGCTCCGCTATACAAAACAGGTCGTTGGCCATCGAGTTGTCGCAATGTATGGTAGGCTGTTTGCATGCATGTTCCATTGTCGGTACAATTTCCTAGTGACCAAGCTAATATGCAAGGATGGTTTTTGTGCTGACCATACATCGATTGCATACGTTTGGCAAAGAGGTCGCTGTATTCTGCATCGGCTGCAACAGCCATTCCCATGGACGATGCAGGGGAAAGTGTAGCATCGCAGATTACATAGAAACCTAATTCATCACATAGCTCAAAAAACTTCTCAGAAATGGGTTCCTTTCCTTGCAATCTGATGGCGTTGATATTGTTGCATTTCATCATCACCATCTGGTTCCGGAGCATTTTAACCTTTTCGGGAGTGTCAAGCCGCATTGCGTCGAGAAGTATGCCCTTGAAGGTGATTATCTGGTCGTTGAGCCGGATACTATTTCGGTCGGAAATGGTATGGAATCCGAATCGGGTGCCCACAATATCCTGCAGCTCCATATTGTCGTCGTAAAGACGGATGACTGCGGTGTAGAGCCGTGGCACCTCGGCATTCCAAGGCGTAACCTTGGATAAGGTAGACGTTATAGTGTGAGACGTTTCGCTGCGTTTGTCGAAAAAACACCACACGCCAAGCTTGTCTGCTTGGTGGCCTTTGTTATCCCAGAGTTCTACTTCCAAATAGCATCTGCCTTTCTTTTTTCCATTGAATAAGTCGGCTTCGATGCTGTAGCTGCCCGATTGGCTAGTGGGATCAAAAGATGTTGTTATCGTATAGTCCTGGACATTAATCTGAGGTTTCAGCAGCAATGCGCAAGGCATATAGTCGGGTTGCTGCTGGACATCGGGGTATGATTCGAGCATGGCGCCTTGGTCGTCAGATACATAGCGTACTGATAGCAAAGACGCTTTGCCCATTCGAATCTGCTCGCTGATGTCGAATTCTGTTGTGGATGAACCATCGTGACTGATTCCAATCAAGCGGTTGTCGATAAAGAATCCGTAGCCTGCAGGCACACGCATGCGGAAGAATATTCGCATTCCTTTCCAGTCCTTTGGGAACAAGTACTGCTGTTCCATCGACACATGATTGTTTTCGAAAGAAATCTGCCAATCGGAGTTTTCTTTGGAGGCACAATACGGGTCAAAAGATAGGTAGTAGGGAGAATCGTCGTACCGCAGACGTTCAACGTCATTCGGGTCATCATACGAAATGATATTGGCCCTTGGGGCCATCCTCAAGTTGTCAATGCCCTCAAGTTGCTGTGCAACAACAGTGTTGATGCACAGCAGCAAGAATAGGGGCAGTGAAAGTCTCTTCATAGATTAGAAGTGGAAAGCAACACCAAATTTGAAATCCTGGAGCAGCAGGGGCTCTCCATAGGCTAACATGCCGTTATCATAACGGTCTACACGGTTGAGGAAAATTCCTTGATAACCGAGGTAAGCGCTAAATCCAAGTTTGCGAGTGTAGGCAAAGCGTGCACCTACATTAAGACCCCATGTGGGGCCGCCTTTAGCGATTTCTATTCTGCTGTCACCAGTGCTGGAGGTGCCAAGCGGGATAGAATAACCAACATAGGCGGCGGTGAAGGGGCTGATACGGTTGCGCAAGTAGTTGCTGCGCAACTCCATAAATACAGGAATCTGGGTGAATGCACCAGTAGCGTCCATCATATAGGACGCACCGATACCGATGCCGGACTCTTTTCGTATCTGCCAGCCTCCAACGGCATATAGACTGTTGAAGGAGACCTTATCGTTGTAGTTGGTGGTGTTGAAGTTGGTGGAGAAGTCGTATCCGGCTACGCCATACATGCGGTGCCATTTGAACTCCACATGCTGAGCCTGGGCGCCCATCAGGGCAACCACGGCCACCAATATCATAATTACTTTTTTCATAT
>JAGHRY010000127.1 GCA_018066145.1 Candidatus Colimorpha merdihippi | reverse complement strand
GTCATTCATTTCTTTTGCCATAATATACAACAAATTATATTAATATTATTATTAATCAATCAATTCTATCGAAAGTACAAATATACGACTTTTTTTTCAAATGAACGACAGAAAAATTTCTTCTATTTTTCAGTTCATACCTATACGCTCCAATACACGGATTGGCATCCCCATCACGATAGCATAAACCCATCACCAAAAACGAAGCGTCAGCAGGCATTAATCACTCAATGAAAAATATTTTTGCTTGAATCAGAAAATTTATGTAATTTTGCAATTCCAAATATGAGTAAAAATAGTCAACATATACACGTTGGGATTTCTTTCTTAAATATTAAGAAAAGAGACGTTTATGACTGTTTATAGACCATAAGTAGAGCTAGCTCCTTATGGTCGTTTTTCCATTATCAATTGGAGAAATCCACTTTCTGGATTCGATTTTTCTTATTTTTATATTCACTTTAATAATATATACCATGGAATTACCATTTGCTGAAGCGTGGAAAATTAAGATGGTAGAACCTCTTAAGAAATCCACTCGCGAACAACGCGAAAAATGGCTCGAAGAAGCCAAACAGAACATTTTCATGCTCAAGAGCGACTATGTTTACATCGACCTTCTGACCGACTCCGGTACTGGTGCTATGTCTGACCGTCAGTGGGCAGCTATGATGATGGGCGATGAAAGCTACGGCGGCGCTCGCTCCTTCTACAACTTCAAGGACACCGTTACCGGTATCACCGGCTTCCCCTATGTGATTCCTACCCACCAGGGTCGTGCTGCTGAGAACGTTCTCTTCTCCGCTATCGTTAAGGAAGGTATGGTTGTGCCCGGCAACGCTCATTTCGACACCACTAAAGGTCACATCGAATTCCGTAAAGCTACTGCTATCGATGTAACTATCCCCGAGGCTAAGGACACCCAGCTCGAAATCCCCTTCAAAGGCAATGTCTCCCTCGAACTCCTCGAGAAAGTTCTGAAAGAGAACCCTGGCAAAGTGCCCGTAATGATCCTCACCGTCACCAACAACACCGTTGGTGGTCAGCCCGTTAGCATGAAGAACATCCGCGAGACCTGCGAACTCTGCCACAAATACGGTGTACCCGTAAACATCGACTCTGCTCGTTTTATCGAGAACGCTTACTTCATCAAGACTCGTGAAGAAGGCTATGCCGACAAGACTATTGCTGAAATCTGCTCCGAAATGTTCAGCTATGCCGACTGCATGACCATGTCTGCTAAAAAGGACGGTCTCGTCAACATGGGTGGTTTCATCGCTACCCGCAAAGAGGACTGGTACGAAGCTGCTAAGGCTTTCGCTATCCCCTTCGAGGGCTTCCTCACCTATGGTGGTATGAACGGCCGCGACATGGACGCTCTCGCAGTTGGTCTGCGTGAGAACCTTGAGTTCGACATGGTTGAGACCCGCGTTAAGCAGGTTGAATACCTCGCTAAGAAACTTGACGAGTATGGCATTCCTTATCAGCGTCCTGCTGGCGGTCACGCCATCTTCGTAGATGCCGACAAGATCCTCACCAACGTGCCTAAAGAAGAGTTCCCCGCTCAGACCCTCACTTGCGAGCTCTACCTCGAAAGTGGTGTCCGCGCTTGCGAAATCGGTTACGTCCTCGCTGACCGCGACCCCGTGACCCGCGAGAACCGCTTCGGTGGCCTCGACTTCGTGCGCCTCTGCATCCCCCGTCGTGTTTACACCAACAACCACATGGACGTTATCGCTGCTGCTCTTAAGAACGTTTACGACCGCCGCGAAACCATCACCCGTGGTCTCGAAATCACCTGGGAAGCTGAGCTCATGCGTCACTTCACCTGCCAGTTCCGCCGCCTCAAATAGTCCGGCTACTGACTGCCAAATACAAAGCCTCGACCCTCACGGGCCGAGGCTTTTTTCAATGTTGAATAATGGTTCCCGCCTAATGTTGCCACCAGACAAAGGGGTAGCTGATTGTGATTATTTGTTTGGATTTTGTCCAAAAATGGCAAATTATTTGTTTGGATTTTGTCCAAACTCTTCATTTATATATTGTAATACAATTAATTGAAATGCCAGCTTATTTTATTTTCATTACAATAGCGTAATTCTAGCAAAAAAAGTTGTATCTTTGCACTTGAAATAATACCTATTTTTACGATGTATTTTGAAAGGAATATAGACAAAAGTCTCTCTGAATGGGTCTCACGTCCTAATCGTAAGCCATTGCTCCTGCGTGGCGCTCGTCAAGTAGGCAAATCAACAGCCGTACGACATCTAGGAGAACGGTTTGATTACTTAGTGGAGATAAATTTTGAGAAAAGTCCTCAATACAAGCAATGCTTTGTAGAGGATTTGGATGTGAATCGTATTATCTCTCAATTGGCCATCCTCAGCAAAACGCAGATTATTCCAGGTAAAACATTGTTATTCTTAGATGAGGTGCAGGAATGCCCTCAAGCCATCATGTCGCTGAGATTCTTTAAGGAGGATATGCCTGAACTGCATGTGGTAGCAGCTGGTTCACTGCTAGAATTCGCACTACAGAACTTACCCACATTTGGAGTAGGGCGCATTCATTCCATGTTTATGCATCCTTTGACTTTTGAAGAGTTTCTCTTGGCCAATGGTGAACAACTGTTGGTTGACGCATACCATAATTCTGATAGCAACCACCCGATAGCAGACCCTCTTCATCAACGACTTATATCATTGTTGCGCACATTCATATTGGTCGGAGGCATGCCTGAATCCGTGGCTTGCTGGGTGCAGAGCCATGATTACACTCAATGCCAAGAAATACTGGATGATATCGTTCTGACTTATGAAGATGACTTCTCTAAATACAAAAAAAACGTTGATCCAGATCTACTTCGAAACACACTACATAGTGCGGCTGTTCAAGCAACTCAAAAGTTTGTTTTCGCCCGCGTGGGAGACTATAAAGCAGTAGAGATTCGTAAAGCACTGGATATGCTCTTTCTTTCGGGCATTCTGATTCCTGTTACTAACACCTCCGGCAATGGTATACCTTTGGGGGCTGAGGCCGATCTGTCATACCGAAAAGTGCTGCTGCTCGATACGGGGCTTATGTTGCGCATACTACACCTGACCAATGGTACTAATATCGACCTAACCTCTCATATTCTAACTTCTTCTGCGAATGATTTAGTTAATAAAGGTCCTATGGCTGAGCTATTTGTTGGCCTTGAAATAATCCGCAATAGCACTCCTAATATGCGACACGAACTCTATTATTGGACTCGCACTTCGCGCAACTCATTAGCCGAGGTTGACTACCTGCTTTCCGATGGCGGAACCATACTCCCAGTAGAGGTAAAGGCTGGTGTTCAAGGGGGGATGAAAAGCTTATGGATGTTTATGCGTGATAAGGGGTTGACAAAAGCCGTTCGATGTTCTCTGGAAAACTTTAGTTCTTATGATATGGTCGACACCAATGATGTCCAACAGCCTGAAGTACTTCGCCATATCGAAGTATTGCCAATCTATGCGGCCTCGCGTCTTTCCAAGCACTTATGATCTGCCGGTATAGATGTCTGCTTCGGCAGTAATCATCTAAGGTGCTAGTGATGAGTTCCCCGGAGGGGGACTTGAATAGGGGCTACATTAGCAGAGCTAAGTCGCCATTCAGGTGTGCCTCCGGCACACATAGACTCTATGCCATAGATCCCACAGGCATTTGGGTTGACCCAAATGCCTGTGGGGTTTAGCACCGACCCAAAGTCGGTGGAGTAGTGTCTCCGACACTTTGATAGCCGTAGACAAGATTACTGATAATAGCAAGATCTAAAGATCATAGCCCTCATGTGTATGGGAAAGAATATCCGCAAGAACGAAATCCAACCCAAATGTATAGAACATCCGTTAGTACCGATGTTTAAAATAATAGTTTTAGTCTTTTAATTGAATTACAACAATATAACACTCTATAATATCATGAATATTCGGAGTGCTACTCCGAAAAATTCAGTAATTTTCGGAATAGCACTCCGGATTTTCAATGATTTTTCGGAATAGAAAGTGCGCTATTAAGGCTAATGATGGTTGATTGTTGCTGCCCATTTCTAGCCGCTATTGATTCACGTCGCCAGGCAAGCGGATCGATGGCAAGAATTTGACATGGTAGTGCCTAAGGCAGTATTTACCGCAGGCACATAGATGATGCCCACTTTACAAAATCCAACTCAAACGTATAAAACATCCGTTAGTACCGAATCAAATATTTTGATGATTAATGCGGATTGAAAATCCTAATAGTACATTTAGTCGGATAATAAATCCGACTAAACGGCAAGTGGTTAGAACATCCCGGAGGACAAAATTGCAAAGTCCGACACAAAGGAAAGACCATCCGAAAAGATTGAATTCTCAAATATTTACAAAAGAGACATCATTATCCTTTAGGTAATTGGTGATTATTTCATACAGAGGTAGAGCTTCTTTTCTGAAAGGATCTGATGCTAAAAGCTCGTCCTTATCATCAAATAATTCGTCATACCAAATTGAAAGTTCGTCACACCAACTATCTTTGTCTTTTGCAGCAAGCATCAAGTTTAATTCCAACCCTTTTGCTGCTTTAATTGACCGCTGACTATCTATAGATTGACCTGTTAACTTGGCAATTTTTTCAGGCGCAAATGGATTTTTATCAATAATAAATTTGGCAAATTCACTACGGCCATAATGAATTAAACAGATAAAAGCAGGCCACATTCGTCCATAGAATTTTCCTCTGTCAAGTTGATGCATAAACAGGTAAAAAGAACAAGCAAAAACCAAATTACGAACATTAGTACCATTGAATATTGGATAATTTGAAGGGAATTCACTAACAAGGATATTTGAAATAGCTATTGATAGCCGTTCTTCATTCGAAGAGCGAAGAACAATTGATGGATTTTCAATAATACATGAAAGTAAGCCTTTGATAGACAACACCGTATCAGAATCATTAAAATCCTCACTGGCTTTCATATTTGAAAGGCAAGTATTTACAATTTCATCAATATTCATAGTAGTAAGTATTATTTGTTTGATATTACGATATAAGGGAAACGACATTAGTCTGAGTGATTTATATAGATGACCTTTGCATTATTCATCATCAGTATGAACATAATTAACTGTCAACCAATCACTATCGGGCCGACAAACCAATCTAGCACACTTATAAGCCCAACTTAATTCATAAATAGTAACACCAAGATAGCGTCCTGAATCGGTCTTCTCAACGACAAGTGCAACATCAACTTTCTCTTCATCAACAAGACATAATGGCAAGAACAAGCACATTTTGTCTTTCTTAGGATAATACATGGGAATGGCCGATTTGAAGTTCCACTCTACTCTTTTAAGAGATGTTTCTAATGCATCTTTTAGTCTCTGTGATAATCGTCTCATGGCTTTTGAATCCTCTTTTATAGCATCTCTCAGATTCTCGTAGTACGTTTTTCTTTCTTCACCCGTCATACAATCTGTTCTTGAAATTTCAAAATCAAATGGGCCGTTCTCTCGAATAAATTCATATGGTAGACGATCAACTCTATCAACAATGATATGGTTTAAGTCTAACTGAGGTGGCTGAGGAGGTGTAGTTTGATTTGTGTCGTAAAGCATATCTGACACTTTGCTGAAGTAATGTGCCCTCATTGGCATAGCTTCAAAATCGTTGACAAGAATCTTCCCAGAACGGCCTTCTCCCTCAACACAAAAATCGACGAAGTACCATGGCTGACTGGCGTTGCGATTTTTTTCGAATAAAGCAAAAATTTGCATGTAGCTGTGATTTACAAGTCCAGTATTAAAGACAGCATAAGAACGATTTTTTGAATAAAAAATTTTATTTGTTTCTTTGTTTAATCTGAAAAATGTATAGCGCAAATAACTATTTAGGACAGGATATATTGTGTTACCTTCATCATTTTGATAGCCACCCCAGTCTTCCTTTAACGCCATTTCTTTAAGTTTGTTAATAGTAGTAGGATAGTGTCCCATGTAAGCCCAATCAAATAACATTTGACTAGGGGTTGATAGTCGTTTCCCACGAACATCCTCTTTGCGATTCTCCTGAGGTATGTTTTGGATTTCACGAACATATACAACAGGAAGGTGGCCTCTTTCATCTTTAAACATTTCCACTCCATTAAGACTATCTATAAACGTAGCCAACTTATCGAATCCGAGTGAATTATAGTCTATCCCCTCGCTTTTTAACAGCGCACCTAAACCTGCTAAATTCACCCAATTTGCACCACAATTTGGTATATTGACTCTATTAGGTGCAGATTTTAATATGTTCAGTACCTTTGTTTCAATATTTTTCATACAACAATATGTGTTGGTCAATGAATCTATTCATGATATTCAGAAAATGGTACCAGGTTGGGCTGAATACCCATGAGCGTACGCTTGTACACTGTAATAAAAAAACTATTAGCAAATTCCTCTTTTACTATAGACAAACCAACCATAAAGAGTTGTTGTTCACTAACACCTCCAAATACAGCCTGGAAAGTTCTATATGTGGCCGAAGATATCATCATTAAGTCATTGTCAATGATTCTAGAATGCTCTAAAATGTGAGACTTGACAAGTGCTCTGATTGACTCTGTCGAATTCATACCTTTTTCAATGCAATTAGCAACGCATTGAATTTTGTTCAGATAATAATTTATATCTGTTGCATTAGGGCTCACCTGATGAAGAGAGACTATATAATTGTTATATATAACACATCTATCACCATCTGGATCAACGATTGTGTCTGCTTGAATAATATACTGGTTACCTAAAATGCCCAGCTTTATTTCTAGAACATCACCAATTTGTTCAACTTGTATATTGCTCATACTCGATTACTTAGAAATTATTTTCAATATAAAGAACTTCTTCACACATACTTTTTAATAGAGGTGCTATAGACTTCTTTGGATCATAGGGAAAGACTTCACCTTCTTCCATGCCATCAATAAGTCCTTGTGCAATTTCTGTTATCATCACGGATGACATAATATAGTTTGAAATTTCATCCTCAGACATTCCAACATCTTCAAAATTTCCAAAATGATAATGTACAAATAGATAAACAACAGGATATTTAAACATAGTATATGCTGCAAATGTTTCAGAAGATCCATTAATCCCCTGATTTTTCAAAGCCATCAACGAAGCGATATTACAATATGCATCAAGCTTTTCATAAAGTTGCTTATAATCATCTTTACTCCAAGGGCTTCTTCTTCCCATATTAATGCCTACTTCCATATTATCGTACCCTTATTCGTGTCGGGCGCAACCTCCATTTCACCTCGGCTCAAAGATGAGGGGGATACAAAAAAAGTGGAGCCTTCCATTACCGACGATATTTCAGTAAGGTAGGGCTGGACTCCCGATTTTGACAAAAATAAGGTCTAGGTGAAATGCTCCACTAGGCCGTATCGTAGGAATATACGAGTACAAACCAAGTGAGCGAATTACCTGACTTTATTCCTTGTCAAATTGTAAAATGTCCAGTTTTACCTTACTAGGAATAAAGCGTATAATGCGCTTTTTTAATAACTTGCGATGCTACAACTCGCTAGCATCGTATTTGCAAATATACACATTATTTTGATAATGGCAAATTTTTTATTGCGATGGATGAAAATGTGCGCCCAAGTTTTATGTAACTGAATCCGATCTAAACGGAGAGAACATCCCTGAGGACTAATTGGTTCTCTAAACTAGATATTATAGTTACCCCACACGGGATAAGGGGCAAGACTGTTATCCTGTGCGGGGTTAGTTTACTGCTGGGCGAGATGGTGGAATGGTTAAATAGTGGGATGTCGGTGTCTGGTGAGATATGTCTGTACTAGGAAGATGATGGCTAGGAGGGTGCCAATTTGGTAGGGGGCGGTGATTCCGCTAAACAGTTGCGAGCATGGGTTGACGATTAGCGGCGAGAGGAATTGTCCCGCATATAGGGCAGCACTAATCAGGGGCATGACGGTTGTGCCTGCCTGGCGGCCACCTTTGATGCTTGCAACAGTATTGATATAGGGTACGCCTATGCCGTTGGCCATGCCAATGAAAAGACACCCTACGAATAACCAACAGAGTTCAGAACCTAAGGAGAATGCCACGTATCCGATTAGGAATCCAAGAGGTGCAAGATATTTGGTGAAGTTCTTCCATCGGCTCATAATGGTGCTGAAAGTCAGCCCGATAACAAATGCCACCACATCAAGACCTACCATGAGCAGAGTGATTCCAGTGGTGGAAAGCCGGGGATTGGATTGCGCGATGATGGCGAAATTGGTAGGAAAGATAAAGAACGATATCATTACCAAACACATTGCCCCTATGTATGGATGATGCTGCCTAAGTGTATGAAATATGGTGTTGTCTTTGGCCTTGGCTGAGTTGGCGGAGAGGTAATCGTTGGGCAAAGATATGGCTACCAAAACTAGGGCGATAAGACCAAGGAGATAGACAAGAAATGCGCTGTTCCAGCTAATGCTGGCCAGAAATCCGGCCAGAAGTGTGGCCACGATACCGCCCATCTGGTTCATGGCGGCTGCCAGTCCCATGAGCTGTGCCTGCCTTTCTGGTGGGAAATAATAGGCCAACAAACCTGTGGAAAGAGGCATGATAATGCCCACACTCACGCCGAGCAAAGCACGGAAAATCAGCAGTAAGGCCATATTGTCAATCCAATAGGCTCCTACGCCGGAAATGACATATAATAGCAATCCGCAGATGGCCATGGTGCGCGATTTGATTCTTCGGCACAAAAAGGGAAAGAGCAGGTTGGTGAGGATGATAAACAGTGCTGGCAGCGACACGATGAATTGGACAGTTAATGAGTTGTAGGCGGCAAAATGTTGGCGGATGACGCCTAATGCAGGTGCCACGGCAGCGCCGGCCATAACGGTTAGTAGCGACATCGACAGAATGGCCACAGTCAGTTTTTGAGTTGCTTTTTTCATGATTCAAATATAAGTTTAACAATCGATAATCAGACCCATGTCGGAAGTCGAAAGGCATACCAATCTGAAAGTCTTTCAATTTCAGAAATCTTGGCACTTACAAATAAATCTTGGAAGGTTCACTAAACTGAAAATCAATCTACAATTCAAATTTCAGCGCTACAATTTCAATGGTACAAAGATACGAAAAAATCTTGATAACAACAAATAAATGTTTTTTTAGTTATAGTTTTTGGGAAGCGATGCTCCGATGATAAGGTGATGCATGGCCTGGTTATGGCGATAGGGATATTCAGATAATTGATTTGGCGGAGTGGAGAAATGGTTGTACTTTTGCGACGTTGTTTCGGTTGTGAACTGAAACACACAGAATAATCATAAACCATATCAAAAACAATCAATTATGAAAAACATCGTTAAAACAATCTTGTGCTGTATTCCATTTCTCGGCACCGCATGTTCCTCATCGGATGACATTATTACCACTACGGTGAAGCAGCTGGATCTGGAGAAGTATGTGGGACAATGGTATGAGGTTGCTCGGTTCGACCACCGCTTTGAGCGCGGACTGGTGGGCTGCATGGCCAACTATTCCATTAATGACGATGGCACGGTGAAAGTGCTGAACACTGGCTATGAAGACTCTTTGGATGGTAAGTACAAAGAGTCAGAAGGCAAGGCCCGCCGCCCCGACGACAGCAAACCCGGGCAGTTGGAAGTGTCGTTCTTCCTATGGTTCTACAGCGAATACAATGTGATGGAACTTGCCGACGACTACCGCTATGCATTGGTGGGCAGCAAGACCGACAACTATCTTTGGATTCTCAGCCGCACGCCGCAACTCGACCCTGCCGACAAGGCGTATCTTCTCAATCAGGCCAAAGCCCGTGGCTACGACACCGACAAACTCATCTGGGTGCAGCAGAAAGAGGAATAGCACCTTTGCACCTGCCAGCACTGAGTATCGCCATCGGCAATTCAGCCTCAAGTATGGCTCCAGCGTAAACCCATGCTATCACCATTTCAAACTCATTGCAACTTCATTCGATGAATGAAGTTGCAATGAAGTTGGAATGAATTTGCAATGAAGATGGTTTGGGATTACTGGGACGGAAAGCCCCAACATCACCGACATCATCATGGGTATGATTGGCTGGTCGGAGACGGATTAATCTTGTATCCATTGGTGATGGTGATGCAGAGGAGATGCGGCTGGAGAAATTGGCGCATGGCATCTTTCGCACCCATATAGACGGCTTTCTCTGTCACTTTAGGCAGTTAATAGGATGCCGAAAATGATGGGAAGAAAGTGTTTGTTCATAGCGGGTGAATGGTGATTCGTTGATTTGATTTTTTCGATTTATTTCTTCAAATTCACTTTTCGGTTGTGGCAGTTGATCACCTCCTGGCAGTTGTCGTGCCAGTTGTGCATGCCGTTGCCCAGGCAGTTCTTGAATGCCTTGCAGTCTTTGCACATACCCCGGCGAGCCCACTCACGGTTGCGGAAAGGCTGGAACTTGTTTTGCCAGACCTCGAAGAAGTTGTCTGTATAGATATTGCCCTGGCCAAAAGCCTGGCGGTCGATGTTGGGGCAGGCGCTTATGGTGCCGTCTATCAGCACCGAGGCGATGTTGATGCCCGCATGGCAGAAGTAGGGGTTCTGCCGCACCTTGCGCTCATAGTGGCCTAGATAGCCCTCGCAACTGTAGGTCACGTTCATTGCCGATTCCTTCACCTCGCGCTTGTGCTTGATAAACTCCATCAATTCAACATACTGGCTGTCGGTCAGGTGCAACTCGGGGTAGTCTTTGGCTCGGCCTATGGGTATGATGGTGAATATCCTCCACTGCGGCACGCCAAGGCTGGCCAGCAGGTCGTGAATTTCTTGCAGATGGGGCAGGTTGCGCTGGTTGCCGCAAGTCACCACGTCGAAATTCAGCCTCCGTTCCTTGGCGGCAATGCCGATGGCCTCCATGGTGCGGCCGAAGGTGTTTGTGCGGCCGCGCATCCAGTCGTGATCTTCGGCTAGGCCGTCGAGGCTGATGGTGAGGGCACCCATGCCGGCAGCCATCAGCCGCTGGTGCATCTCCTGGGTGTAGAGTTGGCCGTTGCTCACCATGCCCCAGCCCACCCGGCGCTTACGCAGCTCCATGCCTATCTGGCAGATATCCTTTCTCATCAGGGGTTCGCCGCCGGTGAGCACCACGGTGAACCTGTGTTGAAGCTCCTCCTTGGGTATGGTGTCGAAGGCACGCAGGAAATCCTCCATTGGCATGTCTGGGTGGCCACTATCCAGCGTGCAGTCGCTACCGCAATGGATGCAATGAAGGTTGCACCTGAGGGTACATTCCCAGAAGAGGTAGTTCAACTCGTGCACATCGGTTTCCAGTTGGCGGAAACGGCGGTGCAGCCAAGATTCGACGCTATTCATTGACAATCTTCTTTAGCGTTATCTTTACTGTGTCTGTCGTTGGCAAAGAGACAAAGGTAGTGTCGAGTATCTCAAAGTGCGACTGCTCGTCAGCGAACTGGAATATGGTAAAAGGACATTCTTTGTCATATACATGGGCGTGAACCACACCATTGTCCTCAGTGATTCCTTGAAGTGCCCAGCCACTATGGGATGTCAGGTCGCCATTGGAGTTTCGGGTCTCCCACATAGTCTTGAGGCAGACACCATCAATGGCATTGTTGTCCTTATCCACTACTTGAAAAGTAATATGGACAAGTTCGCCCATATCGGGTTCGGTGCCATAGCATGCTTGAAAGACAAACATCGCTGCGGTCAGTGAGCAGCCCTGCAGAAATCTTCTTACAATCTTTTTCATTTTTTTGTTATTTGTCGGTCTTGGGTTCAAGAGTCATGTTCACTTCCTTTGTCAGCGTGCCCTCATACCAGTTATCGTCGCCGCCACGGTATTCGTTATGATTCACTTTCACTTTCGCTGTGGTGTCGCGATAAGCGCCGTGTTCTTCACCATCCACATCGCGAAAGGTGACCGGGAACTCACTACTAGGGAAGTCAACATGCTTCGGTATATGGTAATAGCCGGTTTCATCGGTTGTGTCCGTCCTGTAGGTGTGCTTCACCTCAATACCCTCAATGGGGTTGCCGCCCCTGTCGGTAACATAGCCGCTAAAGTCGAAATCGGCCTCAGGACAGCCATACTCAGCCTCAAGAGTGCCGTATTTGGCACAGCTAGCGGTGCTGATACCTAGCAGACTTGCTAGAAAGGTGAGCAGAAGTCGACGCATCTCTATAAACCTTATTTTCATATTAGTTAGACTAATTATTAATTTGCAAAGATACGCATTTTTTTTGAACCAATCCTTTTTTCTGACCCGTTGGCGGAATTAATTTGTTAATAATTTCTTTCAAAAAAAGTTGTGTATGTCAATAATTTTTCGTATTTTTGTAGTGAAAATCAATTTATTACAAAAGACTATCGATATCACAACTTTTATGCAAAGATACAAAAATCGAGCGTAATGACAAAATTAATTTTGGCATTACCGAGGCCAGGTACCTTCACGAGCGCAGCGAGTAAAGTACGCTAAAATTTTTGACATATGCAAGCGTTTCTCGAAAAAGCTGAATTCAACCAACAATCGCAACAGAGTTGACCAGGTTGACTAGATCTGTATCGTTTGCAAATATACTACATATTTTTGAAATAGGGGGGTAAATATCCCAACTTTTTTCTCGGATTAGACTGGACGAAAACCTCTCAACTAGTCGGGCAGATTCGCTTTTTTATCTCACACATAGTATCCCCCTTCAAGTACCACACAAAACCCTCCAACCGATTAGCCCAAATCAGCAAATACCAAAGTAACTCAGGGGTGACTCAGGAGTGGCTCCGTCGTTTTTCCGTTCTAGAACGGACGTAGGGCGGACCATCTACGGACGCACTCCTGATTTAGTTCTGATTTATAATAAATTACAGACAATTTCCAAAAATACTATCTACCCCAGCTATCCCTGTCAAGGCTGCGATATGTTAGCGCCTCTGCAAGATGTTCACTTGTGATGTTAACCGATTTGCTTAAATCAGCAATTGTTCTTGCCACCTTAATAACACGATCGTACGCACGTGCAGAAAGGCCCAACCGGTCCATTGCAAGGCGCATCATTTCTTGACTCTCAGCATCTAGAACGCAATACTCTCTAAACTGTTTGCTACTCATTTGAGCGTTGCAATGCACTCCTGGCGTATTCGCAAAACGTGCAGCCTGAATCTGTCTGGCTGCTATCACTCTTTCTCTTATCGATGCACTACTTTCACCAGGTTTTTGCTTTGAAAGTTCACTAAATGGAACCGGAATAACCTCACACTGGATGTCTATGCGGTCCATCAAAGGACCTGACACACGATTCATATACTTTTTTACTGAACCAGCTGCACAAGTACATGGAACCGTTGGATGATTATAATAACCACACGGACAAGGATTCATTGCTGCAACCAGCATAAAACTTGCTGGATACTCTACTGTCATCTTAGCGCGGGCCACTGTAATCCGACGCTCTTCCATCGGCTGACGTAATACTTCTAAAACGGTACGCTTGAATTCGGGCAACTCATCGAGAAACAGCACACCATTGTGAGCCAGCGATATCTCACGGGTTGGGGATTTTGACCTCCACCAACCAAAGCCACATCTGAAACAGTATGGTGCGGCGACCTATATGGGCGAACAGCCAAAAGAGAATCTTCTTTTCTTAACCTACCTGCCACGCTGTGTATCTGCGTTGTTTCCAAAGCCTCTTCAAGGGTCAATGGCGGCAGAATTGATGGAATGCGCTTTGCCAGCATTGTTTTGCCGGAACCTGGAGGTCCTATCATAATAACGTTATGCCCGCCGGCAGCCGCTATTTCCAATGCTCTTTTAAGCACCTCCTGGCCTTTTACATCGGCAAAATCATATTCATATTCATTCAAATGGCAGGCAAACTCAGCGCGAGTATCCACAATGGTCTGTTCCAATTGTGTTTCACCATTCAAGAAACTAATCACCTCCATCACATTGTTTGCCCCATAAACCTCTAGATTGTTCACTATAGCCGCTTCGCGAGCATTCTCTTTCGGAACAATAATACCTTTCAGCTTTTGTCGGCGAGCTTCAATGGCAATAGGCAAAACACCTTTAATCGGGCGAAGCGAGCCGTCGAGCGACAATTCGCCCATGATAACATACTTATCCACATCATCAGCCTGGATATTGCCTGCAGCTGCCAATATGCCGATAGCAATGGTCAGATCATAGGCTGCACCTTCCTTACGGATGTCGGCCGGGGCCATATTTACCACAATTTTCTTGCCCGGAATATGGAAACCATATTGGCTGATTGCTGTAGCAATTCGGTGCTGGCTTTCCTTTACGGCACTATCTGGAAGCCCTACAATGGCAAAATTGACACCTTTGTCAACGCTCACTTCCACCGTAACCATAATAGCTCTCACGCCACATACGGCTCCACCATAAGTTTTGACTAACATGGATAAGATGTTTGATAATTATTGCGGCCAACAACAAAACGGCACAATGCCGCCTGTTGCTGGCCGCCTTAAAGGAGATCAGTTGTTATTTGAGTCCGAGTTTCTTCTTGACAAGGGGCATGATGTCGTCGCTATCCTGAGAATAAAGGACTGCACCCACACCAGCATCAAAAATATAGGTATATCCATTCTCTTTACCTACCTGTTCGATAGCGGCCTTGGCACGGTCAACGATAGGTTTCAAGAGAGCCTCTTGACGTTCCTCCAGCTGGGCAGAAGCATTCTTTTGGAACTCTTCGATACGGGCACCCATGGCCTGAAGGTCGCTCTCCTTGGTTTTACGGATAAGTTCGGAAAGCTGATCCTTTTTTGCCAAATAGTCGTTGACGCGGGTCTCGTACTCCTTCTTCATTGCATCCATCTCGGCCTGAAGGTCTTCAACATCCTTCTGCAGCATAGCCATTGCGGTATCGCGACCAGGCATGATTTGCATCAGTTCATTGGAGTTAATGTGACCAAGTTTGATGTTCTTTTGAGCCATTGCGCTACCGCCAAAGGCGAGCAAGGCTACTAATACTACGATAAATCCTTTCTTCATTTTGTATTATTATTTGTTTTTAAATTCAATAGCAATATATTAACGCGAGTTGCGAGGCACAGAACTGGCACCTTTAGATCCTTCGTTGCCAAAATCCTTCGGTTGAGTTCCTTTCGGCGCGGTTGTTCCATTGGCAGCACCCTCATTAGGCGTACTACCCGGCTTTACACCAAGCATTTCCAACACTTGGTTGCTAATCTCATACTTTTCTCCCACATACAAAACTGCATTCGAAGAAGCCTTATCGAAAACGAATGCATAACCTTTTTCTCTTGCAATACGTTCGATTGCGTTATACACGCGATCCTGTACCGGCTTCATCAGTTCAGCACGTTTTTGGTCAAGGTCGCCGCCTGCCGAAAAACGCTGCTGTTGCAGTGAACGAAGCTCTTTTTCTTTATTATGAAGTTCGTCTTGGCGACGTTGCTTTAGATTATCGGGCAACAGATATGCCTCCTGTTGATACTGTTCGCGCAGTTCGTCCACCTCTTGCTGCTTTGACGACAATTCGCCCGACCACTCTTCGATATATTTGTTAATCTTGCTGAGGGCCTGATTGTACTCCGGCATACTGCGCATAATATAATCCGTATTAACGCAGGCATACTTTTGAGCACGCAACGGGGCAAAAGCCAATATCAAAAGGACGAGCGGCAGGAATTTTTTCATATCTCTATATTTTATTAGTCGATACTTTGGCCTATACAGAAATGGAAATGGCTGCCGCCTCTAACTCCGTCGAAACCATATCCCCAGTCAACACCAATAAGGCCAAGCATAGGCATATTCACACGTACACCCAAACCAGCGGAATTATATACGCTGAATGGTTGGAAATCGCGAATATCGCGCCAGCTGTTACCACCCTCGAGGAACCCAAGCACCCAAATGGTGGCACTTGCACTTTCGATGATGGGCTGTCGAATCTCAACAGTATAACGGTCGAATACAGATGAACCGCCATCAGGACTAAGTGCATTGTTGTCATAACCGCGCAAAGGCACCACCTCTCTACCATCAATCATCCACGAAGCGAGTCCATCGCCACCTAAGAAATAACGGCCAAAGGGCGAAACGCCAATCTGGTTATTGAAATATCCCAGCCATCCGAAACGAACACGGGCGTTCAGCACAACATCACCTACCAAATTCAACATCCAAGAGCCACGAACATTCAGCTTATAGTATTCCACCCAACGGTACTTCTCCTGATCGCTGGCAGCACTGTAGTCACGTCCATTCATCAACGAATAAGGAGGAGTGATAGCACCGGCAACAGACACTTCCGAACCACTGCGGGCAAAGATAGGTGAATCAAGCGAATTACGGCTGATGGTAAAGCCATATGACAAATCGTTAGCATCACCATCGGTAAATACCAAACTAGAGGAAGGATAGTTATGCAAGTTATAATGCTTGTACGAAAGACTATGGCTAAGGATGAAATAATCATCCGGCCATTTTAGGCGTTTCGACAACGACAATCCTGCACCTGTCAGGCGAAGGCTATAATATCTATCTTCGGTCTTTTTATAGTAATAGCCATTGCTATAAAGGTTGTGATAGATGCTTACGCTAAGTGCCTGAGGGCGCTTGCCACCAAGCCATGGTTCGGTAAATGAACCATTGATGGCATAATAGTATGTACCATTCGATACCAAATTTATCGATAGGCGCTGACCATCACCAGCAGGCAACAGCTGCCAAGCTTTCTTATTGAAAATATTGCGGGCAGAAAAATTGCTCAAAGTAAGACCCAGTTGACCAATAATCATACCACTGCCGTAACCACCCTGAAGCTGAATCTGGCTGGTATTGCCTTCTTCAACCTTATACACTATATCCACGGTACCATCCTGCTCATTAGGCTTGGCATCAGGCATAATCGACTCTTCTTTAAAATATCCCAATGTGGCAAGTTCGCGGCGCGAGCGCAAGATGGCATCACGGCTGAACAAATCGCCCGGACGAGTGTGCAGTTCACGCATAATCACACGGTCGTTGGTAATCGTATTACCCTCGACAATCACATTGCGAATGCGCGCCTGTTTACCTTCTACAATACGTATTTCTATATCGATAGAATCATTCTCTACACCCACCTCTACCGGATTGGCGCTAAAGAAAAGATAACCATTATCCATATACAGCGACGAAATATCGGTGCCGGAAGGATTATATTGGATATTGGTTTCAAGCAAAGTGCGGTTATACGGATCGCCCTTGGCTATACGCAGATGCTTCGATAGCATATCGGTAGGATAAATCGTATTGCCCGAGAATGTAATATTGCGGAAGAAATACTTATTTCCTTCATGTATTTTCACTTCCACTCTCAACCGATCCTGTTTGGCCAAACTGTCAGACGGTATTTGATATACTGTATCTGAAACAATGCGGGCATCGCGGAAACCCTTTTCATTGTAATAGCTGATGATGCTCTCCAAATCCTCGTCAAACTTGGATTCTTGATACTTGGAAGCCTTCCAGAAAGACGGAGTCCAAAAACGGAGTTTCTTTACATAATGAACATCATGCGTATTCTTCATCTGCTGATACAGCTTGATACTCTTGATACTATCGTTTCCTGCAAAAACAATCGAATCAATTTTCACCTTCTTGCCAGTCTTGACATTAAAGGTAACAATCACCCTATCCTCCTTGCTTGTGCTAATCGTATCAGGTTCTGTAGTAGCATTCACATAAATATTGGTAAAACCCTTTTCAAGATAATAGGCGCGGATTTTGTTTTTCGAAGTGGCCAGCAAGTTTTCGGTAACAACATCGCCAACAGCAATCTTCATCTCCTCCTTAATCTTGTCCACATCGTTCTTTTTCACGCCGTTGAAACGGAAACCGCCCAGTTTGGGTCGGCTGCGAAGCTCTATTTCAAAAAAGATTTTGTTATCCTGAATGCGAGTAACATATATCTGCACATCTTCAAAAAGACCCTGTTTCCAAAGTCTGTCTACGGCGGTAGCCAGTTTGTCGCTTGGCACTCGTATTTCATCACCCACCTGTAAACCAGCAATCAGCAGAATCATTCGGGTATCATAATTCTCGGCACCAGCAAAAGTAATACCGCCAATCTCGTATGTTTTGGGAGTGAGGTAGTCAATGTCATATTCCTGATTTCCAATAACCACTTGGGCAATACTCTGTTGAGCAAAGACCAACATCAGAAACAATGGCAAAAGAGCAAATATCTTTTTCATCAATAGTATACTACAATTCCTTATTATTCAACAACATTAGCGTTCGGAACGACAAGACGCTTCAAACACTAAATAATACAATAACTCAATTATGCATATTTTATTATATACAAATTGCAAAAAAGTGTTTTTGTGATTACCATCGACCTATTTTTTCGCCACCTGATCACCAGTCTTGCCGAAACGGCGTTGGCGACTCTGATAATCTGCCACAGCAGCATAAAAATCCTCTTTACGGAAATCGGGCCACAGCTGCTCGCTAAAATAGAACTCTGTGTATGCCATCTGCCATAAAAGGAAATTGCTGATACGCAGCTCTCCGCCTGTGCGGATGAGCAAATCCGGATCAGGATAATTCTTGGTAGCAAGATAGTTGCGCAACGTATCTTCAGTCACTTGGTCGGCCGTGAGCTTGCCCTCATTAGCATCATTGCAAATCGCACGCAAAGCCATGGCCGTCTCCCACCGGGCACTATAGCTAAGGGCTATCACCAAGGTCATACCCGTATTGCTTGAAGTTTCGTTAATACATTCCATCAGTTTCTTATACGAACGTTCCGGAATGCGGCTAATGTCGCCTATCGTATTCAGTTTCACGTTGTGGTCCATCAAGGTCTTGGTTTCATCACGAACAGCCTTGATAATAAGCTCCATCAAACCGTCAATTTCATCTTGCGGACGATTCCAGTTCTCGGTACTGAAGGTGTAAAGGGTCAGATAGTCCACGCCGCAATCCACAGCAGCTTCAACTGCTTCATGAACCGACGTCATAGCATTCTGATGGCCGAAAATACGCTTATGGGACTGCTTTTGGGCCCATCTACCATTACCATCCATGATTATGGCCACATGCTTTGGCACTCGTGCCATATCGATATCTTCAAGTTTCATATTCAAAGGTGATTAATCATCAAATAAATTATAGTTCGCAGGTTTTTCCTCGCATCCATCCGAACAACATTTCGGCTGAGAAAGTGAGTGTGATGTTGAAAAACGAATACCAGTCATCCAACGAATCATCTCCTCGTTTGATACCTTGGGCATTCACATATCCAGGCACCACTTCGCCCGAACGGTCGGCAAGGATTGCCGCCATCGAACTGCCTTGACCGCCCAATGCTTCTGAGCCGACATAGGTGGTACTCACATCATCGAGATAATCTGTCCATGTCTTACGAAAACCATATTCGGCTGTCAGATGCATGTTGGAAGTAATGCGCCAACGATAGCCGATACCAAAAGGAACACACACCTCAAACAGCTTATAGCGCTGCCTGTCGGGATAGGCAATGGAACCCTGTCCTTCAGTACCCAATGGCTGAAGGTCATACCAGTTGGCTACCCCGTTTGCCGAATCGACATACAGGGCTTGTGGATTGAACTTGAAAAAGCCAATACCACAGAAAATATATGGTGTCGACCGCTTGAGCGATGCCAGCCGTTCCCCATAAGGGAAGAAGTTGAACTCCGTACGAATGTACCCTTCTCTAATATCCGAACGAAAACTCAGGTTGCGACGAGCAATCACATCCGGATTCCCGCCTTCTATATGGCCATAGCTGCCGCCTAAAGTAATCGCCCATCGAGTATCCAGGTTATATCGGGCCATTAATCCTCCGGCCAAATTCACCTTGCCCAACATGCTCTGATCATTCAAGTCGCCCAAATAATTCATCCCACCCAAAGCCAGACCCAGCTGGCTTCGCGAAAGAAAGGTTTGGGCAGCTAGCGACATCGAGGCCAGCATCAACAATACAAAAGATATTCTCTTGATAATCATTCGGTGCTATTAAGGTTACCACTCAATCGAATGGCAGATGCTTTCCACCTGCATCAGCAAATCGCGCTTTGTCCAGGGTTTGTTTCGAGGATTATATACATAACCAGTCAGCATCACCACATGCTGCTGATCGGGAGCCAGAAGCGTATAGCATACAAAGGGGCCACCCATAAAATCGCCAAAAGCGCGCCAGCTGCCGCGGGTTTCAATACAATAGCTGCTACCTTCGAAATCCACCTTGTTGCTCACTATCGGGGCCAGATAACTGCCATCAGCTTCGCGACGGCGTTCAATGCCCATATAGCTGTTCTCTGCGCTAGCAGGCACATGACGCTTCATAATGGTATCCATTCTATTGAGAATAGTATTCTCTTCGAAAGATTTTTGGCTTTCATAGGGGAACACATCCACCAAAACACCAATACCGAAATCTTTAGTTTCCTTGCGAATCCAGGCAAAATCAGTCGATTCTTTTGCCATCATGAATTCGTTGGAGAACATCAGTTTGAAACCGAATTTCTTTTGCACCTGCTCATTGAGCGAATAGTTCTCCATTCCTTTGAATGCCTTAATCACACGGCGGTGCTCGGCCTTGTAAATCTCACGCAGAATAACGGGTTCATACTTGCGCAGATTTTCCTGCAGCGAAGCAATATCCTTTACGGCAAAATCAAAAACCACCTGGGGAGCAGCATACTCGTCAATATGCATATACACCTTATTAGGATTGTCGGGGTTCACATCAATAATCAAGATGTTGCGGTGATTCTTGAACATCTCGGTATTCTTATACGACGATACAGGGATGTTCACAATGTCGAACTTGCTTTCAGGAGTTAGCAAACATTCCTGCGGACAATTGAAAAGCGAATCTATCAATGCTTTGGTATCACCGGCATAGACATTCTGATTGGCCACAATAAGCATCTCCAAAGTTTTTCCCGAAGACCCTTTTTTCTGCACCTCGCCATTCGGCGTGTTCGTGCAGGCACTTATCAAAAGTGCCACCAAAGCGAGTAAAACTGTTCTTTTCATATTAGTAGTTTACTTGTTGGATGAATTAATTTATTAATAATTCCTTTCAAAAAAAGTTGTGTATGTCAATAAATTTTCGTTTTTGTAGTGAAAATCAATTTATTACAAAAAATATCATCATGCACAACTTTTTTGCAAAGTACGCAAAAATTCTTGACATATGCAAGCGTTTCTCGAAAAATCTCGTCAACGAACTAGGCAATGTACCCAGAAGAGGTGACGTACCAAAGTTCTCGGATCTCGAAGTAATCGCCTTGTCAATAACTGCAGAATCTCTCAGCATTGATTGCGAGAACTGTCTGCTTGTTTGGCTGAATCATCATAAAGATATGATTCCTAATTTGATAAGTAGGAGACAATTCAATACACGACGCAAACTAACCATCTCGGTTTGTAATGCCATCCGCGAACTTATGGCCAACGTAATCGATGGCGGTGAGTCGTTCTTTTGCATTGACTCAAAACCCATCGAGGTGTGC
>JAGHRY010000209.1 GCA_018066145.1 Candidatus Colimorpha merdihippi | reverse complement strand
ATATAATACCTGTCTACGATTTAATCACCTATAGCCTGTGTAAATGCTGGCTCTGGTCTAAGTTTTCGGACAGCCTCCCCCAAAAAAAAGTATGGAAGAATGACTAGTGGAATCGACTGGCACATCAAAAATCAACAATTATCGAGCCAGGAATAGATTCACTCACGAAATAAGATCTGAAATAGAGACTAACGACCGGATCTTTGATTTAAAAACAACAGCTGCTGTTCGAGCATTCGCAGTTTTGGCAGGTTGCAACCTAATCGCTCGGCTTCTTCGATGGGACGAGAATAAAGATATTTAATCTCTAACGGTTGGTGATGATCGTAATCGAATTTCATAGAAGTGGCGAATTGGGTATTGCGGGAATTTTCAATTAGCTTATCAGCTAAATCTTCATGAATAGCAGAAACACCGCATGCCTGGGCTGCATGAATGCCCTCAATCATAAGGCCACGAACCAGCAAGCAAGAAGCGGGATCGGCTATTAATTGGTCGCAACGAGCATCCAGCAGAACAGTAACTCCATTGGTGGCCATATTGAGAATATTTTTAGTCCAACGGGTCTCGTTGTAATCAGCAATACGCGACTTTACTTGGGAAGTTTTGAAATGATCAACCACCTGCTGAAGAACAGTCAGGTCGCTGCAACTATAATTACAAATGGTAATATGGCCAAAATTGTTGTGGAGAATACGACCAGGGGCAATTTTAGCAGCATTAATGAAAGCCACACCTGCAGCAAGAGGCTGCTGAGGAAAAAGTTTTTGAACATCGGCTTCAACGCCAATACCGTTTTGCACCAAAATAACAACGGTGGATGGCTTCAGTAATGGAGGCAACAACGATGACAAAAGGTGGTTATAAGTGGTTTTCAAACAAACAAGAACCACATCGCACAGAGGCATTGAAGAAACATCATTATATATGTTGAGATTTTGCAGATGAAAGTCGCCCATATATGAGTCAACGAAAAGTCCATTCTGCCGAACAAAATCAAAGTCGTTATGTAAAAGAAAATGAACGTCATGACCGGATTGAGCCAAACGGCCACCAAAATATGCGCCAACAGCGCCTACACCAATAATTCCGTAAGTCATAGTAAATGAGAATCGATAAATTGAAGAAGAGATGAAATAGAAAATAAAAACTAAATTATGAAGAAGAATGCTATCAAAAAAGAATTTAAAAATTGATTACTAATCTACTGAAAAAAATAGTGAAAAAAAGTCTTATAAAAACAACAAAGACCAGCACAAAAAGCGGGCAAATTTACCCAACAACATGAATAAGGCACTTGGAATTGGGCGAATGCGATAAAAGCCTAATGCAATAGCAAAAACATCACCAACAAAAGGAACCCAAGTAAGCAAAGCTAACCAAGGGCCAAAACGAGAAACTCGAATACGATGTTTTTCAATAGTAGCCAGCGAAACGTGGAACCACTTCTCGATCCATTCCCATCGGCCAAGCCAACCTATAGCATAGGAAGTAAGCCCGCCAAGCCAATTGCCCAAAGTACCAAAAATGAGACATTTCAATGGATTGCAGCCTGCCAAAAGGACACCTGCATATAAAGCATCCGAAGAAAAGGGAACTACAGTAGCAGCTAAAAAACTGCCGAAAAAAAGTCCCCAAATACCATAGGCTTGTAAAAAATCCAACATAAGAGAAAAAAATAGAGACCCTCCGAAAGGGAAGGTCTCTATCAGATAGCTGAAATATTAGCGTTCGATAGTCAAAATTTCGAACTGCATCGTACCTGCAGGAACTACCACATCAACTTTATCGCCAGCATGTTTGCCTAAGAAAGCCTGTGCGAAAGGCGAAGTGATAGAAATTTTAGCTTGTTTCAAATTAGCTTCGCTTTCAGGAACAATAGTGTAGACCTGAGTAGCATTGTTCTTGATATTGCGAATAGTAATCTTTGAAAGCAAAAGAACCTTAGAAGTATCAATCTTAGATTCGTCAAGAAGTCGAGCATTGGCAACAAGATCCTGAAGCTTGGAAATACGGGCTTCCAAAAGACCTTGAGCTTCTTTAGCAGCATCGTACTCGGCATTCTCTGACAAATCGCCTTTGTCACGAGCTTCAGCGATAGCAGCAGATGCAGCAGGACGCTCAACAGCAATAAGGTGATGCAATTCATCCTTGAGATTCTGAAGACCTTCTTCGCTATAATATTTGATTTCTGACATGATAATTGAAAAGGGTGTGAAAAATAATCTAAAAATTAGGAAAGGCTTATAAAAGCCTTTCCTAATCATTAATTATACGTTCAATTGATTAGAATCTGAAAGTAGCACCAATAGAGTGTGAACCTTTCAGATTAGCGCATGAACGATAAGAGTAGTCAAACGAGAGACCGGTCTTGCTATCGCTATCTTTCTTAGCCAAAGGAATATTGAAAGAAGCACCAGCACACAAACCGTCGTTAGCGGTAGTACGCAGATCAGCATCGAAAATGTCGGTCTGGTAAACATAGCCACAGCGTAAGGTGACCATATTGAGAAGGCCGTATTCGATACCCAGTGCAAAGTTATCTTTCAAGAAAGCGTTGGAAGTGAAAGCAGCAGCAACCGAAAGGGTTTGATTCCAAGTCTCGAACAAGAAGTCGTAAGAAATACCAATGTTCAAGCAGGTGGGAAGCTCCATTTCGCCAGAACGATACTCTGCAGTCATGTTATTCTCGGCATCGTTTTTGAAAGTGAAGGACATACCGGTACCGCTGTAGCTATAAGCGGGGCCCCAGTTCTTGAGGCTGATACCGAACTTAAGTTCGTCATTTTCACCAGTAACATATTGGATACCTGCGTCTACTGCGAAAGCGCTACCAGAAACATTGTTAGTGGACTCACTAACAACTTTCAAATTAACACCACCATGGATAGAAGCAGTAAATGAGTGAGCATAAGCTACATTCAAATTCATCAAAGAGGGAGAAAAGGTACCATTAATGGGTTCGGGACTTTCAACAGTAGTAATGTCGATATCGCCAAAACCCATGGCCATGAGACCAAGTCCAAGAACACCGCGATCGAAAAGGCGGAGACCCAGACCAAAAGCATTAACGGAAGCGCCGCTATTCAGGCCAGACTTACCACTATAAAGCATAGTATTGGAATAAGTCAATTCAAAATTGCCAATAAAGCTAAGACCGGCAATATTGGAATAGAAAGCGTCGATACCGCGTACGCTGGCCACATTAGCGCTACCCCAACCAGCACTGCGAGCCCAAGGATTGATCAAGAGCTCAGTAGCACCTGCAGTACCACGACGGTTGTCGTTACCTGCGAGTACAGATTGAGTGCCAAGCAGCATAATAACAGCTACAACAGCAAATATTCTAAATGATTTTTTCATTGTCTGTCAAATTTTTAAGGTAAACTATTCAATGATTAGAACTGGAACGAGTTGAGGTCAACAGGTCTCATCGTACCGAACCATTTCACAACACGTTCACCAATGCCAGGAACCTTGAAATGAATCAGATATACACCACCAGCAATGGGAATACCAGTGTGGTTATGCAAATCCCAGTCAAGGGTGGTAGCAGTACCGGAGGTGGGTCCGAGACGACGTACAAGGGTACCATCAATAGTGTAAATAGAAATGGTAGAACCTGTAGGAACGTTGATGAAACGAACCTTAGTCTCTAACTGGCTAAGAGTTTCGTAAGTAGAATAGCTATAATAGGGATTAGGAACAACGTTGATGAGGCTCAGAATTGAATCCTGATAAGACTTGGTAGCATTCTCGCGAGTAGCTACACCCGTCTGAACTGCGATATCGGGAGTGAGCTCAAACATATACATAGGATAGTTAGAGTTCTGGATAGTTCTAGCATCACCATTCTCATCCTTAAACAGACGTACAGAAGTACCATTCATTGAGAGATAACGACCATAAGGTGAGTTAACATCAATATCGATGGTAACATCGCAAGGAATGTCGATAGGATTATCGAACAGGAAACGACTGTTAACCAAAGGCATATTCACCCAAGCGACAGAAGCAAACAACAAGGAAGCAGAGTCGCGCTGAGGAATAAGAGTGGTGCTTTCGCCTTCAAGCACACCACGGTTGCAACGGAGGCGATTGGCATCAGAGGTAGGAACGAAATCCATCAAACGATCCAAGGAACCGAGCATCTTCACAGCCCAACGACCAGCGTCGTAGGAAGGAGTCTTATAGGAAGTAACCACGTTGCTAGAACCATTGATGATATCGAAGAAGGTCTGATCGGTAGCATTCATCACATAGATGAAGTGGCGACCACCCATAACATAGTTCTGAGTACCATCCATAATGTTATTTGCAGAAGTGGGGTTCCAAAGCATATCGGCACCATTGTACTGAATGTAACGAGAATCTTCACCAAACATAATGTTAAGACGCTCACCAGTAACAGTATTAATAGCATAGCCGGGGAACCAACCCATACCGGTAGCATTCACGTAAGCAGGGTTGCTAGGATCGTCAGCATCAGCACTTACACCAGCATCAGAAATGGTGCGACCCAATTTATCAACAGAAGCATGACGGCGCATTTGGAAACGACGTGCATTACCCTCGGACTGAGTATAGTCATCACACATTTCAAGAACAGGACAACGAGTCCATTTGGAAGTGTCGCTGGTAAATACGATACGAACACTGGGCAGCTTGGACATATCATTGAAGTTCAACGATTTGTTATACACATTATCGATGGTCTTACGAGTAATGGTCCAATGATTATACTGACGAGCAAAAACGTTGCTGATGGAAGTCAGACTATCAAGGATTTCGGGGCCAGATACATAGTAACGATAATTGAAACCAGGATGGAAAGGCAAAGTAGACACAAGGCCATAAGGAGACCACAAACCGCCTACTACAGATTCAAGTGCCTGGTATTTATCAACACCAACATCAGAAGCTCTCTGGTTAGGATCTTCGGGAACATAAGTTCTAAAATAGTCCTCATCAAGATAAGTTTCAGCGAGACTAATCTCACCAGTAGTAGATGTGAAAGCATTGTGGGTACCAGAAGCGAATTGAGAGCCAGAACGAATCCAGTTAAAGGTCATATAGCTATCATTATCAGCAATACCACTGAGCCAAGCCTTACTGTCATCAGCAAAAGTCATCGATGAACTCAACAAAGCATTATTGTTGACAAGACCACCATTGTAACGATACTGAGACTGAGTGGCAATTTTAAGAGGAGTAGCAGGAGCAACAGGATTGCTAATAGCAACAGCAATACCCAGATCAAGGAAGAGCTGCTCGTTATAGCGTTTCAGGATGAAATCAGAATGTACCGAACGAACGCTGTCATAGAGATACGGATTCTCTGCATAGGTAGGATCTTCGGTAGACTTAGAAATGACCCAGCCGTTGTTATCCATATCAGCATTTTGATCGAAAGAGATAACAAACTTACCAGATTTAACACTAAGAGGATCGATTACACGTACATTGACAGGACCAAAGTTCTGCTCATAATGAGGATTGAGAATCTGGCAAGGATCGGCCAGCATACCAGAACCATCGGCTTTAAATTTACCTGCGGGTTTACCAGGAACACCAGGAGCGCCCATCAACTCTTCGATAGAAGCATCGGTAAGGCGAAGGACAGAACCACCATTACCATAACCTTCGATACGAGTGATATTGGGGCACATGCCAAACTCGGCATTAATAATAGTACCACCCAATTCAGTAGAAGGATCATGAGGAATCGCAGTTACTGCAGTGATAGTACGGCCAAACTCATCCTTACGACCAGCAAGATAGGGTTCTTTCTGACCATCGAGGAAAGCAGCCTCGGTTTGAGAATACTCTTTATATCTGTTCTGAGCGTAAGCAACAGCGATATAATAGTATTCTTTATTATTGACAAGCGTAGTATTGGTACCGGTAGCAAATGCATCAGTAGTGATACGGAAAATATGCTTGATACCTTGGTTGGCACCTTCAACCTTAATGGTAGGAGTAAGCAAACCAGTAGCAGAATTCTGAGTATAATTTACAAGAGTAGCAATGGGGAGGTTACCTTCCTCATCATAGTAGTTTTGGATATCGCACTGGGCAACGAGTTGTGCTTTGGTGACATCCTCGATATCGGCAATAGATACATCAGCAGTTTTCAACTGGTAAATCTGATAACCCTCGAACTTATAGCTGCGCTCTTCATCGGTATAAGTAACGGTAGAACCATCGGCAGCAGTATAAGAACGAACGATAGCAGGATCGATTTCTGAATAAGATTCACCATAGTTATTGCTGCTGGGATTATCATATTTCAAATAAAGAATAACTTCGTTATTGAGCTCTTGAACAACCAGGGTAGGAGCATCAGGACCATCCAAAACCTTGAAGCAGTTTTCGAAAAGAGCCTGACATACATCGTCGATTTCGCGAAGAAGCTCAACAGACTGCCATGCATTACCAGAAGAAGCTTGAGCAAAAGGAATACCAACAGTAACATAGTTAAGAGCACCGGGTTTCAGAGTGAAAGGACCAGCGGACTGCATAAAACGACGGTCATTAGGAGTGTTACCAGCAGTAACTTCAGACCAATCGTCAACAACATTACCATCAGTTCCCCAATAATAATGGTCGGAGTTGCCAGGGAACATAAAGTCGCAATCAAATTCGGTAGTACGGTCATTAATACCATTTCCACCATATTTCATGCGCTGACCATTCTTCCAATAACCACGGAGGTAGTTGTAATAGTCGGTAGCTTTTCTAGGCTCACCACTGATTGCATCCAAACTATTGTTGTAATAAACAAAACGACGCATACCAAAACGCTCATCGTCAACAATGTTGTTACCAAAGTTAACGCCATTGATAGCACAGTTGCCGACAACATCACCAGGAGTAAAATACCAAGCATGCTCATAATAAAGGTCAGCATCGTCAGTCAAAGCAATGGTATCATAGGTACCATCGGGCAACAAGTAGTTGGCCAACTGAGTAGGATAGTATGCACGCATCTTATTGATATCAATCTTAGGATTATCCTTACCATCGGGATCCATATAAGGACCTTGGAAGAAGTCGATACCAACAGCAGGAGGAATACCAGAATAAGAACCAGAACCAGGACCATCGGATTCATCGCCATTGTAGCAATAACCAAGACCACGCTTAACATCACAACCGACATAGTCATCTTGAGCATAACCCAAGTCGGCATCAACCCACTGGCTGAAATAAGTCTCGCGGAGTTCATAGGTAGAACGGTTGATAATCTCATAGGTGTAGAAAGTCATGTTGTTGATTTCGTCATTGGTAGAGAATGCGAAAGCCTGTGCACGAATTTCCATACCAATGGGCTGACCTTCAGTTTCGGTATGGACGTTACCCATATCGTTGAAAACCCACCAAATGGTTTGGTCGCCTTTCAACACCTGGTCGGAAAGAAGACCACCGGAAACGATACCAGCCTCAGTTTCCAACGTAGTGGCAACATGAGAAGTGTAATCACGGCCCCATTGGGCTTTAAGGGTACGAGGGCAGAGTTCGTTGTTAAAATCATAGTAAGGATAGTCACCATCTTCCCAGTTATAGGCGCCATCATGATTAGCGTCATAGTAGGGAGCCAAATAGGGAGACTGTCTCTCATTAATACCGGAAGCGGGCCAGTTCTTAATAGTAGAGCTGACAGCATCAGGAGAGAAAGAATCGTTGGGAGTAGCGCCATTCTCATCATAGTCGAACATGGCCATGAAAGCCTGAACCTCAGTTTTGGTGATAATCCAATGCTTATCGAAAGCGTTACAAACAGGGAGGTCAACAGAAGCAGTAGAGAGTTCGAGAGGACCGGGCCAGAAATCGTCGCCTTCTTGACCGAAGCGAAGAGCGGCAATACGAAGCTGGTCATTAACATCAGTACCACCAATCCAAAGAGCTGCACAATACAACGGGCAGGTATTACTATTCTTGGGCAGATGGTATTGGGCTACGCTACCGTCATACCACATATTACCATAGCCATTGATAAGCGCTCTGACATTGTTGACATCCAGCTGGGCAGTACTTTGTGCGCGTTTGCACACAGCGGCCTTGGCTTGAATAGCTGCCTTGCGATTGCCAGTCTTTTTGCAAGCCTCGCAATCTCTAGCAAAGGCAGTCCCCGAAATAGCGGAGATGAGGAAAGCCGCCAATACTAATTTGCTAAATATATTCTTCATATCTTAAATTATTATTACTCGTTAGATTATTAGAAACGATATGCCAAAGTAACCTTAAAGGAACGGGAGCTATTGTGATTCCAAGTAGAGTTATTCAAAGCAATAGCATAGAGATCACGGTATGACTGGGGATCGAGATAACTATTAATGATAGTCTGGGTCTCAGGATCAGTCAAATAACCATTGTCCTCGGGATTACCCGTTACAGGGAACACAGAAGTGGTGTTACGGATATCGAAGATATTGGAAACAGTGAGGGCAACATCGAATTCGGTTTGGCGTTTGCCAACCTTGATGGGGAAGGATTTGTTGATAACAGCGTCACAATAGAATCCCCAAGGAAGACGTGCACCATAGTAGCTACCAACGATTGTGGGCTGCATGTTGCTGAAAGCCTTGGTGTAAGGACGGCCAGACTGAGCAACGGCAGTGACATGAGCACCAAAATATTCAAGAACCTTGATGGTCTTGCTACGCTCCTCGCCGGTAACCTTATCCTTCACAACACGAGTGATAACGGGTCCATTGTACTTGGCACCGCCGCTGAAACGATAGTCGAAGTCGAACTTAAACTCATGACGACGGTCATCCCAGATCGGGTTGAGCATCTTGAGTGTAGTGTAACCCTCTTTAATCAATTCCTGCATAGTGGTACTAGTCAAACCGGTACCTTCAGCATACTGAAGGGTATAGTTGGCATTGATGCGGATATTCTTCGATTGACGAAGGTCGTAACTAACCGTGAGACCCTTGATGGTCTTGAAGTCGATATTGGAGAAAGAATAGTAGTTGGGGTTAGGATCAGCACCAGCATACTGTACGACAGCAATAAGGTCGCGAGTCTCTTTATAATAAGCTGCAATACTTAATGCCATATTCTTATTCAAAGCCTGCTGGAAACCGAGCTCGTAGTTGGTAATACGTTCGGGTTTCAGGTTAGGATTGTTGATTTGAGAAATCTGGGACATATAATAGTATCCAACGTAGTCAGCCTGCCAGTTGGAGGAGGGACGACGGGCAATAATGTCGTAGCTAGCCTTGAACTGAGAATTCTCACCCACGGGGAAGGAGAATGCGATACGAGGCATTACAACGACCTGAGGAGTATAGTCTTCGAAAGCATCCTTACCTACAGTGTTGTTGGAAGCAGCTTTCTGACCATTAGGCGTACGATAAGGAGTGGGTTTACCCGAAATACCAACAATGGAATTAGCAGAACTTAATTCAACACCATTGGCATCATACCAAGTGGAACCATTACGATAACCATAGATAGAAGGAATGTCAGCATCAACAGCATCGACATAAACGGTCCAGTTGTCACCAGCACCAGCATAGATATCGCCATTATAAGCAGCCTTGCCCTTGCGGAGATCGCCAACAGTATAAGACTCATACAAGAGGTAAGGATCTTTAAGAACATACTGTTCAGCATCGAAAACGTCGACACGAACACCTACGTTGAAGATAAGATCCTGGAAGTAGAACTGGTCCTGAATGTAACCAGCCATATAGGTAGGAGTGAATTCGGGGATATAACGATATTTGCCATCCTGGAGGTTGTAGAACTTATCCAAATCCCAGCCACCGCCGGCGTTAGCATTATATTTCTTACCAGTATGGTCGTAGCCATAATAAGAAACGTAGCGGTTGTTGTTATTGAAGAGCTCATCAGCAGAGAACATATCCAAGCCGCCAGCCTTTACGAAGTCTTCGGGAGTATAGCGGTCGATATCCAAGTATCTGCGTTCGCCATCGTAGGTGCCGCTCCAACCCAGATAATCGCGCATAGCACGATCGAAATGAGACTGAGCATCGCCATTATACAAACGATCGTAATCAACATATAAGGTAGAACCTTCCCAACGGTAATGGGGGTTGGAGAAATCCATCTGAGAAATATGGATATTGGCATTCTGGCGCATAAGGTTCCAGAGGCCCACGGTATTACGAAATTCGTAGTAGGAGGAAGCAATACGGTCGTATTGGAAACCAAGTTCGATTTCATGGCCCTTGATTTCAGCACCTGCCTTAACATTCAAAATAATGTAGTCGTTGCGGCTGAAAGCAAAATTTGCACCCTGTACACCCACATTACTAATAAGGCCGTAAATATTAGAAGGAGCATCACCGTTAGCAAGACCTTTAAAAAAACGGAGATAGTCGATATTCGAAATAGCATCTTTAATATCGGGAATAGAAAGCAACTGGAGATTGTAGTTGGCATACACCTGGTTGGGACCATAAGGAGTATAGGTACTCCAGTCAATATTATCGCGCCAGCTATTCTGAACATTAGCAGCGCGGCTAATACCGTTATAGTTGAAAGAAGGATTGAATTCGTATGAAGGAGTCTGATTGGTAACTACAGAACCATTGTAACCATACTTAAAAATATCGTCGAGTGAACCGCCGAAAACCTCATTGTAGGTCTTGGATGTGGAACGCTCGTACATAGCAGTGATGTTGTACATTACATTGGTGATAGCCTTTGCCTTTGCACTCTGGCCTTCGGTATTGTTAGCATCAGGAGCATCATTATCAGGGAAACGCTGAGTGAAGTCAGCCATGATGGACCAGCCCATGCCTTCAGAAACCTGGTTAGCAGTGCGGGACATATTGAGAGGAGCAACACCATTAGAGGGTGAATGAGAGTAACTGAATTCACCGGTAACAGTCAAGGTAGCATAATCGGTGAAGCGAACGTCGAAAGCCAACTGAGACTGGATTACGAAGTTACGAGTGAAAGGTACACGGCTTTTATCACCGCCAAAATCTTTAGCAGAGAGTTTATTGAAAGAATAGAAATCATCAGCATAGAGACCTGTCTCAGCAGCGTAGTTAACGGTACCAGTAATGGGATCATAAGCGATAGGAGCTTGCTCATATTGACGAACAAGTTCGTCCTTTACAATCAAGTTCTCATATCCTTTGGGCATCCAGAATCCGCTCTTACGAGTAGAACCCTGAACAGTCAGACGGAAGCCTACCAAGGTTTGGTCACCGGTTTTTTCACCATTTTCGTCATAGATATTCTTCTTGAAAACAGGACCGGTAAGATAAGCACCTAAAAAGTTATATTGGTTGGAATTCAGGATAGTTTCATAACGGAGAGAACCCTTGAACTGGCTGGTTGGGGGTTTGAGTGTGATAATCTGGGTACCACCGAGAGCCTCACCAATGCTGGCAGGGGTACCACCCAGGATAACCTGGATTTCGGCGATAGCCTCTTTAGGAACATTCACACCGGTACGTTTACGAACGCCACCCACCTGGGTAACCATTCCATCCATACCACGGGCAGTACTGGTACCACCATCGCTATAACCGACACCACCAACAGCGGCAACGATTGCATCGACTGATGTACCAGGCATGTGGGCGATATCATCCGAAGTCATACGCTGACCGGAAGAAGCATCACCGACATCAATGATGGGGTTCTTGTTATCCACGATTTCTACAACCTCGAGGGTCTTAGAAGCAGTGGACATCTCGATGTTACAAACAGAGATACCAGATGCTTTTACGGTAAAGTCTGGACGAGTGTAGGGGTTGTAGCCGACACAGGAAGCCTGAATCGTATACTGGCCTACAGCCAGAGGTTTAATCGTAAAATTACCATCCATGTCTGTTTGCGTACCCTTGATTTGTTTTCCGTCTTGCAGAGCAACGACGTTGGCAAAAGGCACAGGCTCTTTTGTCTTTGGATCGATAATGGTACCTTTAATGGTACCCTGTGCGAGGACGAAGTTCGCCATCAGCAACAGACCGATTGTCATTAGTACTTTTCTAAACATACTCATTTAGGTATTATTACTATAATGGATTAATTAATTATCTAACGATTGCATCTCATCGAGATACTTGTTGGAAAGAATAGTCTGGTATATAACTGCTTGACGAAGGTCTACATTTACCGGCTCTGCCGATAGTTCTTCCTTCGTGTCAGCAGTAGTTAGATTCTCGTTTTTAGGGTTGTGAACCTCACATTCGGGAGAATCTTCAGAAGTCTCATAACTGAAATAACTGCTACTATTTGACGACCTTGTCGAAGCAGCGCTGTCCATACCGTCAGAATGCACATCAAAGAGCGACTCAAAAGCGCTCTTCGATGCAGCATTTGCAGACTCGGAGGAATCCTCCTGATCGGCCATTTGCCGAAGCTTGGCCTTGTAAGACCGAAAGCCGACCAGGAGCATCGCCACCATGATGAAAAGGAATGTATTCACAATCTTCTCAGTTATTTATTAATGATAAACTATTCTTAGCGTTATTAAGCGTGGAGCTGTTTCTGTTCCTTCTTGGAAATCTCGTAAACGATGGAGCAAGCAATGCAAACCGACGAGAACACACCTACCACAACACCAATCAAAATAGCAAAGATGAAACCACGGATAACCTCACCACCGAAGATGAACATCATCAACAAGGTGAAGAAAGTGGTACCGCTGGTGTTGATAGTACGAGCCAAAGTGGAATTGATAGCATCGTTCATCTGAGCGGTGAGATCGCGTTTGGGATATTTCTCACGGTTCTCACGAACGCGGTCGAAGATAACCACAGTAGCATTGATTGAGTAACCAATGATAGTCAAAACTGCGGCAATGAACGACTGGTCAACATCCAGGTTGAAAGGAAGCAGACCATGGAGAAGAGCAAAGAGACCGATAACCAAAATAGTATCGTGGGCCAGAGCAGTAACGCTACCGACACCAAAGCGCCAGCTACGGAAACGGACACCGATGTAGCAGAACATTACAAGCAGACCGCCGATAACTGCCAAGAAAGCATTACGGACCAAGTCGTTTGCAATAGTAGCACCCACCTGCTCGGACTGGATAATACCCAGAGGATTGGTTTCGGTGCTGCGGAATTCTTCTACAGTAATACCGTTTGCGAAATAGCCTTTGGTAGCAGCATAAAGCTTATCAACGATTTCGTTGTTTACAGCTTCACCGTCTTCATTAACTTTATACTTGGTGGTGATCTTCAACTGAGTGCTGGGACCATAGGTCTTCACTTCGGGAGCCTCACCAAATTCATTGTCAAGAGCCGAGCGAACATCAACAGCGTTGACGGGCTGGTCGAAACGAACAACATAGGTACGACCACCAGTGAAATCAATACCACGGCTCAGACCGCGGGTGAAGATACCTGCCAGGCAGATAACGATAGCTACGCCTGCGATAATATAATAGGTTTTACGTTTGCCGATGAAATCAACATGAACATCACGCATGAAATTCTCGGAGAAGGGGAAGGAGAAATTGAGGGTCTTTTTGTGGTTCAGCATCCAGTCAATGCAGATGCGAGTGATGAAGATAGAGGTGAACAAGGAGGTTACGATACCGATGCAGAGGGTAACTGCGAAACCTTGAACGGGGCCAGAACCGAACATGATAAGAACGAGACCCAGCAGGAAGGTGGTCACCTGACCATCGATAATTGCGGAATAAGCGTTGCTGAAACCAGCGGTAA
The DNA here is from genome assembly GCA_018066145.1 of Candidatus Colimorpha merdihippi. Taxonomy (GTDB): domain Bacteria; phylum Bacteroidota; class Bacteroidia; order Bacteroidales; family P3; genus Colimorpha; species Colimorpha merdihippi. Next base: position 9,595 of record JAGHRY010000209.1, on the reverse strand, counting down.
CGGCATTCGCCATGCTGGCACCTGCACGGAGCTCTTCCTTGATACGCTCGTAGATAATAACGTTACCGTCGACAGCCATAGCCAAAGTAAGCACGATACCAGCGATACCAGGCATGGTGAGAACGGCACCAACAGAAGCAAGCACACCAAAGAGGAGGAAAATGTTAGTGATAAGTGCAATGACCGAAACCCAACCGCCACGGTTGTAGAATACGACCATATATATAAGAACTACAATAAATGCAAGGATGAAAGAGAGGAGTCCTTTGTGGATGGATTCCTGACCGAGAGAAGGTCCTACAACGGCCTCTTGAACGATGATGGCAGGAGCAGGAAGTTTACCGCTCTTAAGAATGTTGGCCAAGTCCTTGGCCTCTTCCAAAGTAAAGTCGCCAGTGATAGAAGAACGACCACCAGCAATCTCGCCGTTGACAACAGGAGCAGAATACACGAGGTCATCGAGAACGATGGCGATGCAATTGCCTACATTCTCGCCAGTGATACGCTTCCACTCGCGTGCGCCTTCATTATTCATAGTCATCGAAATCTCGTTACCGCCGGCCTGGCTGAAATCCTGACGAGCATCGGTGATAACATCGCCTTCGAGAAGTGCAGAACCGTCGCGAGTATTGATACGGATAGCAAACAACTGATAGATATCGGAGCCGTCCTTAATAGGCTTAGCGCTCCAGAGGAATTTAACGGTACGGCTGTCCAGCACCTTCTTGTCGAAAGCAAGCTGAATCATGCGGCTGATAGCATCGCGGTTCTTAGCCTGTGCATAACCCACAACAGGACCTCTCATGAGGCCACCCTGAGGATTGATGTTGGGCATCAACATATTCTCGTTGAAAATGGGATGATCCTTGGTGATGTTGCCCATGCCTTCTTCAACAGCATTAGTTTCTTCAGCAGCCTCAAGAAGTTTATTAGCGGCATTCTCGGCAACGGTAGTGTCGGACTCTTCGTCAACTTCCTCAGCAACCTTAGGAGCTTCGGCATTAGCTCCACCGATAGAAGCGATATACTTGTCAGCCTTTTCGAGCATCATGTACGCTTCGGAATTGTCGTAAGTCAGCCAGAACTCGAGTTGAGCGGTACCCTGGAGGAGTTTGCGAACACGCTGGGGATCTTTAACACCAGGAAGTTCAACAAGGATACGCTCGCTGGCACGGAGCTGCTGAATAGTGGGCTGAGCAACACCGAATTTATCGATACGCTGACGGAGAATCTCATAAGTGCGGTCATAAGCACCAGCAGCTTCTTCCTTAACGACTTTGATAACTGCATCATTGTTGTCGTTCAGCTTGATTTTGTCACGGAGCTGAGTGTTGAAATAAGAAGCCAACTGGACATCGGGGTTGATCTCACGAATAGCATCGTAGAACAGCGAAACGAAGTCACGGTTGGTGGTTTTCTTCTGATTTGCCACAGCCATTTCGATAGCTTTGTTGAAGGTGGTATCCTCAGTATGTCCGGCCAAAGCGCGAACTACGTCTACAGTGGAAACCTCAAGCATCACATTCATACCACCCTTCAGGTCGAGGCCGAGATTAATCTCGCGAGCCTGGCACTGACGATAGGTGTAGCCTAAGAAAACCTTTTCACTTGCCATGGAATCGAGGTAGGCTGCTTCGCGGTCGACCAAAAGAGAGTCTTTTACGGTCTGGGCGTACAGTTCATCGCCATGAGCTTTCTTCGCAATCAAATCTTGTGTTGTTGTGCTCTGGACATAGGCATCTGCAGCGGATTTTGCATTCTTCTCCACCCTGCTTGTCACCAATGTGAACGACAATTGGTACAAACATACTAAGACAAATGCCCATGTAAGAAATTTGATAAGTCCTTTGTTTTGCATGTTTTATGTGTTAAATTTATTTATATAATTGCAATTTTTGAACATGCAAAGATAATAAAAATTATCGACACTACAACAATTTCCCAAAAAAAAGATGTATTTTTGCAAAAAAATTTGAGCAAATGTCAACTGAAAACTCCTCAAAAAAATCGATGCCGATTACACAATGGGCACTCGAAGACCGCCCCCGCGAAAAGATGGCTGAACGGGGCAAAAAATCGCTTACCGACAGCGAGCTTCTCGCCATCCTTCTTCGAACAGGCATCCCTGGCCATAGCGCCATTGATATCGCGAAAGATATGATGGCATATAGCGGCAACAAAATCACAAACTTATCACGACTAGAGGTAGCCGATATCAAACGCGAATTCAAAGGGCTTGGAACGGCCAAAGCAGTCACCGTTCTAGCCGCTTTAGAGTTGGGCAACCGAATGCTCAAAGAAGCGAATGAGAACAAGGATTACATCATTCGAAATTGCGAAAATTTGTTCCACTACATAGCCCCCCAAATCATCGACCTTCCCAGAGAGGAATTCTGGGCCGTATACCTATCTTCACGCAACAAAGTACTCGGCAGAAAATGCATCGGCATGGGAGGCATCACACAAACCACGGTTGATGTACGGCTCATCTTCCAAGGGGCACTGGAATTCAACGCTATAGGCGTAGCAGTGGCGCACAATCATCCATCCGGACAACTCGCTCCCAGCCAAGCTGACAAAGAACTCACACAGCGTATCGCCAAAGCAGGAGATATACTGCAAATCAAACTAATAGAACACATCATCGTCGGCATCACCTCTGAGGGCAAACGCGACTACTACAGTTTCACAGAGAACGGTCTTTTGTAATCTCCACCGTTACCGACGACAACTGTCCTCCCAAAGGAGGATTCATCTTGGACACCTTCACACACACCCGTTTGATTGCTGGATATTCCTCCAGCATCGAACCACCTATTCTATCTGCCACATGTTCAAGCAAGTGAGATGGAATCATCATCTCATGTTTGATCGTATGGTAGACGTCCAGATAGCTCACCGTATCGGCAATCTCGTCGCTCTGCTGCGCCCGAGATGTATCAGTCTCGAACGCAACATCGACGGTAAAATAGGTGCCTATCTGCTGTTCTTCGGAAAAGCAGCCATGGAAGGCATAAAACTGCATTCCATTCAGCGTGATAGTACTCATTATTTCAAAGGTTTGTACTATACAATTGCATCAAACTGCTTCAAGAAACGCAAATCGTTCTCGAAATAGAGGCGCAAGTCGCGAATCTGATATTTGAGCATGGCCATACGTTCCACGCCCATGCCCAAAGCGAAGCCAGTATACTCATTGGGGTCGATACCGCAAGATTTCAACACATTGGGGTCGACCATACCGCATCCGAGAATCTCGAGCCAGCCGGTGCCTTTGCAAATGTTGCATCCCTTGCCACCGCATACGCTGCATGAGATATCCATCTCGGCAGAAGGTTCGGTAAAGGGGAAATACGATGGGCGTAGACGGATTTGTGTCTGCTCGCCAAACATCTCTTTAGCAAAATACAAAAGGGTCTGTTTCAAGTCTGCAAAAGACACATTTTTATCCACATACAGAGCTTCCACCTGATGGAAAATGCAATGTGCACGAGCGCTGATAGCTTCGTTGCGGAACACTCGGCCGGGAGCGATGATGCGGATTGGCGGTTGTGTTTTTTCCATCACACGAACCTGAACAGACGAGGTGTGGGTGCGCAAAGCCACCTCCTGCTTTCCTTCTTCCTTTTCGACAAAGAAGGTATCCTGCATATCACGAGCAGGATGATCGGGAGGGAAATTCAGCGCAGAGAAGAGATGCCAGTCATCCTCAATCTCTACCGATTCTGCAACGGTAAAACCGATTCGGGCAAAGATATCGGTAATCTCATTCATCACAACCGACAATACATGGCGGCTGCCCAATTGGGCATAATCGGTAGGCATAGTGAGGTCATGAGCCAATTCCTCGGATTCATGGTTCTCGACAAAAGCCTTAAACTCCTCAATCTTGTCCATGGCGGCCACTTTCAGCATATTGAGGGCCTTGCCAATATCTTTCTTTTCCTCGTTCGGAATAGCCTTGAACTGTTCAAAAAGGTCGCTGATAATACCTTTTTTACCCAGGTACTTTACGCGAAACATTTCCACTTCGGCAGCACGGTCCTGGAACTTTTCAATCTGGGTGGCCTGGATATCGTTGATATAGGCCTGAATTTTATCTTTCAGTGAATTCATTTCTCTATAAGGTACATTTTCATTTTCACATCTTTAATCGGGCGATTCATGCGGTCAGTCTGCACGGCGGCAATTGCGTCAATCACTTCCATACCCTCGACCACTTCGCCAAAAACGGTATAATCACCATCCAAGAAAGGCGTGCCTCCTACGGTGGCATACACTTGAGCCTGTTCCGGAGTGAAACTCTTTCCGTAACGCTGCTCTACCATCTTCAGTCGGCCTTCATCCCACAAATCACCTTGTACAATATAGAACTGGCACGAGGAAGAGGCCTTTTCAGGATTCACCTCATCGCCCTGACGGGCAGCAGCCAAGGCTCCTTTTTTGTGAAACAGCCCCGGCACAAACTCAGCCGGAATGGTATATCCTAACTGGCCATCGCCCAACATCTGTCCAGGCTTGGCATTGCGGGAATTAGGGTCACCGCCCTGAATCATGAAATTACCAATAACGCGATGAAAGAGCAAATCGTCATAGGTGCCCTCTTTCACCAACTTTACAAAATTATCGCGGTGCAATGGGGTCTCATTGTACAATTTTACCACCATGTCGCCATACGAAGTTTCGATTTTTACATAAAAAACTTTCTCACCCTTTTTACCCTGTTTGTCAGCCTTTTGGGCAAAAACTCCAGCAAATAAGGATAAGAAAACTAATAAAAAAGTTATTTTTTTTGTTTTCATACCACGAAAAATTATTATCTTTGCAAATGCAAAATTAGTCAAAAAAATTCATATAAACACAAAAATAAACGATTTTTTATGAAGAAAAAAACTCTGCTTTTTATCGGCATCCTGTTAATCAGCGCATTATCCACCTGTCTTTTTAGCTCCTGCGATAAGGACACTTGGTGTTATATTGACGTCACTGTTCTCGATTCCAAGAACAACAATGCCCCTGCCGCTGGTGCTTGGGTGAAAATTCAATATGTAAAAGAAAACGAATCCGACCCCAATAATCCTACTGTTGGCACTATTGCCGATACCGGCCAATGCAACTCCCAGGGTATCTATCAAACCAAATTTGCCGCTCCCGCCATCTTCACCGTCATTGCCCGCGTAGATGAGCCCGACACCCTCAACCATAAGTTCTACTATCGCCAAGGCGAGAAATCTGTTCGTCTGAAATCGGGCGAAACGGTTACCACCACCGTCAAAGTTGTCAGCGAAAAGATTCTCGGCCGCGCCGACTTCCAGGAGATTTAATTCCCTGTTGCTAGCTCAACAACCCTAGATAGTCCAACTTATTTTGGCGCTCCTGGTTTCGGTAGTTCCAAAGTAAGTTGGATTTTTTTACAAGTAACCAACCTAATAATTTCTAAAACGCATCTGCCATGCCAACAAAATTCACCGATGCCGACCTGAAACAAATAGCCACACTCGGCCTTACTCCAGAAGACGTTGAACATCAAATCGAAAATTTCCGTCAAGGTTTTCCCAAAACCCATCTGGTCGACGCTGCCACCATCGCCAACGGGGGCATCCTCCGCCTCGAAGATTCCGACATCGACCGGTATTCAAACTATTACAAGAAAAACGCCAAAAACAAACGGATTCTCAAATTCGTTCCTGCTTCAGGTGCAGCCACCAGAATGTTTAAGGACCTATATGCTTTCACATCGACCTACTTCGGCCTCGACTACAACATCGAGAAAGAACATCCCGAGGTGAAAACATTCCTCGAACACATACGCACATTCGCCTTCTCCAACGATTTGATAGACATCATGGAGCGTTCGCATGCCGATTTCGAGGATTATCTGCAACGGGGCGACTTTTCATCTATCATCAACTTCCTTCTCAAAGAACAGTATCTCGCCTACGGAAGCCTACCCAAAGGACTGCTCAAATTCCATCGATACGGCCTCACCCAGCGCACGCCCATGGAAGAGCATATCGTCGAGGGCGCCGAATACGCTCGCCAAAGCAATGGCATTGTGAACATTCACTTTACCGTTTCGCCCGAGCACAAGGCCTTATTCCGCAAAAAAATATCTGAAGTCAAGACTTACTACGAAAATGCTTTTAATGTAAAACTTCACATCACCTTTTCCGAACAGAAGCACTACACCGACATCATTGCCGTAAATGAGCAGAACGACCCTGTTCGCGACGATGAAGGCCGCCTTATCTTCCGCCCCGGCGGGCACGGCGCCCTAATCGAAAACCTCAACGAGCAACGTGCCGACATCATCTTTGTGAAGAACATTGACAACGTAGTCCCGGACTGGATGAAGCACACCACCATTATCTACAAAAAGGTGCTGGCCGGACTTTTGCTCGACCTCCAGCAGCAGACTTTCAAATACCTGCATCTCCTCGACCAAGGCGTTTCGGCACAACAGCTCCGTGCCATTGAGAAATTCGCCCAAGAAAAACTCCATATCTTTCTTCCCGAAGGCTACGCTACAGCTTCACCCGAACAGAAAGCCAACATGCTCCATCAGCTACTAAACCGCCCCATGCGCATTTGCGGCATGGTCAAAAACCAAGGTGAGCCTGGCGGCGGCCCATTCATCACCCTCAACAGTCGTGGCGAGCAGAGCCTGCAAGTGGTCGAAACTGCCCAGATCAACCGCAAAGACCCCTCTCAGGAGGCCATTCTGAATGGCGCCACCCACTTCAATCCTGTGGACTTGGTATGCGCCACCAAAAATTATCGCGGACGGTATTTCGACCTTCGCCAATTTGTCGACCCCGCAACAGGCTTCATCAGCAAGAAAACCAAAGGAGCCATCACGCTCAAATCGCAAGAACTGCCCGGACTGTGGAATGGGGCCATGGCTCATTGGACCACCTTGTTCGTCGAAGTGCCGCTTGCCACATTCAACCCCGTTAAAACCATCAACGACTTGCTCCGCAACGAACACCTCGAAGGATAATTTCCAATTGCATTCATCATAACAATCAAATAGCCCCACATCACCTACTGCTAGGTTTTGTGGGGCTACTTGATTATTGACCACCACATGCCGCACATCGGCACAATTAATCGTAACCGATAACGAATGATGGCGATTCTTTCGTGCCCACTTCCTTAAATATGAAGTGTATGCAGCTGTTCTGATGGCATTGTTAGTATGGGGATGATAGACTCTGCCAAAGTTCGATGCTCGTGCCTATCGGCAAAAAGACGCGAAAGTTTCGAGCCTGGCTCGGTCATCAAAATCATCATGTCGGCATTTACCCGGGCGGCATAGCTCCTCAACGAGGACGACACATCGTCCCGCACCTCAATCGAATCCAACGTGTTTTTTGCCCCCATCTCTTCAAGATACTGCTGTGCCTGACGTGCATAGCTGCGGGTTCGGGCATGCACATCGGGACGGGTTGACTCGTTCAAGGCAACCAAATGGAGGGTAGAGCCGAAACTCTTGGCAAATCGGAGTGCCACAGAAATTTTCTGACGGCTATGGGGCGTGTTGTCGATTGGCAATAGGATGTTGTTCAGCTCCGAATTAAACTGAAAATCTTCGCGCACACATAGCACCGGACAAGTCGATCGTTCGATAATATCATACGTATCAGCACCCCAAAGACGCTTCTGCAGGCCTGCTATTGCCTGGGTGCCTACAACCACCATTGAGGCCGACTCCTTCTCGGCCAAAGAACATAGTACCTCGGCCAGACTTTTCTCGCCCTTATAGATTCTATTTTCCAGCTTGATGCCATTAAGGAAAGGTATCGCCTGGTTTAGTTTGGCAATTTCCAACGACATCTCGTCATGAGACATACCTTTGACCGTAGGACCCACAAAAAGAAGATCCTCGCGAAAATGATTGGCTATATCCACAGCCAATTGTGCAGCCATACCGGATCCTTTCGAAAAATCCGTGCCCACTATTATCTTACTCATCTATTTTTATTGATTTCAATCTTTAACTTTCAAAAACACAAAGGCCTGTTAAAAACGGCTATGCGAACCGCCGCCACCGAAGCTTCCGCCACCAAAGCCGCCAAAGCCGCCCGAGCCACCGAATCCACCAAAACCGCCAAAACCGCCTGAGCCGCCAAAACCCGAGCCACCTCCACGAGGGAAAAAGATGAACGGCCAAAGGCTACGCCGATTGCGATGGTCACGATCGTCGAAGAAATCATCCCTATCTGGCGGGTCTTTCTTATTGCGGGTACCCACAATAAAGGCCACCACAATAATCAGTATTACCAAACCGAGCACAAAGAAATTGCCTCTGCCATCGGAATCCTTCGATGAGCGCTTGTGTTGGAATTCGCCCCGGCAAGCAGGTTCGATAATGTCAAGAGCATCAGAAATCGCCTGGTAATAGTCGCCTTGCGACAGCTGAGGAGCCATAATATCGCCGGTAATTCGGTTGCACAACATATCCGGCAGAACACCTTCGAGCCCATAACCCGGCAAAATAGCCACATCTCCATAGTCCGACTTCGATTCTTTCGACTTGATGAGAATCACCACACCATTGTTAGAGTCGCGCTGACCCACGCCCCAAGTAGAGCCGATGCGAGTTCCCAATTCCATAATTTCGCAATCGTGCAACGACGGCACAATCACAATCAGCACTTGATTCGACGTACTGTCGTCAAATGCCACCAAACGATTTTCCAGCTCCTGCTTTTGGCTGGGCGACAGCACTCCGCTGTAGTCGTTCACCAGCTGGTGTGTAGGGGCCGGACACCAAGGCTCCTGCGCCAGACCCATTTGAGCCAAACACAGGAGCATTGAAAACCAAATAAATAACGTCCTACTTCTCACGGCAGAACACTTTTAATTATTAGAATTCGAACTTGATTTCAGCAGGATTTTCCACACCCTCGGGAGCCTTGAAATAACCCTTCTTATCGAAACCGCAAATGCCGGCAACGATATTATTGGGGAAGGTACGGAGCATCTTGTTATACACATTGACTTTCTCGTTGAAACGGCCGCGCTCGGTAGTGATACGGTTTTCGCAACCCTCAATCTGCACCTGGAGGTCCTGGAAACCCTTGGTAGCGGTAAGTTCGGGGTAACGCTCAACAATCACATTCATCGAACGGGTAAGGGCATTCGAAAGATTGTCCTGGGCGCGCTGGAATTCAGCCACTTTCTCTTCGGTAAGGTTATTTGCATCAATCTGCACAGAACCCACTTTGGAACGAGCCTCAATCACCTCGGTAAGGGTACCTTTTTCATAATTGGCTGCACCCTGCACGGTAGACACCACCTGTGCCAGAAGGTCGGCACGGCGTTTGTATACGTTTTCCACCTGGGCCCACGATTGCGACACATCCTCTTCAACGCCAACAAGCTTATTACGCACTCCAATGCCCCACATGAAGGCAAGAACAACTGCACCAATAACGGCAATTACAATAAATTTGGAACCTGATTTTTTCATGATTGCATAATTAAATAATGATTAATAATACAAAGTAACGCAGCAAATGCACAAATATTGTATAAAGGTAACATCTAAAAATTCAACGATTTGAAAGAGATAATAAGAAATCCACTTTTC
>JAGHRY010000317.1 GCA_018066145.1 Candidatus Colimorpha merdihippi | reverse complement strand
TTTTTAGTGTTATTAATTATATTTTCTTTCTTTTATCGGGCCCCTATTTTTCCGGGAAAAATCGGGGAAAGTCTTCGGGAATTTGCTTTTTTCGGGAAGCGAGGCCTTTAGTTGTACTTGCGCTTTTGGAACCAGCGTTCGCACGATCCTATGCTCAAGCCGAAAGTGAAGCAGTCGCGGCGCAGCAGCTGCGAATTGCCAAACGAGCTATAGCCCACGCTGAGCGTCATCACCGACTGGCCTTTGCGCATAGGCAGGGCAAAGCCTACGCCGCCGCCTATCTCGTCGAGCGAGTAGCTTGCGCCATCAGACAGCTCAAGTGCCAAGCGGCCGTAGTTATAGTACATGCCGCCGCTCACCCCAATGCGTTTCCAGTACGACGAAGCGTTCTTGTCGCCTTTCCACTCGCCGCCCAGCGCCACCTTATAGTTTTGTGCATAGCGCAAAGCCGAAGTGCCGAAAATGCTATAGTTGGCATTCTCTACATACTTGATATCGCTATAGGGAGCGTAATAGCCGTCCAGGGCCACCTCCCACAGCTCGTTGCGCTCCAGCGACAGGCCTGCGCCTATCGACAAAGGCTGCTGCAATTCGCTCTCATAGGTATCGCTCATGCCACGCATCGGGAAAATGGTGTCTGCCAGATATTCGTTGTTGCCTTTGGGAATGTAGGTATACACCAGCGACTGGTCATCCACCCGCATATCCCTGGGCAAGCGAGCGGTTACACCCGCATGCAACGTATATTTATCGTTCAAGGGCTGGTGGTACTGCACGCCCAAATCGAACAGCACATTGCTCACCATGGTATTTTTCTGGCGGCGGGAATTCATGCAGTAGGTGCTGTCGTTGCCCTGGAAATCATACGATATGGCGCGCTGGATATTGCCATACAGATAATTCACGTTGAAACCCACCGACAAACGCTTGCTAATATTGAAACCATTGCCCCAATAAAACTGGCTTACGCCGCCAGTGCCGTCGTAGATTGTTTTCACGCGGCTTTGGGTCAGCGGGTCGTCGGTAGCCTGGGTAGAGCTGTAGTTGACCTGGCTGTAAGGCAGCAGACCCATCGAAGTCTTCCACCATTTGGTCAGCGGGAAAGCCACCATCAGATAGGCCAGATTGCCATCGCCATCCATCTGGCGGTTGGCATCGTTGCGCAGCACGCTGGTTTGCAGGTTCAATCCGATATCAAACACAAAACTTTCGGTTTCAACCGCAGCATACGAAGCCGGGTTGAAGGGGTTTATGCAATTGCGCTGGGCACGGCTGTAAACCACCCCGCCCATACGCGATACCGTGGGCAGACTATACGGCAAGTCGGTCGACCCGATGCCGAATTGGGAGAAAGGCACATTAAACCCATTCTGGGCCTGGGTGCTGCCTGCACATCCCAGCAGCACGGCCAGCATGGCTGTTTTCAGTTTTCTATTCATTATATCTAGTTGTTTTCTAACTTTGTTAAATAATCAGCAATGGCAGCCAGGCCCTGCATTACCAGCAGCGGCTCCCATCGGCAGTCGCCAACCTGCAGGCAGCCCTCGCCCAGCAGCCAATTGGCGTCGCCGCCTGTCACCACCACCAATGCCTCGGGGTCCAGGGTGCGATAATGGCGCACAAAACCCTCCACGGCATAGCGCGTAGCTGTCAGCACGCCGGCTTCGATAGATTCCTGCGTAGAGCGTCCCGTCACGGGCTGCTTAGCCGAATCGATAGAAGTTATTAACGGCAATTTGGCCGTAAAAGTATGCAGCGCCCGAAATTTCATCTCGAAACCCGGCAGAATGGCACCTCCGCGATACACCCCTTGGGGGTCGAGATAATCCACCGTTATGCAGGTGCCGGCATCGATAATCACGCATCCCCGGCCCTCGGTCATGGCCTTGGCTCCGCAGGCAGCAGCTATGCGGTCGGGGCCCAGAGTGTGGGGCGTGGCATAGTCTATGCCTATAGGCAGCGGCATCCCATTCTGCAGCACCCACACCTTGTGGGTGCCCAGCTTCAGCGCCTCCAAATCGAGCCTGCCGGTGGCGCACACCATGGCGCAATCGGAAGCCAGCCCTGCGGGCAGCGGCTCGCAGTCCAGCCCCGAGAGCATAAGGCGGCCCTCCTCAAAAAGAGCCCATTTCATCCGGGTGTTGCCTATATCTATCGTTAATGTCATGTTTGTAATTCGCAGCCGGTCGGCCTCGCATTATCCATTATACATATTCATGGCCCGGTCGGGACCCTGGGTGCAGAAACAGCGGATGGCCTCGCATGCAGCCTCGATGCGCGGATCCAGCGTGGCACGCTCTTCGTCGGTAAAGCGGCCCAGCACATAATCAATCTGCTTGCCGCGGCTGAAATCGCTGCCCACGCCAATGCGCAGCCGGCAGTAGGCGGCACTGCCCACACAGGCCTCAATGCTCTTGAGCCCGTTGTGCGAACCGGCGCTGCCCTGCTTCTTCATGCGCAGCGTGCCCAGCGGAATGGCGATATCGTCCACCACAATCAGCACATTTTGCAATGCCACCTTCTCGGCCTGCATCCAATAGCGGACGGCCTCACCCGAAAGATTCATATATGTGGTAGGCTTGATGAGCACCATGGTGCGGCCCTTGGTGCGCAGCTCGGTGCGGTAGGCCCGGCGTTCCAGGCTCCACACAGCATTTTCGTTCTTTTCGCGGGCCTGACGCAGCATTTCGTCCAGCACCATAAAGCCAATATTGTGGCGCGTACCCTCGTACTCGCTGCCCACATTGCCCAGTCCTACGATAAGATATTTCATACTATAATCGGTGTTATCGACTGTCTTATAGCCGAAAAACAATTTTTTTAGCAAGTTCATAATATATATATACAATTTGCAAAAATACAATTTTTTTCGTATTTATCAGAAAAAAAACGCACCCCTCCCCTATCCTGCCCGCCTTTGGCGGACCAACCAAGCCACCCCAAAGCCGATATTCCACCCCCGGCCTATGCCGCAACGGGGCCCTATTGATGCCCTTTGCTGCACGGTCCGAATGCCATTCCTCCCCTCCCCCAAACCGCCACATCAAACATGTGCCCTATGCCTCCATCAAAACAAAAGCCAACTAAGCCCTTCCTTCGCTGTAGCTCCGAGGTAGGTCCGACTCTTACTCGGAGCTACCCCGGAGCTACAAGGGACCTACTGCGTTCAAAAAAGAGGGGCTCTGGCAAGGACGGTTGTGGGCATGGCGGGAAAAATGTTGGGCAGAATGAGAAAAAAGTTGTATCTTTGCAATTTGAAATAATGCCCCTTTTCCGCATGGATTAGGCACCTAACAAACCCCTATCGAGCGACAAAAACAATACTACTTTGATGAACATCATACACATCGATAATATTGACTGCGAGGAAGCTAAGGCATACTCGCACCTTACCGAGGCCCAACTGCGCAACCGGCTGGAACCGGACAAGGGCATATTTATTTGCGAAAGTCCAAAAGTGATACGGGTGGCGCTGGAGCGAGGATGCCAGCCCCTATCGATGCTAACCGAAGAGAAACACATCCAGGGACAGGCTGCCGACATTATTGCCCGCTGCCCGGAAGAGATGCCCATATACACCGGGCCGCGCGAGATGCTGGCCCAGCTGACAGGCTACGAACTCACCCGAGGCGTGCTGTGCGCTATGCGGCGCCCCAAGCTGCCTTCGGTGGCTGAAATATGCCGCGGCAAAAATCGGGTGGTGCTGGTAGACAGCGTGGTGAACAGTACCAATACGGGCGCCATTTTCCGCGCGGCAGCAGCTTTGGGAATCGATGGCGTGCTGCTGACCACCACCTGCTGCGACCCGCTGAACCGCCGCAGCGTGAGGGTGAGCATGGGCACCGTATTCCAAATTCCTTGGACCTATATCCCATCGTGGCCCCACCCCGCTATGGAGGAGTTGCACGAAATGGGGTTTAAAACTGCAGCACTGGCACTTACGCCCAAGGCCGTGCCTATCGACGACCCCCAGCTGGGCGCCGAAGAGAGGCTGGCTATAGTGATGGGGACCGAGGGCGACGGACTGGCCGAACGCACTATTGCGGAGTGCGACTACCAGGTAATCATTCCTATGGCCAACGGCGTCGACTCGCTCAATGTGGCGGCAGCAGCATCGGTGGCTTTTTGGCAACTGAGGAAACAATAATTAACCAATAAGCTCGTTATTCTTTAATTAATACCACCCCGCACGAACACCCGCACAAAAAAAATATGTCTTTTACACTAAAACATATCAAGCATTACTCCGGCCATTTGGCGGCCTATGGGGTTTGTGTGGTGCTTTCGGTGGTATTTACCATGGCCACAGCACTTTCGGTGGCCGACTTTGTGAAGATTCTTTTCCCGCCCGAGGGCAATGCCGCCATGGTGCCCAAAGGCGATGCCTCGCTGCTTTCGCAAGGATTGCAGCTGCTATACGAGTGGCTGGTGGGGTTCGGCCCCCGCATGGCGTTGGTATATTTTGCCCTGGTGGTATTCGGGCTTTACGCGCTCAAGAATATCTTCTCATACCTATCGCTGATACAGATGGCTACCATACGCTGCAAGGTGGTAAGGGATATACGCAACCAGCTATTCGACAAGGCTATGCACATTCCTTTGGCCTACTACGGAAGTCACCGTAAGGGCGACATGCTCACCCATTTTGGCAGCGATATGACCGAGTATGAGGAGAGCACCCTCAACTCCATCGGGCAGTTGGTAACGGCCATCGTAAGCATGGTGCTGTATGTGGCCATGCTATTTTATATCAGCGTGAAGCTTACCCTTTTCGTGCTATGCATGCTGCCGATAATTGCCGTGGTGATTTCGGGCATTACCCGCAAGCTGCGACGCAAATCGCTGAAACTGCAAGAGCTGGGTGCCTACCTGACCTCGCTCATGGAAGAAACTGTGGGCGGGCTGAAAGTGATTAAAGCGTATACCGCCATTGAATTTTCGAACCACCGCTACCAGATGGCCAACGAAAAATATGCCCGTATGCGCACAAGGGTGCTCCGCCGAATCGACCTATCGTCGCCCGTGAGCGATTTTATGGGCAATGCCGTGGTGATAGGCATACTGCTTTTTGGTTCGGCCATGGTGCTGCAAGGCGATGCCCAGCTGACGGCCGACTTGTTTGTGTCGTACATCATGATGTTCGTGCTGATGATTCCCCCATCGAAAGAACTCTCCACCGCTATCTCCCAAATGAAAAAGGGACGCGCATGTGTGGACCGACTGGAACAGTTTCTCGATACCCGGGAAACGGTAACGGATGCCGAAAACGCCCAGCCTTTTGCTGAACTCAAAAAGGAGATACATTTCAACCATGTGGGCTTCCACTACAACGAGGGCACCGAGGTGCTGAAATCAATCGACCTCACCATTGCCAAGGGAAGCACCGTGGCGCTGGTAGGCAGCTCGGGGTCGGGCAAATCAACCATGACCGACCTGCTGATGCGTTTCTACGATTGCACCAGCGGCACCATAACCTTTGACGGCACACCCATCACCCAACTGCTGATGGCCGATTTGCGCAGCCGCATTGGGGTGGTGGCCCAAGAAACAATTCTGTTCAACGATACCATTGCCAACAATATTGCTTTCGGCATGCCTGATGCCACACGCGACCAAATTATCGAAGCCGCCAAAGTGGCTAACGCACACAACTTTATACTCCAGCAACCCCAAGGCTACGATACCCCTATAGGCGACGGCGGCGAAGGGTTGAGCGGCGGCCAGTGTCAGCGCATCAGCATAGCCCGGGCAGTTTTGCGCAACCCCGATATACTGATTCTCGACGAAGCCACCAGTGCCCTCGACACCGAAAGCGAACGCCTGGTGCAAGAGTCGCTGGAAAGAATTATGACACACCGCACAGCCGTGGTAGTGGCCCACAGACTTTCCACAATTCAGCATGCCGATAAAATAGTTGTGCTGGAAGGGGGAGAAATAGTTGAAACCGGCACCCATGCCGAATTGATGGCACGCAAGGGTAGATACTATCAATTGGTAGAATTGCAAAAAATACAATAAGACTACATTATACAATGAAAAGGATAGCTGCTATAATTGTTCTGATTTGCGCGCTGGCACCCATAACGTCAATGGGGCAAAACCGGCCGCACATCACTCTGGCAGTGGCTGTAAACCACCGAGTTGGACAATTGCAGTGGCAGGGCGATACGATTTCGCAATATGCCATATACAGGCGCTATCCGAGCGACGAGGATTTTGCATTGATAGATTCCATAATGGGCAATGCTTATACCGATACGCTCAACCGCGTGGTGTGTGCCGACACGGTGAGCTATTTCGTTCAAGATCTGCAGTCGATGGCGATTTCCGACACCACCGGAGTGGTTTACCGCGACGATGTGCCTACCTCCCCCTGCTCCCTTAAGGTTTGCAGCACCGACCAAGAACTGAATCAGATTGTACTGAGCTGGTACCCCAGTCCCGACGAGGATGTGATGGGATATTATATCTGTATGGGCAATCCCTGCCTGGACTACGACACAGTATGGGGCAAAGAGAATTGCACCTACCTCTGCCCCCAGGAATTAGCCAACGGATTAATACCCGAACGACCATTCAGAATACTGGCTTTCGATAGCTGCATGCAGGCCAGTCCGCTGACGCCGTATTACCACAATCCGGTGCTGGAATTCGACAATACCCCATGTTCGCGCCATTTCAAATGCCGTTGGAATCGATATATCAATATGCCCGACAGCGTGGGTGCCTACAGACTGCATTACCGACTCGAAGGCGAGGAGGAAGAACGAGTATTCAGCGTTGGAAATGATGGCCCCTATGAGTTCGACTTAGTGGTTAACGATCTGTCTGTAGGTCAGGTTGAAACCTATCTCAGCGTGGAAAATAGCAGCGGAACGCTGCAAGCCGTATCGCAACGATATGTTTTCGAATTTATGGTAGGCGATACGGCCGAGAACATAGCCATTGCCGATATTGAATACGATGCCACTCTTCCAGCCATAAATCTTACTGTTGAGTTAGACCCTGATTTTGCAGGCAACAGCTGCACACTATACCGCAGCAAAGGCAACGATGCCCAATTCGAGCCTATTGCCGAGCTAACCCGGACGGCAGGCGAAGCTCAATTACATTATCAAGACAACAACATTCACCGCAGCGCTGGCTCCTACACCTACATGGCTGGGGTATGGGACCTATGCCAGCAGGTTGAAAAACTGTCGGATACATTGGCTATAGAGCTGCCAGAGGTGTACGACGCTAATGCTTATTTCGCCAATGCGCTGAGATATGGCGACCCGGACAACGGCAGTTTCTGCCCACACCTGGCTTCACCTCTTGCCCAAGGATATGAGATGAATATTTTCAACCGCATGGGCGAATGTGTATTCAATACTAAAAACATCGCAGAATGCTGGAACGGCACCTATGAGGGCAACGCGTTGCCACAAGGAACATATATCTACCGAGTACACTGCCACCATGCCGACGGTACCGAGAAAACCTATATTGGAACAATATTACTGATTAAATAAAAAGACCATGAAAATTGCCTTATACGCCCGATACATTGAAGAGACATCGCGTCAACAATTTGTTCAATTAACTGAGATTCTGCACCGAAATGGAGTGATGACCGAAGAAGTAACCGAAACGCTTCCCGACAAACATTTCGATTTTCTTTTCTCTATCGGGGGGGACGGTACGCTGTTGAGTTCCGTGCATCTTATCGGCAATCGCAATATACCTGTGCTAGGAATCAATTTCGGCCACCTTGGTTTCCTAACTACAGCCGGACGATACGATATCGACACGCTGGTTCTTGACCTGCTGGCCGGGCGATATAGTCTTGAACCACGCACAATGATTCACATGAAGGCGATTACGCCTGAAGGTAAAAATATGGATACTGTCGTTTTAAACGAGGTGAGTCTACACCGCCTGGACGACGGTTCATTGTTGTCGACCGACTTATTTGTAGACGACGATTTCGTGGCAACTTATGCCGGAGATGGTTTGATAGTGGCTACTCCAACGGGATCGACAGCCTATTCATTAAGTTGCGGCGGACCTATCCTGACCCCGAATAGCGCCTGTTTTGTTATTACTCCTAACGGAACCCACAACCTTACGCTACGCCCAATTATCGTGCCCGATAGCGCTAAATTAAAGCTGGTTACACACACCCATTCGCAAGACTTTAATTTAGGCACCGACTCACGTCGGCAACACCTGCCATGTGGCACAGAACTAATCTTGGAGCGCGAAAAATTTTCTATCCAGCTAGTTCGGCTTCACAATCAAAGTTTCTTTAAAGCCATTCACCAAAAACTTGGCTGGAACTTTTAGCATCTCCCACCCCACTATCAATGAGGGGCAAAGGATTATACACAAGTTACTAATGTATTAACGCTTACGAAATTCCCAAGGGGCAAAAGCATTTTCGA
Source organism: Candidatus Colimorpha merdihippi (assembly GCA_018066145.1). Classification (GTDB taxonomy): domain Bacteria; phylum Bacteroidota; class Bacteroidia; order Bacteroidales; family P3; genus Colimorpha; species Colimorpha merdihippi. Next base: position 8,572 of record JAGHRY010000317.1, on the reverse strand, counting down.
TATGGTTGATGTTATAGCCCTCGCTATTCATTTCGACTGAAATAATGTCGAAACGTACCTCCTCGTCGCGATTGTGTTCTAAAACATACGCATTGGCCATACGAAAGTAGGCCTTCTGCTTGGAAATATCAACAAATTCCTCAGGATTGCCATAATCGAGTCGGCTGCGTGTCTTGACCTCGACAAACACAATGAGGCCTTCGCGATAAGCAACAATATCTACTTCGAATTTTCCTTTACGCAGATTTGTATCCAATATAGCAAAACCATGACTAAGAAGATATTGCTGAGCCAGGAACTCTCCCTCACGACCAATATCGTTATGTTTGCTCATTACCCGATTATTTTCTTAAAAGAATAAACAGCAAATATATAACCAATGCTGTTAATATGAAATTATAAATGGCTGGCCAGATAGCACACAAGATTAGAAGAATACCGATGGAGGTAAGAAGTTTGACAGCAAGCTGTTTTGCTTCCGGGAGCGATTGTACCGACATTTTGATCTTGGAGGTGAAGTCGTGACATTTTGTCATTGTTTTCTGCCACCAAATTTTCAATTTCCCCATAGTTCGACCATTATGATCAACAGTCTCTGCTTTGACGGTAGGCATTTTCTTAACCTTTACCGACAGCTTCTTACTAAAGGTTTTTTCCAATGTTTTCACTTGAAGGGTTAGATGGGTACGGCCTTTTGAACGATTCAATCGAAAACGTTTAGAACCACTGGGTTCCAATGTGATTTCGGTTTTCTTATAACCATTGTCAAGTGTAAGAAGCACACTTTGAGAATTCGGACATTGCCATGAAATCTCTACTACATCGCCTTCGGTTACCGTGCGTTTGTCTATTTGAAATATTACTTGTTGTTCTTCCATACTAAAGTATCTATCAATTTCTATGCCACAATTACCCGAGAGGCAATAAAAAAAAGGGTTCAGCGTTATTCAAAGCAAAAAATAGCACAATGCACGCTAACTACTATGATTTCGAACATTGCATGTCGGACGATGCTCGTGTGGCTTTTCTGCACGAAGCTTACGAACGCATTTTCAGCCACACTGTAGAGGGGACTTACCGCAATATCAACCGTGTGCTCAAATTCTTGCGGCAATCGGATTTTTATTCTATTCCTTGCCGCCACCACGCTTTCGTTGGCGGAAATGCATGGCATCAGTTAGAAACAATGTGTCATGCATTTATCAAACCAGAATTGTCGGCAAACAGCCCTCTTATTGAGAACTACTGCCAGCTGCTGCCTTTGTGGAAGGATGCCGACACTTTTGGGAAAGCCATTGTGTGCATGCTTCACGATATAGGCAATGTGCAAAATGTGCAATTCCCGCCCCGCATTATGAAAAGGCATGGCCGCCGTTCGACATACGTACTGATTGACCATTTGAAATTCGAACTGATGTTCGACGAAAACATGGCCATCATCTATCACCAACAGCATTCTGAAGAAGAGCTACGATATGCCACTCCGGATGAAGAAGCATACGATCGAATCTCGCAATTTGGTTTATACCAAATGGTACAAATATGCGATACAATTAGTGCCGAAGCTCCTCTTACCGAGCAGCTGCTAAAGATGCGATTAGAATCGCTCTATCAGCTGCTCGGATGCTGAGCTAGCTGTACTACACCTCGAAATTGCCTTTGTAACCGGTGTAGTTGTGAGGAGTAATCTTACGGATGCGTTCTTTGATGCTATCGTCGACATCCAATGTATCAACAAAATCAGAAATGGTTTGAGCCGTAACTTTCTCGTTGGTACGAGTAAGTTGTTTTAGTGTTTCATAAGGATTGGGGTAACCGATGGAACGCAATATGGTTTGAATTGCTTCAGCTACAACTGCCCAGTTGTTATCCAAATCATTATATAATGCTTGTTCGTTTAACAACAGTTTGCCCATACCCTTCTGCAAAGATGCCAAAGAAATAATGGTATGTGCGATGGGCACGCCCACATTGCGGCTGACGGTAGAGTCGGTAAGGTCGCGCTGCATGCGAGAGATGGGTAATTTGTGGCTCAGATGTTCAAAAATTGCATTGGCCAAGCCCAAATTGCCTTCGGCATTCTCGAAATCGATAGGATTGACTTTGTGAGGCATAGCAGAAGAGCCTACTTCGCCAGCCTTGATTTTCTGCTTGAAATACTCCATCGAAACATAAGTCCAGATATCGCGGCAGAAGTCAATTAAAATAACGTTGATACGCTTGCAATTATCGAAATAGGCGGCCATGTGGTCGTAGTTTTCAATTTGGGTGGTATACTGCAAACGCTCAAGTCCCAGGTGTTTGGAAACAAATTCGTTACCGAAAGAACGCCAGTCGACTTCGGGATAAGCTACCAGATGGGCATTGAAATTGCCGGTGGCACCGCCGAATTTGGCGCAGAAAGGAATCTGGTCGAAATAGTCCATCTGTCGACGCAGACGATAAGCAAAAACCATCATTTCTTTGCCCAACGAGGTGGGAGAAGCGGGCTGGCCATGGGTATGGGCAAGCATGGGTATATCGTTCCACTCTTGCGCACGCTGCTCGATTACTTCTAAGATAGCACGGTACTGGGGCATCAACACTTGCTCGTGACATTCCTTAATGGTCATGGGAACTGAAGTGTTGTTGATATCCTGCGAAGTAAGACCGAAATGGATAAACTCTTTATAAGGCTCGAGTTTCATGGCATCGAAACGACGCTTGATGAAATACTCTACAGCTTTAACATCATGATTGGTAGTTTTTTCGATATCTTTGATTTCCTGAGCATGCTCGTCGGTAAAATTGCGATAGATATCGCGCAGTTCCTCAGCCAGGTTAGGACGCTCGGCAAAGAGTTTCTTCATGGGCAGGGAATCTACCGAACCCAGAGCAATGAAATATTCGATTTCGACACGAACACGATAACGGATCAAAGCTCCTTCAGAGAAAAAACCTGCTAAAGATTCAACCTTAGAACGATAGCGGCCATCAACAGGAGACACAGCATTCAAACTATTCATAAAAAATATATTAGTGATGTTATTAAATCTTTTTTGCGCCAGGCATTTGGGGCATGCCCGGTTCGGAAATAGTATTGTTCAAGAAAGTATGTTTCGATAGCATTTTTTCGATTTTTTTATCATAAGTGCTATCAATCAAAGCCTGGGCATACAGGGTATTGTGCATATCGGTACCGAGAAATTCCACCCAGCCTTTTTCAATCATCTCGTATGCTTTGCGACGCGAGCCTTCGCCATAGAATCCGCTCAGCGAAAGGATATTGACCTGGAAATAGACACCCATGTTTTTAAAATGCTCCAATACATGCGACGAGGCACTATAATAAGGATAGCGCTCGGGATGGGCAAGGATAACATCGTAGTTTTTCATCTGCAAATCGAAAAGCACTTGGTCCAAACCAACCACAGTTTGATGCAGAGAAAATTCGGCCAGCAGATATTTGTCGCCTATCAATGAGAATCTTCCATTGTCCAAACGTTCTTTGAAACCAGAGTCTACTCGATACTCGCCAGCAACACCGGCCAATTCGGGACCATCATAAACACCATTTGTTGCCAAATCCAATTTCAAATCATCGAAACGGTTTTTGATGTCCTCCTCGACATTGGGAAAACGAGGAAACTGGTAATGGGGAGTAAAATACATTTTATTGAAACCAGCTGCTTTCAAAATGCGCAAGCAGGTGGCAGTTTCTTCTTCGCTTTTAGATCCGTCGTCTACACGAGGGAGCAAATGGCAGTGCATATCAGTACCCAACGACTCGAAAAGGGGTCGTGCACTTTTGGGTTTGGATTTCAAGAAATCAAACATATTATATTATGTATATTTTATTCAATACGGTGAATATCGGCACCCAGCAATCGCAAACGTTCGTCGATATGCTGATAGCCGCGGTCTATCTGTTCAATATTATCGATTCGGCTCTTGCCTTCTGCCGAAAGGGCTGCTATCAGCAAAGCTACACCAGCTCGGATATCGGGCGACGACATGCGCACGCCGCGCAGCCGATGTTCTTGGTCCAATCCGATAACAGTTGCACGGTGGGGATCGCATAAAATAATCTGCGCACCCATATCGATAAGCTTGTCGACAAAGAAGAGTCGGCTTTCGAACATTTTCTGATGTATAAGTACGCTGCCTTTGGCCTGTGTGGATACAACCAACGCAATGCTGATAAGGTCGGGCGTGAACCCTGGCCAGGGAGCATCGGCAATAGTCATTATAGAACCATCCATAAAACGCTCGATTTCGTAATGCTCGCGCGAGGGAACAAACAAGTCATCGCCTTTCTGCCAAACCTCGATACCCAAACGGCGAAATACCTGCGGGATAAGACCCAAATGTTCGAGGCCCACATTGCGTATGGTCAAGTCGCTTTGGGTCATAGCAGCCATGCCTATGAATGAGCCCACCTCAATCATATCGGGCAGCAACCGGTGATGGCATCCGTGGAGTTCTTTGGCTCCGCGAATAGTAAGCAGGTTGGAACCCACACCTTTGATATTGGCTCCCATGTTGTTGAGCATTTTGCACAGCTGGTAGATATAAGGTTCGCAGGCTGCATTCATAATGGTGGTGGTGCCCTTGGCCATAACGGAGGCCATGATGATGTTGGCAGTGCCCGTTACCGAGGCTTCGTCCAGCAGCATATAGCATCCTTTCAGTTTGTCGGCCTTCACCTGGTAACTGCCATGATGGTAGGATATGCTGGCACCCAATTTTTCCATGCCGAGGAAATGGGTATCCAATCTGCGTCGGCCTATTTTGTCGCCGCCAGGCTGCGGCACCACAGCCAAACCGAAACGAGAAACCAACGGGCCAACTATCATAATAGAGCCGCGCAAAGCCCCAGCCTGTTTGGCAAACTCCTCGCTATTGAGGACATCGAGATTGACATCGTCGGCCTGGAACTCATAACTGCGACCTTCGGTAAGGAGAGTGGAATCATCGTTAAGACGGCGCACCCGCACACCCAACAATTGCAGCAAACCGATTAGTTTGTTTACATCGCGAATGTCGGGAATATTGTCTATCACTACTTTCTCACTGGTAAGCAAAACGGCGCATATCACCTGCAGAGCCTCGTTTTTGGCACCCTGGGGAAATATTTCGCCATTGAGCTTATGGCCACCTATGATTTCGAATGAGGACATTTGTTATTGCTTATTAATTAATAACGTAGATACAACTTGTGCTTGAGAATGGGTTATTTCTTCTTTTTCTTCTTTTTGCGGGTGCCGTTTGCACGGCGCTCATCGTCGGTGCCTTTAAGATATTCGCGGAAATCCATGAATTCGAAACCTTCAGGCAATTGGAGTTTGCCTTTCGACATATTCTCGAGCTGCATGGTTATCAATTCATCATCAACGGTATCGCGGTTCCACAAAAGATAGTCGCGCTTCATGGCATGAGAAATCAATTTTACCAGTTCTTCGCGTTCTTCGCCTTCGGGATATTCCGCCACGCGCTTAATCATGTCCTCCATAATCTGGCCATAATGGCGATAATGGATTTTCCGCTGATTATATACTATCGGACGGGGCGTGAACTCAACCGTATCCTGGGGCGTGATATCGTAAGGCACATCCACATCAAGTTCCCAATTGGCCAGAATCATCAAATGGACCCAATACTTACGTTTGTAATCATCGGTATCCTTTGAATCTTGGTCAATTTGAGCCATTATGTCTACAATGGATTTGGCCATCTGATTACGTTTGTCACGATCCTCTTCGGTCTTGGTATACTGAATCAGCTTATATATATTGCGCCCGTAGTCGCTAATCTTTATTTTTTCTCGTTGTGTGTTATATTCCATATTACAACAAATTTTCTTTCGGTAGTTTACCTTGTCAATACTTATTAATACCATCCGCCGTACATCATGGCAGGACTATACATGCTGCAGCCATAGGGGCTTCCATACATGCCCCATCCGCCAAAACCGCTATGCCAAGCATCATGCATCATATAGGGCATGGTGCCGAAATTGTCGCGCAGATAGGTGAAGGAGATATGCAGGAAACTATCATTTTTGAAACGGAAGGCAGCAGCAGCCGAAACTGCCGTTACCGATACGTCGTACACATTGCCATTGCCCCAGCCATAAATGGGCGCATAGGTTCCGCCCATGTGATATATTGAACCCGACAGCCACACATTTTCGCCTACCTGATATTCGGCCTCAACATAAGCCGAAGCCAATCCTGTGCCGCCATTGCGGTAAGGTATCAGGCTGCGCTCGGTTTTTCCAATATTGTAGTTGGGGTTAAGCCCCATATCGGTGGTAATGTTGAATCCGCCTGCAAATGACAGCTTGTTAGTAGGGCGATAAATAATCGATGGCGAAACAGAGGTATACAACCGATTGTCGCCATAACTGGTGCCCATAAAACCTGTACCCACATGCAGGTGAGGTTCCCATTTCGGAAGCATTACCGAATCGGGCACTTCATATACTTCAGGGTCGGAGCCAACCGGCATGTAGTTCAATGGTCTGTAAAAAGGATGCCATTGAGCCAACAGCGGGGTTGAAAAGCCTGCAACTATTAGCAATGCTACGATATATATTCTTTTTTTCATGTTTGAAAACATATATTTCTACAATTCCATCAGTTTCATGAACGAGGAAGGATAGGGTGTTTCGAACGTAAGCTGTTTGCCGGTGACGGGATGCTTGAATCCCAATCTGAAAGCATGAAGCGCCAGCCTGTTGATAGGAGAAACATCGTTTTTGTAGCCATACATAGGATCATGAACCACGGGATGTTTTTCCTCGCGAAGATGAACTCTAATCTGATTGCGCCTACCGGTGTCGAGACGCAGTTCCATCAACGAATATCTGCGGCTGGTCTTTACAACGCGATAATTGGTAACTGCCAGTTTTCCTCCATTATCGGTAGGCGAAGAAAGCACGCAATACTGACCATCAGTAAGCCAAGAGCGGATAGTGCCTTCAGAGGGTTCCATCTTTCCCCAAGCCACAGCCACATAGGCGCGGTCCGATACCAATCCTTTCCAATCAGCCTCAAACAATTGGGATACTTGCTTGGTTTTTGCCACCACCATCAGTCCCGAAGTGTCGCGGTCCAGCCGATGCACTATATGGGCTGTGCATTTCTGGTGGGTAATCGAAAGATATCTGTTCAGTACAGTAATGACAGTATTGTCGCCCGGTTTTTTGCTATACGACAGCAACCCCTCGTGCTTGTTTATTACCAACAAGTGGTTATCCTCATAAATGATATCCAAATCGCGCGGTTTTAATCGCTCTTTGTATCCGGCTTTTTCTATCGTCACCACCATACCGGGCATCAAAGGAAAATTATACTGGCTCACCTTACGTCCATCTACGCAAACATTGTGCGCCAGCAGCTCTTTTACCTTGGTGCGACTTGTATCGGGCATCTGTTCCAACAAGAAATTGAACAGTTCGCCTTGTGTCTTTACCCTATATTCTACTTGTTTCACGTGAAACATTATTTTTTTGAGTTATCAACAATTTAATACCTCTTTATCAACAGGTTGAATCCTCTACCCTACCACTTGCCGACAAACTCATTTACTATACTAAAACAAATAACAAGCTATTTGATTATACCCAATTGTTTCGACATTTCGAGCATCTTTACAATAGGCTTTTTGGCTTTTTCAATCAACTCGGCCGACATGGTGATTTCGGGAGTTTCGTTCTTCAAGCAATTGTAAAGTTTTTCAAGTGTGTTGAGCTTCATGTGGGCGCAATCAGCACAGTTACATCCTTCGCCAGAAGGCACCACTACAAACTCTTTGTCGGGATTATTCTTCCGCATTTCATACAAAATGCCTGTTTCGGTTGCAACTATAAATTTCTTTTTGCCGCTTTTCTCTATATAGGTAAGCATAGCCTTGGTGCTGCCTACAAAGTCCGAAACTTCCAGCAAGGCGCTATTGCACTCGGGATGAGCTATCACAGCAGCATCGGGATGCTGCAATTTCAGTTTCAATACATTTTCGGCATGAATAGCGTCGTGCACCGTGCAAACACCATCCCACAAAAGCATTTTTCTGCCGGTTACACTATTGATGTAGCCACCCAGATTTTTATCGGGAGCAAAAATTATCTTTTGGTCTTCAGGCAAAGAACGAACCAATTTTTCGGCATTGCCAGAGGTGCAAATCAAATCGGAAAGAGCCTTGATTTCGGCCGAACAATTAACATAGGATATCACCATGTGGTCGGGGTGCTCAGCCTTGAAACTGGCAAACCTATCGGCCGGACAGCTTTCGGCTAGCGAACAGCTGGCATTCACATCAGGCAGCAGCACCTTGCGCGAAGGATTGAGAATCTTGGCTGTTTCGGCCATGAAATGCACGCCGCAAAAAACAATTATATCATTATCGCAATCCTGGGCACGCTGAGCCAGCGCCAAACTATCACCTATATAGTCCGAAAGATCCTGTATTTCGTCACGCTGGTAATAATGACCCAAAATAACGGCATTTTTTTCTTTTTTCAAGCGAATGATTTCACTCTTCAAAAATTCATTATCCATAGTTGATATTTTAAAATTCAATTCCACACATC
>JAGHRY010000095.1 GCA_018066145.1 Candidatus Colimorpha merdihippi | reverse complement strand
GGCTCTGGTCTAAGTTTTCGGACAGCCTCCCCCAAAAAAAAAACAAAGCACAAAATCATTAGAAATCAATTTTTAGTAACTGCCATACATTCATTCTGCCAACGAGTATTATAAAGTAATAATAGCTTGTCAATCCAAGTCAAATTAAAGCAACTTATTTTTGAGGTCGTCACTAAAAATGCAATATTTGTCGTGGTTGAGGCAATAAACTGGCGAAAATGCGTTATTTGTTCTTATGACATTGGAGGAAAAATACCGAGAGATGACCCAAACGCCTGTGCGGCGGCTGGTGCTGAAATTGGCGGTGCCTACCATGCTTAGCATGATGGTTACCTCTTTCTATAATGTGGTGGATGCAGCCTTTGTGGGCCATTTGAGCACGGAAGCTACCGCCGGTATCGGCGTGTCGTTTGCCTATATGATGGCTATCAATGCAATAGGTTTTTTCTTTGGACACGGATCGGGCAATTATATCTCGCGCGAGTTGGGCGCCAAGCGCAGGGCTACGGCTTCGATGATGGCTTCGGTGGGATTCTTTACCCCCTTGATTATTGGTGCTTTGGTGGCGCTGGCCTTTGTATTTAACTTGCCAACGTTGGCTCGCTGGCTTGGGGCCACCCCCGATGTGGTGCCGTATGCTGTAGATTATCTGCGGTATATTGTGCTGGCAACACCCTTCATGATTACCTCGCTAACGCTTAACAACCAGCATCGCTTGCAAGGCAATGCCCGCTTAGGCACTATCGGACTGGTTTCGGGTGCGATATTGAATATCGGACTGGATGCCTTGTTTATTCCCGTATTGGGGCTGGGTGTGGAAGGCGCTTCCATGGCCACCGCCATTAGCCAGTTTGTTTGCTGGATGCTGCTGATATGGGGGACAACCCGGCCGGAGTGCGTACATTTGGATATTCGAAAATTTCGTCCTTCGGGTAAGGCTTATTACGAAATATTGATGGGAGGACTCCCTTCGCTGTGCCGCCAGTTCTTTAATTGTACCGGGGCTATTTGTTTGAATTATGCTGCTGCCCGATGGGCCGATCCGGGAAGTCAGGCTTCGGCTGTTGCGGCTTTTGCAGTAGTGTCGAGAACAATGACTTTTGCATATTCCTTTATGCTGGGAATCAATCAGGGCTTTCAGCCTGTTGCCGGCTTCAACTATGGGGCTAAGAAGTACGATAGGGTGTGGAAGTCGTATATGTTCGCCATGACTTTTTCGTCGCTGCTGTTATTTACAGTGGCAATGGTGATTTTTATTTTCGCTCCCCAGGTGATAGGCATGTATCGCGACGAAGATCCCGAAATGCTGTCGATGGGTATTCGGGTCTTGCGTTTCCAGTGTGTGACATTTGGATTGGTGAGTCTGCCAGTAACTACCAATATGTTGTTTCAGGTGATTCGTATGCCTATTCGTTCGGCGCTGATAAGTATTGGGCGTCAGGGGTTGTTCTTTTTGCCTCCACTATTTGTGCTGCCGTTATTTATGGGATTGGAAGGAGTGGTGATTACGCAGCCGGTGGCAGATGTGACTACTTTCTTTTTTGCCATCCCATTCTCGATATGGATAACAAGAAAGTTGAAAAGGGGTATGCTATAAAAGGGGGTTCCCCTTAGATGGCGTGGGCCTCGATTATCCTTTCCATTTGCAGCTGCGTTTGTAGGGGCAGGCATAGGGCTCGTCGCAATGGGAAGATTGCTCTACAGCAGGTGCTGTTGGCAAAAGGATGGTTTCTTTGAATAGAGCGACCTTTTTTTCGATGGATTCTTCCATTGATTTAGCAAATTCCATCAAGTCCTCGCGTTGGAACTGGCCTTGTTCGTCATGGAAGAGAAGAAAGAAGTTGGTTAGCTTCAGTTTCGAACAAAAAAGGTCGGTAGGAATAATGTTGGGGAGCGCATGGGAGATGACGTAGTGCTGCACAGAAACATCGTTGCGGAAGGTGTCGGAAACATGATCGCTGTTTTTTACTTCATAAATTATGACAGACCCGTCGGGCTGTTTGTGCACAACGTCGGCTAGGACCAATACGTCATTGTATATAAATCCGGCTTCGAATAAGACTACTTCGCCTGGTTGGCTCAGCAGTTCGGCCGTTAGCGTGGGATAGGATGCCATGCGGCTGTGGAGGCGGGCGCTGATATCGATGCCGTTGGGAAAAGTGTCCTTGAAGGTTTTCTCAAAATCGCGGCCCTGGCGAAACTTGGCAAGTGTTTCGGGTGGGTAGTATGCCCATTTGGCATGGTGGACGTCGTAGTAAAGGGCTCGCAAACACTGCAAACCACGAATGTATTTTGATTTGGTGAGTAGGTGTGCCATTATGAAAGGGAGAGATTGTTGAGTTTCTCGAGCAATCCTTCGGGGGTATCGTCGACCACTAGCGTGCGGATGGATTCGGGGTTAAGAAGGGTGTCGTCTACCATCCGGTTTAATTGATGGAGTAAAGCGTCGTAGAATCCATCAACATTGAGCAGGCCGATGGGTTTACAGGTGAGTTTGAGCTGGTTGGCCATGAGCACCTCGGATATTTCGTCGAGGGTGCCTACTCCGCCAGGCAAGGCGATGAATGCATCACACATGTCAAGCATCATCGCTTTGCGCTCCTGCATGGATGCTACGAGTTTGATTTCGGCTCGGGGTTGAGAGTAGATAATCTCATCGGGGAAAAAGGTTGGAATCACACCAACCACATGGCCGCCTGCATCCAAGGCTGCGGAGGAAACGGTGCCCATATATCCGCAATTGCTGCCACCATATACCAACGTGAGGCCGTTTAAAGCAATCAACTGCCCTAAGGTTTGGGCAGTTGATTGAAATAGCGGGTTGTGCCCTAGGTGCGAGGCACAGAATACGGCTATATTATTAAGCATTATTATTTGCGATTGAGTACGGTGCGAACCTTCTCGATGATGTTGGGGAAGCGAAGGCCATAGTTGGTAAGCATCTCGTCGGGAGTGCCGCTTTCGCCGAAACGGTCGTTTACGGCAACATATTCCATGGGGGTGGGGCAATTGAGTGCAAGCGTTTGAGCAACACTATCGCCTAAGCCGCCATTGAATAAATGCTCCTCGCAAGTGACAACGGCGCGGGTTTTGCGAGCAGAAGCAATGATGGCTTCGGTATCGAGGGGCTTGATGGTGTGAATGTTGATTACTTCGGCGCTGATGCCTTCGGCCTCCAGGGCTTTGGCGGCTTCGAGGGCTTCCCATACGAGGTGACCGCAGGCGAAAATTGTAACATCAGTGCCTTCGTTCAGCAGCTGGGCTTTGCCAATTTCAAAGGGAGCACCCTCTTCGGTGAAGTTGGGCATTTTGGAACGGCCGAGGCGCAGATACACGGGGCCTACATGTTTGGCAGCAGCCAATGTGGCAGCTTTGGCCTGATTGTAGTCGCAGGGGACAAGTACGGTCATGTTGGGCAATGCCTTCATGAGGGCGATATCTTCCATGGTCTGGTGTGTGGCGCCGTCCTCACCAAGGGAAATACCGGCATGAGAGCCGCATATTTTGACATTCTTGTTGGAGTAACAAACCACCTGGCGGATTTGGTCGTAAACACGGCCGGTGACAAATTCGGCAAAACCGCCAAGGAAAGGAACCTTGCCGCTGAGCGACATTCCGGCAGCGATGCCTACCATGTTGGCTTCGGCAATACCGCACTGAACGAAGCGCTCGGGGAAAGCCTTTGCAAAATCGTTAATCTTTACAGATCCGCAGACGTCGGCACTTAATGCCACCACATCGGGGTTGGCCTGGCCGGCTTCAACGAGACCAGCACCAAAACCGGCGCGGAGCTCCATGGATTTCTTGTTTTCGTAGGTTATCATATTGTATAGTAATTTATTCC
>JAGHRY010000074.1 GCA_018066145.1 Candidatus Colimorpha merdihippi | reverse complement strand
ATATATAGACGCAAAAAAACGCGTTTTGTTGCAAGGTGTTGAAAAAAAAATTACAGTCGGCGCGATAATTCGGGCAGGATGCCTGCCTTCCAGGCGTCGAAATCGCCATCGATAATATGCTGTCGGGCCTGAGTTACAAGCCATAGGTAGAACGTGAGGTTGTGAATGGAGCATATCTGCAATCCCAGAATCTCTTCGGCCTTGATTAGGTGGTGCAGGTAGGCGAGGGTGTACACCTGGTCGCACTCGGCATGGCTTTCGGGGTCGATAGGCTCAAAGCAGCTCTCCCACTTCTTGTTTTTGATATTAATGGTGCCATGGGCTGTAAACAGCAGTCCGTTGCGCCCATTACGGGTAGGCATCACGCAGTCAAACATGTCCACGCCGCGCTCGATGCCCTCCAGCAGGTTGGCAGGGGTGCCCACGCCCATGAGGTATCGGGGCTTGTCTTTGGGCAGGATGGCGTTCACCACCTCTATCATCTCATACATCACCTCCGTGGGTTCGCCAACAGCCAGGCCGCCGATGGCATTGCCTTCGGCGTTTTTCGAAGCAATATATTCTGCCGACTGGCGTCGAAGGTCGGGGTATTTGCATCCCTGCACGATAGGGAAGAGGCTCTGGTGGTAGCCGTAGAGCGGCTCAGTTTCGTTGAATCGTTGGCAGCATCGGTCGAGCCAGCGGTGGGTCAGCTCCATCGATTTCTTCGCGTAGCGGTAATCCGAGTCGCCGGGTGCGCATTCGTCAAATGCCATCATGATGTCGGCGCCGATAATGCGCTCGATGTCCATCACCCGTTCGGGAGTGAAAAGGTGTTTCGACCCGTCGATATGGGAGCGGAAAGTGCACCCTTCCTCTTTGATTTTTCGATTGTCGGAGAGCGAGAAAACCTGGAATCCGCCGCTATCGGTCAGCAGGGGGCGCTCCCAGCCGTTGAAGCCGTGCAGGCCGCCTGCAGCCCGCAAGATGTCCAATCCGGGACGAAGGTAGAGATGGTAGGTGTTGCCGAGAATGATTTTGGCATCGATATCTTCTCTCAGTTCGCGCTGGTGAACCGCTTTCACACTACCCACGGTGCCCACAGGCATGAAAATAGGGGTGGGAATATCGCCGTGATCGGTGTGTATCACACCCGCGCGTGCGTTATTTTTTTTATTTTCTTTTATTATATCGAATTTCATAAATGCCAACCTTTCAATGGGTCAGAAAAAATAGTTATCAACAATCGGTTGATATTTCGTAGTGCAAAGATACGAAAAAAATCGAAAATATTGTATATTTTTGCATTTTGAACAAATATTTGTCGAAATGGACTTTTCTCATATACTAACAGACCCTTACACCATTGTGCTGGCTGGCTTGATGGTGGTATGCTTGGCGTTTTTGAGCTTTTATTACGGACTTTTCTACCTGCGTGTGGGCCGATATAAGGGGCCGAAGAAAAAAAAGAAGCAGGCACCTGCCCCTGTCACGCCCCCCGTTTCGGTTATTCTGACGGCGCAAAACGATGCCGAATGGCTTCGCAATAATCTCGTGTATCTTCTCGAGCAGGATTATCCCGATTTCGAGGTGGTGGTCGTCAACTATATGTCCAACGACGACACCCAGTTTGTGCTCAAAGTGCTCACCGATAACTACAGCCAGCTGAAGGTGGTGCCGCTCAACGAAAATGCCAACGGCTACCTGGGCAAGAAATACCCCATGTCTATGGGCATCACTTCCGCCAAGAACGAATATCTCCTCCTGGCCGATCCCGAATGCATGCCGAAAGACAAAACCGATTTCGCCTGGATCCGCAAGATGATGTCGGGCTATGTGGCCAAAGACGACCAAATGGTGCTCGGTTTCTGCGGCATTCATTACAAGAAAGGCCTTTTCAACCTCCTACAGCAGTACGACAATCTCGATTATTCCACCGAATATCTGGGCATGGCTTTGATGGGCCATCCCTTCACCGGCAACGGCCGCAACCTCAGCTACCGCCGCAGCTTCTTTATGAAAAAACACGGCTTCATTTACCACTACCGCATTCCCGATGGAGCCGACGACATGTTTGTCAATCAGAACGCTTCTCGCAAAAACACCCGCATCATGCTCGACGATGGTGCCTTCACCATGGTCGAACCCCAGCCCTCGATGCATCAATGGCACAACTACCGCAAGCATCGCGTGGCCACACACCGCTACTACACCACCGGACTCAAGCTGGCACGCCTTCTGCGCCCCATCAGCGTAGTCCTTTTTTATGCCCTGGCAGCCCTCCTTTTTGTCATGGGCACAGTGCCTTGGCAGATACTTGCAGCCGTGGTGTTCCTCAAGCTGGCATGGCAGATCATTACCGTTTCGGCCTCCACGGCCAAGCTCTCCATGAAGCCTGTGGTCTTCTGGCTGTCGCCCCTGCTTGAAATATATTTTTTGTTTGCAAATACTATTTTAGCAATATCTCCGTTACCTAAGAAATAACGAGCCCCCAAAGGACTCCATTATCCTTCTACGGAGCACACGCATGGAAACGTCACAACAAAGTGAGAAAGCCCAAAGGGACTACCTTCTAGTCCGGGCCGCCCGCGAACAGGGCGACCAACGCGCTTATGCGGACCTGATGAAATTTTATCGGGATCCCATATACCTCATGATGCTGAAAATGACCCGCAATCCCGCCGATGCCGACGACCTCACCATCGAAACCTTCGGCAACGCATTCTCGCAGCTCGACAACTATTCTCCCAAGCATGCTTTCAGCACTTGGCTCTTCGCCATTGCCAGCAACAAGGGCATCGATTTCATCCGCCGCCGCCACATGGACACCGTCTCGCTGAGCAGCATCTCTGTCAATAGCGAAGATGAAGCCTACGAATACCCCCTGCCTTCCCACGACAACAACCCCGAAGAATCCATGATAGGGCAGCAGAGCGGAGCCCTGCTCAAGGATGTTGTCAACCAGCTGCCTGCGCGCTATCGCACCATCGTCAACATGCGTTATTACGACGAGCTCTCATACGACGAAATTGCCACCAAGCTGAACATGCCCATGGGCACAGTTAAAATCCAGCTGCGCCGCGCCCGCCAGCTTCTGGCACAATTAATCGAGACCCACCACAAACACAGCCTATGAAGCATATCCTATTCCTTATCCTAGCATCCCTATTGATCCTTCCTTCGGCATCGGCTCAGAAAAAATCCACTTCTGCCCCCCAGCAGATGAAAGGGTTGTATCTTGCCGTTGATGCAGGATTGGTGATACCCGATGCTTCGTCGGCCGGTTTCTATGGAGGCAAGCCCGGCGTCAACGCCAATACTATCGACCGCGTACTCAAGAGCGAGCTCTACGGCTCGCAGATATGGAGCCGCCTCGTCGAGCTGGGGCAGATTTCCCCCAGCGCCATCGGCAGCTACCGCGAGTTCCAGGTGGTCGAATACCCCCGAATGTACTACAAGCTCTCCTACCAGCTGGGCGTAGGCTTGCGCTACATTTATTCCCGCGGCTGGGGCTGGATACTCCGCTTCGACTACGCGCAGCTTGCTGCCGCCGGACAATTCAATATCTCCAGCAGCAACGGCTCCGGCATACTTGGCTCCAACCAATATGTCACCTGCGATATCTACGGCACCGAAAAACGCACCCTAATCGATTTCGGCATCACCAAGCGCATCCCCCTTACCCAGATGATGGATCTCGAACTCGATCTGGGCTTTAACCTCAATGGCGTTAAAGTGCAGAAAAACGGCATCGTGGTAGGAGGCCAGCAATACAGCATCCTCGACGTATGGGGCGGCGCCACCCCCTACAGCGGCATCGGCACCTACGAGTATATCAACGAAGGCCTTTTCGGCTATGGCGGCTTCGGCACCGTGGCCATCAGCTATATGGCAGGCGTCGGCAGCATCGATTTCGGCTACAACCTCTATTACACCCAAACCAAGTTTGTCAGCTACAACGAGTCCGACTCCTACGGATTGCAGCACAACATCTTCCTGCGATTCAACGTCAATAATTTCAAACTATTCGATTAAGATATTTCTATAAACCAAACTATAAATGATTCAGTTAACCGAACTTTCACAATCCGATCACCCCCACGCGGCCAGGGACCTCTTCGAATCTGCATTTCCCGACGAAGAGCGACCTCCTTTTGGGGAGTTGAAGCATCGTAACAAACAAAAATTTCATTTCATGGTCGCTACCAACGAGAGCGACGAGAGCGACGAATTCGTAGGCATCCTTTCCTATTGGACCTTCGAAGAATTTGTCTACATCGAGCATTTCGCCATTGATGAAGATCTCCGCAACCAGGGATTGGGCAAAGCCGTCTTCCTAAACTTCCTTTCGCAGCAAACCCAGCAAGTGGTGTTGGAAGTAGAGCATCCCCATGACGAAATTTCCGACCATCGTATTGATTTCTACAGCAGTATGGGGTTGTTCACCAATCCTCAGGATTATCTGCAGCCTTCTTATCATGGCGATCAAGTAACTGTGCCAATGATAATTATGACGAAATACGAAATCGACGACGACGAATTTGCCGAAATTCGTGATAAATTATATGCCGAAGTATACAAATGCAAGCCTGCCAACATGCACTAGCATTAAAAAATGAATCTTTCAAAACTCAGAAATATAATCAATTATATCGTTTCTGATAATTTTTTTGTAAAAAATTTTGTTTGATTCAAAAAAAATGTGTACTTTTGCACCCGCTTTTGAGAGATAAAGAAAGCGGATTTGGCTCCTTAGCTCAACTGAATAGAGCATTTGACTACGGATCAAAAGGTTGCAGGTTTGAATCCTGCAGGAGTCACAATTTTTTTTATAAGCATTATCGGCTCCTTAGCTCAACTGAATAGAGCATTCGACTACGGATCAAAAGGTTGCAGGTTTGAATCCTGCAGGAGTCACAAGATTAAAAAACAACAAAATCTCGCCAAGCTTGCTTGAGCGAGATTTTTTGTTTTTTAATCTTGTAAGACTGGCCCTCGCCAGGGCCAGGATCAGCGAAGCTACTCTTGCAGGAGTCACAAGATTAAAAAACAACAAAATCTCGCCAAGCTTGCTTGAGCGAGATTTTTGTTGTTTAAGCTTGTAAGACTGACCCTCGCCAGGGCCAGGATCAGCGAAGCTACTCTTGCAGGAGCCGCAAGAATTAGAAGAAATTTCATTCGACTCATTCGACTTTCAATTAAAAACACCTTATGATGCTCACTTGGTTTGCGAAACATTCATCGTTACTAGCAAAAATCCATATCATTTATCAGTTGAATATCAGTTGATAATAAACGAGTCAACGCCTTCGGGCAATGCCGTCTAATGATGCTAAACAATGCCAGAGGTGCTATTCTCACGGTCGAATGGCAGTCGAATATAGTCGAATGATTCGACTACCATTCTATCCAATATTCCCATCTGCTTCCGCTATAGAACACCTCTAAAAACAAAAGTTCAACGAACTCATACCTATGCGATTATAACCATTCCGCTACCCTTTTTCAAGCTTTAACATGCGATCGATTTTAACATAAAATTATGCTCCCAATCGAATTTCCCCCATTTTTCGACTTCACCCCTGCCTATTATACCATGATTTCACCCAACCATCCTTCGCTCTTCCTTCGTTCATCTTTCGGGGTTCCTACGGGGATCTTACGGGGTTCCTACGGTATAACCCCGTAACAATGCCGTATCATCTTCGAGGTATCAGCATTACAACTTCCCATGACGATAGGCATCACGCATAATGATGAGGTTTTCCATTGGTTTTTTTGATTTGTGCAGTATAATAAATAATAACAATTTTCGTTATGAAAGATAAATATTATTATGCCAGTAATGAAGAAGTCCTGTTTCTTATTATTCTTGCTATGGTGCATTGTGATGCCGGCTTGTGCCCAAACAAATAGTTTTGAATATAAACTGATGTTTGCGCGTGTGAGCGATTTGCATCGCAAACAGCATTATCATGATGCTTACCAATTGGCCGACAGTATCCGCATGGATGCGTGGAAGAGGTCTGAGCGCTTGAATACGCCCAACGAGGCTTTGTCGCGCCGTTTGCTGACCGCGTCGTGGTGGATGCAGCGCATCAGTTATAATTATATGGAAGATGCTTATGATTCGGCCATAGTGCGCTACCGCAGCGCGATGCCCCGGCTTACAAGGGTGGACCGCTGTGTGTGCCATCTGCTGATGGGCGAGTTGGACTCGGCCTTGTGCGACACGGTATTTCTGCGCTCGGTGAAGAATGAATACATCGAGGAGTTTTGCACAGAGAAACCCGACTCTGCATGTTTGGACCTTACGCCCACGATGTACGACCTGGTGATGATGATGGCTATCGAGTCGAGCAGCGCTCCGCGGAATATGGAGTTGTGCGCCCAGTTGATAGACTATTATCGTGGGTTGCAGCCTACGCGCGACAATCTTTACCGCCTGGTGGAATGGGAACGCAGGCGACTGTCGCTGCCTAGACATGTCAGCAAGAATGAGCTGATGGCCATGACTCAGGAGGCATTGGCCCGCTATCGCGAAACGGATTGCGAGCTGGTGGCACAACTATATTATGAAATGGCAGGGCTCGAAGAGGGACTGTCGAATTACGTTTCGGCTCTGGCCTATTGCGACACCGCCATAGCCCGTTGGCCCGAGAGCAAAGGCGGCGTGGCGTGCGCCGAGAAGCGTAGCAGAATGTTGAAAAAAAGAATTGTAGTCCATGTTAATGACGCAGCCCCGGGGCAAGATATCTTGGCTCTTTTGGAGGTACGAAATGTAGATACGTTGTTTTTTGCCGTGGTGAAGCACCCCGAGGGAATGGGGAGAAAATCGAATGATGGGGTTCTCTCGCTGTTGAAAAAACGCGAGGTGCTGAAATCGTGGTCGATGCCAGTGGATTGCGAAGATGCGAACCAACGGCTTTCGCTAACATCGCATTATGCCTATATCCCCGGCTTGGAGCCAGGCCAATATGTGCTGATAGTGTCGCCCAAGGCCGACATTGAGGCCGAGGGGTGTGTGACGGAGTCGTTCAGCGTGCTGCGTTATGCGGTGATAGGGTGCGGGCCTAGTGCGGCTTTCTCGGGCTATGTGGTTGACAATGCTACGGGCAGGCCTGTGGCCAATCAGTCGGTATCGCTTTTGGATGGACTGTGGGTGAAGGCCAAGACCAAGACCGACAGGCATGGCTATTTTGCCTTTCGCTTCAAACCTAAGGACGCTTACTATGAGTCCGGATATTATGTGAAAGTCAGCGGTGGCGGAGCGACTGAGAAATATCGGATAATATGTGATGTTGATTATGAAGATTCTGTGGCGTTTCGTGGGGCGCTGCTGACCGACCGACCGGTGTATAAGCCTGGCGACACGGTACGTTATGTGTGCGTGGGAGCCAAGATAACCAATAGGCGTAAGGCGCAACTGGTGGCTGGCGACACGGTGACTTTCTATGTCAGGGATGGAGATTGGAAAACTGTTGACAGTTGGAAGGCCGTGGCCGACGAATATGGCGAAATACATGGCAGCTATGCTATCGGCCAAGACGCGCTGCCCGGGCGTTGGCGACTTGTATCCTATTTGCAGGAAGATGGCGGAAGCGCAGGGTCTGAGTCGACAGATATCGTCATTGAGGCGTATAAGCAGCCCAAGTTTGTGGTGACGCTGAATGGCGTGGATC
Source organism: Candidatus Colimorpha merdihippi (assembly GCA_018066145.1). Taxonomy (GTDB): domain Bacteria; phylum Bacteroidota; class Bacteroidia; order Bacteroidales; family P3; genus Colimorpha; species Colimorpha merdihippi. The sequence continues at coordinate 6,711 of JAGHRY010000074.1, read as the reverse complement.
GGCGCGACGACAAAGGCAAGTCGTTGTTGCCGCAATTTGGCGACAGCCTTGCGGTGGAAGGTCTTGCGGCAGCCTATAGCGGCGCACCTGTTGGCGGCGCAAGTGTGAAATATTCGGTAACCCGCTCTTTTTATAAGCCTTGGTGGCGCAGCTGGTATGGCGGATGGTGTGACGACAAAGTGGTGGCAAGCGACTCTACCGTGACCGATGCCGACGGCAGTTTCCGCCTGGCTTTCGTGCCCTGGCCCGATAGCACCCTGCAGCTGGAAGATAAGCCCAATTTCGCATACACGATACAGGCGGAGGTGACTGATATCAATGGCGAAACCCACAGCCAGAGCATCAGAATGCTGGTGGGGTATGAAAACACGTATCTTGCCATCTCGACATTGAAGGCAACGACCGACTTCGACACCTTGGAGTATCGCTATGCCGACATCAACGGCAACGATATGCGCGGCATGGTGCAGGTGCGTGTGGAGAAACTGCGGCAGCCCCAGCATCCGTATTTAGCAACACGGTTTGTTAGAGAAGGCGCTCGCCACCATATCCCCGAGGCCGAGTACCGCCAGCGCTATCCGCATCTTGCCTACAGCCGAGCCGATTACGACCCCGAGCTGTGGCCTGTGGATAAGACGGTGTATGCGGCCACGCTGCTCACCGACGGCACGCAACGTGTGGCCATGCCCAAGATGGGCGAGGGCATGTATCGGGTGAGCCTGAGTTGTGGCGATGTGAAAAATAGCGCTATCGTTGGATGTGTGCCGCATGATGCCAAAGAAGTGGTTGGGTCGGCCCTGTTTTGGGCAGAAGTGAACAAGGATAGTCTGGGTGTGGGCGACACGCTGGTGGTGAGAATAGGCAGCCGGCATAAGGATGTGAATGTGGCCTGTGCGATAATAGTCGATACGGCCATTGTCAGCCACCAGATGATGACGGTGAGCGAAGGTATAAAAACCTGGCGCATACCTATCACCGAGGCTATGTTGGGCACGGTGAATGTCTCGCTTGTGGCGGTGAAATATGGCGAGGAAGAGCGCCGCTTTTTTGATGTATCGGTGCCTTATGCCCATAAGCGTTTGGATGTCAGTTTTGAGACTTTCCGCGACAAGCTTACCCCCGGCACGCAGGAGACATGGACTATCAAGGTGAAGCCGCCTGAGGGCGAGACCGACGCAAGTTTGGCCATGACGATGTATGATGCAGCATTGAATACATATAATTCTGCTTTCGGCTTTGCTTTCAACCCGTGGTATTGGATTTTGTTCGGCATGGCCTATCGCAGCCTGCCCTTTGACGACAATAATCTTTATTTGGGAAATTGGAATCTGTTGAAGTACAACAACCCGTCGCATGTTTATAAGGGCAAAGACATTGGTCGTTGGCGTTTGCAGATGCTGTTAGAAGTAGGCATAGCGCGGTCGGGACAGCGGCTGACGAGCGACGATATTGCCCGTATGCCAACGTCGGTTGACTGTATTGTGGCAACAGTTGGTGGAGTGGGATATGCCGAGAGCGGTACGGCTCGTGGCGAGAGTGGCAAGGTGGCTTTGACTGGAAATGTGGTAAAACGGACAGGTGTGAATGTTCCGAAGGCAGCAATTGCGGAATATCGCGAAATAGCAACTGATTTAGCCATTGTTGAAAATGAAGATGACACACCATCCGAACCCCAATATATGCGCTCGAATCCGAACACGCTGGCATTCTTTGAACCCTGTCTGCATACCGACAAAGACGGCACAATCCACTACTCCTTCAAGGTGCCCGACTTGCTGACACAGTGGGATATCCGCGCCATGGCTTGGGACAAGGAGCTGCGCACAGGTTCGGCTCACCGCAGTCTGGTCACACAGAAACAGCTGATGATTCAGCCCAATATGCCACGATTCTTGCGCCAAGGCGACAAGGCTGGGCTGATGGCCAAGGTGGTGAACCTTACCGACTCGGCGTTGACTGTGAAGGTGGATTTTAGTTTCGAGATTGACACCATGCACCAGTCGGCCTCATCCGTTGTGCATGTTCCCGCACATGCTTCTGTGCCGGTCAGTTTTACTGTTGATGTGCCCGTGGGTGGCACGGTGGCAACCTATAAGTTTGTGGCCGATGGCGGCAGGCACAAGGATGGCGAACAGGGGCCGCTGCCTTTGCTCACCAACCGCCAGGCCGTGACCAAGTCGATGGTAATGTATATGAATGGTCAAGGCGAAAAGGACTATGCGATGGAACTGCCCAAGTCGGCGACCGTCCAGCCAGTGAGCCTCACGGTGGAATATACGGCCAACCCCATGCGCCTGGCAGCCATGGCATTGCCCTATATGGAAGACAAGGAGAATCCGTCGAACCTATATCTGTTCAACAGCTATTATGTCAACACGCTGGGACTGCAACTGGCGCAGCAGATGCCCGACTTGAAGCATCTGGCCGACAATGCGGGAGACGCAGACAGCCGCTTGTTGCAGAATGAAGAGGTGAAGCAGACGCTGATAGGCGAGACCCCCTGGTTGCGCGACGCGCAGGGCGAAGTGGAGCGTATGCGTCGCATAGCCAATTATTTCGACGAGAGCCGCATCAACAAGCAGATTGCGCAAGAGTGGGGCAAGCTGAAGAAAGAACAACGCTTGGACGGCGGTTGGTCGTGGATGCCGGGCGGCAAGTATAGCAGCCCGTATGTGACACAGCATATCCTGAGAGGCTTAGGCCAGATGTCCAAGACCATGGGCGACGAAAAGACGAATATGGAAAAGAGGGCACTCAAGTTTGTTGACAATCAGGCTTATGATGACTATCAGCGTTATCAACGATACCTAAAGAAGAATCCTAAGGCAATGCTTGAGCCCACGAATCTGAATTATCTCTATATCCGCAGTTTTTATTCCGACAGCTATATAGGCAAGAAAAACAAGGAAGCCTTTGATTTCTATTATTCCAATTTGAAGAAACATGCCGACGAATATAAGACATTGTACTGTCAGGCCCAGCTGGCTTTGATTTTCCATCGCAATGGTGACAATGATTTGGCTCGCAAGATGGTGAACCGCATCCGCCAGAAGGCGCTCTATAGCGACGAGATGGGCATGTATTGGCGCGACAATGTGAGCGGCTGGTACTTCTATCAGCGTCCGGTGACAACACAGGCTTTGCTGATTGAGGCTTTCTCGGAGATTGAGCCTGAGGATGTGGCAAGTGTTGGAAAGATGCAGCAATGGCTTTTGAAGCAGAAACAGACCACGAGCTGGAATACCGATGTGGCCACCCTGCATGCCATACAGGCACTCTGCAAGGGCACCGAGGTGAAGGTGGATGGCGAGCCCATGCGTGTGATGTTGAAGCACGACACCTTGGCCGGCAGCAATTACCTGCGACATAGCTATGTGGGCGACAGCATGGCTATGATGGCCGAAAAGGGTAGGGTGGATGTGCGCTTGGTGCAGCCCAATAAGAATATCTCTTGGGGCGGCGTTTATTACCAATATACCGAGCAGATGGACAAGGTGGAGGCTACCTCGGAGGGTATTAAGCTCAGCCGAAATGTCTATCGCCTAAATGCCGACGGCACACTCACCCCAGTTGACGACAAAGTGCCATTGATGGTGGGCGACAAAGTGCGTATTGTGCTTAATGTCGCTTGTGACCGTACGATGGAGTATGTGCAGATGAAGCACTTCCGAGCCTCGTGCCTTGAACCCATCACCACCCGCTCGGGTTGGGTCTGGTCCTGCACCACACCCTATTATGTGGCCGTGCAGAACACCTACGATGCCATGTATATCGACCGTATGGAGAAGGGCAAATACACCATTGAGACCACCTATTATGTCACCAACCCCGGCACCTTCACCCTGGCACCTGCCGTGATGCAGTGCATGTATGCCCCCGAGTTCCGCGCCACCACCGACGGCACTACTATCAGAGTTGTGGATTAATTGAAGCACAATGATAGATTCGAAAAGATCGAGCTGCATAGATGCTCTAATATGGCCACGATCACCTAAGATACAGCAGTCGTGATATTCATACTTTTAAACTACGAGATTATCCAGTGAATACTCGAGCATGAACTAGCGAAGCGTGGTCGCGACCGAATGGGAGTCCCGAAGGGATGCGAAGCACAATTAACCGCGAATTTGATCGTAAATTATTGTTGTGTAATAAATTCACTTTTCACTGAACAACCACTATTTGCTGAAAAAGGGATTATTCGAAAAAAAGTTGTATCTTTGCATCGTCGATTCGAGAAATGGGTTGACCGAGGAAGACGCATCGGGGCTTATTGTTCGGCCGCTGAGAGCCAGGTGGTTGCCCTGGGGAGGAGTCAGGAGGATGGGCTCGGATGGAAGGCTCCGCTTGCTTGCGAGATGAAGAAAAATCAGATGCGAATCAGAGCCGGATTTGCAGAAAAAGGTTGTGGCCCGACACGGAATAAGGGCATTATAGGTTATGAAAAAAATTTTGTTGTTCAGCTTGGTATGTATGCTGCTGCTTCCCTTCGTGGGCTGCGATCAACAGGGTTCGACATCTTCTTCAGAAGTTCACAAAGAATTGTTCCTTGCTAGATCTGGTGGCAAATGGGGATATATCGACAAGACGGGAACGTTTGTGATAAAGCCTCAGTTTGTTAGGGCTGGTATTTTCTCGGAAGGGTTGGCTCCTGTTTGTATTGATGGTAAATTTGGATATATCGACAAGACGGGAAAGATTGTGATTAAGCCTCAGTTTGATGAGGCCATTATCTTCTCGGAAGGGTTGGCTGTTGTGAAGATTGCCGATAAAGAGGGTTATATCGACAAAAGAGGAGAATTTGTAATTAATCCTCAGCTTGATGAGGCTATTCTCACAAAATTCTCGGAAGGGTTAGCTCGTGTGGGGATTGATGATAAATGGGGATATATCGACAAAACGGGGAAGGTTGCGATTGAGCCTCAGTTTGATTGGGCTAATGACTTCTCGGAAGGGGTGGCTTCAGTAAGGATTGGAGGGGAATGGGGCTTTATCGACAAAACGGGAACTATTATTATTAATCCTCAGTTCGATGAGGCTTCTTTTTCGGAATTCTCAGAAGGGTTAGCGCCTGTGAGGATTGGTGACAAAGTTGGATATATCGACAAAACGGGAACTTTTGTAATTTATCCTGAGTTTTACTATGCTTGGAATTTCTCGGAAGGGTTGGCTCCTGTGAATTTTGGAGGCAAATATGGATATATCGACAGGACGGGAAGTTTTGTGATTAATCCTCAGTTTCACTTTGCAAATGGCTTCTCGGAAGGGCTGGCAAGTGTGATGATTGGATTGAAATCAGGATATATCGACAAGACGGGAAAGATTGTTTATATGGAGCCCTAAGCGGTAGCCTCAAAAGAGAATCCGTGCCAGGCGGTCAGCGTTATGTGAACGACTGGAAGAATGAGAAAAGGGTGGCATTGTTGTTGAACAGCTGTACCACTCTTTTATCAACCTCTAATTATTTTCTTTTTATGAACGGAAATTATCGTGAATTTATCGTAAATTATTGTTGTGTAATAATTTAATCCGTGAAATAATTTTTAGATAATTCATAGAAATTCGTGTTTGAAAACTCAAAGTGGCTGATTTTTTGAATTTTTATCCATTGCCAATAAAAAATTGTTGTGTTCGCGCAATAATCGTTTTTTTTTTTCGTTAGTTAGGAAAATTTTATGACATGAATAAGACGTTTTGTTATTTCGGGATGGTGGCAGGTTCGATAGTCTTCGCCTGTGCGTTTGTGATGTTTGTTTTGCCAACAACGGGTGATGATGTGATGAAAATGAAGATGATAAGCGCTGCGGTGGCTTTGGGTGGGTTGTTCTCGGTTTTTCGGGCATGGTATCATTATCGTCACGCCGATGAACCCATGGGCTGGAAGGGCTCGTTGCTGTTGATTCAGCAGATGAAGAATAGGGGAGAGGTGGTGCGCTATTTCTTCAACCCCATGCAGATGCGCTTTCGCACGGCGTGGGAGTTGGTGATATTGGTGGCCCTGATTCTTTTCAAATCGAGATTCGCCATCGTGTTTGCCTTGCTGATGGTAGGGGTCAAGGGCCTTTTGCTATTCAACGAGTTGCGCTATTGGAAAGCCTATCATAAACTCAAAGACTTGGAAAATATGCCCGAGGTGACATACGACCACGAAGATGCCGTGATGGAGGTCCGCGGCCAAGATATCATCATTGTTGACCCTTGCTATTTCTGCGCCGACACCGACTTTTGGGAGGCCAACTGGCAGCATTTCTGCAACAACGAACTGACCGAGGAGATGGGTTTCCGCAATGCGCTCTCCTTCAGCGTAAGCGATTATCAGATAACCGATTTGGTGGACGATTCAGGTGCTGAGGTAGGGTCGTGGAGTTCGGATAGCAACACCGTGGGCTGCTTCCTGCTGGACGATGTGCTGCGCATCAATCCGGACTTTGCGAAAGAACTAGAATGCGGAATGGTGATACGCAATTTCAGCGGCCAGGTACGCTTCCATTTCGAACAGAAAACGTCACCGTGGACCTTCTATGGTCAGGAGGTGGAAGAAGATGCCGTAGTGCTCTATATCGAGGGTGCTGGCAACCGCCAGTTCCATTCCCAGGAGGTCGATTTGTAGCCTCAGAAACTCCTTGATCGACTCTTGTCGCCTAGCCCTTCTGCGTAATCATTTATGCTGAGGGTTTCGTTGGCAGAATGTAGCTTTTCTTGCGTGAATTT
>JAGHRY010000244.1 GCA_018066145.1 Candidatus Colimorpha merdihippi | reverse complement strand
GTCCAATAAACCGAACAGATGCGCATCTTTTCGGGCCAATTCTATTTTGAAAAATGTGATGCACCTGACTATATTTTATCAATAATCCATCCATTTTTTGTATCTTTGCATTTGCATTTATATATGTAAATATAATTATGGCAGAAGATAACAACAATATTATTCAAGAAGTTACCAACGAAGAATACAAATGGGGCTTCGTCACTAATATAGATACCGACACCATCGGAAAGGGACTGAACGAAGACGTCATCCGGCTCATCTCCCAAAAAAAGAACGAGCCCGATTGGCTCCTCGAATTCCGTCTTAAGGCGTTCCGCAAATGGCTCACTATGGAAGAACCAGAATGGGGCCACCTCAAATACGACAAGGTCGACTATCAGGATATCATCTATTATGCCGCCCCAAAGCAGCAGGAGAAGAAAAAGAGTCTCGATGAAGTCGACCCCGAACTCCTTGCCACGTTCGACAAGCTGGGCATTCCCCTGCGCGAACAGAAGGAGCTGGCTGGCGTAGCCTACGATGCCATCATGGATTCCGTGTCGGTTAAGACCACTTCGCAAAAAGTCCTCACCGACCAAGGCATCATCTTCTGCCCCATTAGCGAAGCCGTGCAAAAATACCCCGACCTGGTGAAACAATACCTGGGTTCGGTGGTGCCCAGTTCCGACAATTTCTTTGCCGCCCTCAACTCTGCCGTGTTCAGCGACGGCTCTTTCTGCTATATCCCCAAGGGGGTCCGCTGCCCCATTGAGCTTTCCAGCTATTTCCGCATCAATGCCAAAGGCACCGGCCAGTTTGAGCGCACGCTCATCATTGCCGACGAAGAGGCTTACGTTTCTTACATGGAAGGATGCACCGCTCCCCAACGCGACGAGAATCAGCTTCATGCCGCCATCGTTGAAATCGTAGCCCTCAAAGATGCCGAGGTCAAATACAGCACCGTCCAAAACTGGTATCCAGGCGACAAGGAGGGCAAGGGCGGCATCTACAATTTTGTTACCAAACGCGGCATCTGCAAAGGTTCCCACTCCAAGATTTCTTGGACCCAGGTCGAAACCGGCAGCGCCGTCACCTGGAAATATCCCAGCTGCATCCTCCAAGGCGACGACTCCACCGCCGAGTTTTATAGCGTGGCCGTTACCAACAACTACCAGCAGGCCGACACCGGCACCAAGATGATCCACCTGGGCAAAAACACCCGCAGCACCATCATCTCCAAAGGTATTAGCGCCGGCCACAGCCAGAACAGCTACCGTGGCCTGGTGCAGATAAACAAAAGTGCCGAGAATGCCCGCAATTTCTCCCAGTGCGACTCGCTGCTCCTTGGCGACACCTGCGGCGCCCATACCTGGCCCTATATCAAAGCCAACAACAGCTCCGCCATCCTCGAACACGAGGCCACCACTTCCAAGATTAGCGAAGATCAGCTTTTCTACTGCCAGCAGCGCGGCATCTCGCCCGAAAGCGCCGTGGGTCTTATCGTCAACGGCTATGCCAAAGACGTCCTTAAAAAATTGCCTATGGAGTTTGCCGTCGAGGCACAAAAACTCCTTAGCATCAGTTTGGAGGGCAGCGTAGGATGAAGAAACTTTCGATGGACGACCTCAACCGCATTAGCGTGGATGAGTTCAAAGAGGCCGAGAAGACACCCCTCACCGTGGTGCTCGACAACGTTCGCAGCCAAAACAACATCGGCTCCGTTTTCCGTACCAGCGATGCTTTCCGTGTGGAAAAGATAGCCCTTTGCGGCATCTGCTCCACCCCTCCCCACCGCGATATCCACAAAACCGCCCTGGGCGCCGAAGAGAGTGTGGCCTGGCAGTACTACGAGGAAACCGCCGACTGCATCAAGGAGCTCAAATCGCAAGGCTACAAGGTCTTTGCCATCGAGCAGGTCGACGACAGCGTGATGCTCAATGAGTTTTCAATCCAGCAAATCAACCCATCAACAAATCAACCCAAAATCGCCATCATCTTCGGCAACGAAGTGGAAGGCGTGCAGGATGAGTTGCTGCCCTTGTGTGACGGCAGCATTGAGATTCCTCAGTTTGGCACCAAGCATTCGCTGAACATCAGCTGCGCCGCCGCCATCGTAATCTGGGAGATGTTCAAGATGCTGAGAGGGAAATAGCGAATTGTGAATCGTGAATTGTGGGTCGGGAGCCGCTGTTTAGTGAATTGTGAATAGAAAAAAGGTGAACAGACAAATGCTGTTCACCTTTTTTTTATTTATCCCTGGGCCGACATGATTATTTTAACACATCAAACAGATTGATACCAACCATAAATTAATATTTTTCAACAAATTAATTTACATACAACTTTCGATAGCAAATTGTGAATAGAATTATTTTCGCGCATTTCGCGGTTTTCGTGGTTTTCGCGGTTAATGATTAATGATTAATGATTAGTGATTAGTGAAGAATGAAACGATAATTCACAGTCATCAGCATTATATCATCTCATCACTGTCAATAGTTGGGATTTTTTTGAGCTTACCTTCTCATATAAAAAAGCTGGCGCCGGGATTCCGGAACCAGCTTTATATATGTGATTGCTATACTCAGGCTTTATTTCTTGCAAGCCTTTCTAGCTTTGTTCAGGAGGTGCTTGGTGTAAAAATCGGAGCCGACTTCAACAATGGAGCCGGTATAGCTGCCCGATACTGCGCCGCTCGTCGTAGTGCCGCTGAAAGAAATGGTATAGTTGCTGCCTTGGCGGGTAGTGCTGAGGCTGCCGTTGGTAATAGTCAGATCAATAGTCTCGTCAGCATTTTTGTCGAGATAGTATAAACTCATATTCACCTCGTTGCTGGCAAGCTGGCTGGCATCCTTGTCGGTAACTACCATTTCGCCATTGATGCGTTGATTGCCAAAAATATCGATTCCATTCTCAACAGAGCTGGAAACGAAGGAATACGTATATCCATTGTTCAATCCGTCCAACATGGCAAGGCTGAGGTCGAAACTCTTGTCTGCCACAGTAAAGCTACCGGTGCCGGTGGGGTGGTTGTTGTCGATAACGCCGCCTTCGTACATAGCGCTAACGGCTTTGCCGCTGGCGGTAGTGCCTTCAACGGATATGCGCCAGTTGTCGGCATCCGTCTTCACAAAAGTGATAGCACCGCTGGCCATATCGTCGGCATCATCGTCGTCGCCCATCAAATTAAGCATTGAGGCATAGCAGCCCTGGCTGGTGAAGAGGAAGGTAAACATATCAACAAACTGAATCGTGGTAGAATCGTCGGTAGGAGTGAAACTCATGCCTTCAAAGGCAGTTCCGTTGGAAAGATAGAATATCGTGATACACATCTTGCCTTCGCCAAAGATGGCATCCATCTCGCTCATTTGGATGGCATCGATTTTCAACGAATCGGTGCCGGCAACAAAGTAGTTGACCTTTTCGGGCTGTTCGGGTTCATCAGGGATAATGGGAGTGATAGGATCGGGGTCTTTCTTGCAGCCTACCATTGCCATGGCTGCAACGGCCACAAATGCCATTGTGGCAAACATTTTGTACATAATGCTAGTTTTCTTCATTGTAGTAAAGTTTAAATTTTGTGGCTTAAATAACGACCTTCATCAATAGTTATTGTACAACTGCAAAAAAAATCATCCTCGCAATCCTCCCGAGTGGGGAGTTTTTTTTCTGTTATGTCGCAGTTTTTTCGTATCTTTGCATTTTCTTTATTAAGTATCCACAGCTCTATGACCAATAAGCGCAAAATCATCAACGACCCCGTTTACGACGGGTTCCTTACCATAGAAGACGACATCATCTTCGATGTTCTGTCGCACCCCTTTTTCCAACGCCAACGGCGCATCAAGCAACTCGGCTTCACCTACCTCGTCTACCCCGGCGCCATGCACACCCGCTTCAGCCACATGCTCGGCGCTCTCAACCTCATGAACCGCGCCCTCGACGTGCTTAAAGTCAAAGGCATCGAAATGACCAGCGACGAAGTGCTCGGCGCTCGCCTGGCCATCCTGCTGCACGACATCGGCCACGGCCCCTTCTCCCACACGTCGGAATATATGATTGCCGACATGCACCACGAAGACTGCTCGCTGCTGTTCATGCATCGCCTCAACCAGCAGTTCCATGGCCAGCTGTCCACAGCCATCCGCATTTTCGAAGACTCCTACCCCAAGCATTTCCTCCACCAGCTGGTGTCGAGCCAACTGGATATGGACCGGCTGGACTACCTCAGCCGCGACAGCTTTTTCACCGGCGTTAGCGAAGGCATCGTGGGCACCGACCGCATCATCAATATGCTGAATGTCAAGAACGACCAGCTGGTCATCGACGAAAAGGGCATCTACTCGGTTGAAAAATTCATCATCTCCCGCCGCCTGATGTACTGGCAGGTCTATCTGCACAAAACCGTGATTGCTGCCGACAACCTGCTCCTGGGCATCCTCCGCCGGGCACGCCAGCTGGCCGGACAAGGCATCTCCCTCGGCATCGAGGGGCAGCCCCTCAACCAGTTCCTCTGCAACCACTACACCATGGAAGATTTCCAAGCCGACCCCAACCTGCTCGACCATTTTGCCATGTTGGACGATAGCGACATCGATATGGCCGTCAAACGCTGGACCACCCACCCCGACAATATCCTTTCCACCCTTTCCGACCTCCTCATCAACCGCCATTTGAGCGCCATCAAGGTTTCCGACCATCCTTTCGACGAACTCATTGCCGACACCTTCCGCACCCAAACCGAACTGCTATACAATATCAGCCACGACGACACCCGCTACTTTGTCGGCTCCGGCATTCTCAAGAACCATGCCTACGACTACAACGACCAAGAGATACGCGTACTCTTCAAAGATGGCACCTGCCGCGACATAGGCGAAGCCTCCGACCAGCTCGACCGCCATTTCTTGGAGAAACAAGTCACCAAATACTATATCTTCTACCCCAAAGAGCTGCGGTAGCCTCCCCGCAACATCGCCTACCCCCGCATCCTTCTAAAAAAAACATACGCCCCCGCCACTTTCGGTTGGCAGGGGCGCTTGCTTTACGCTATTGGTCTATCAATAGGGTTAGTTACATCCAGACTTGTAAGAGTTCTGAGGCTAACGAACATGCTTTGCATACTTGTCACATTGGAAGTATTGAAACTAGAAACATCAAGGCTGATAAGGTTAACCAAGACAAAGAACATATGATACATATTGGTCACGTTATCAGTCCTGAATCCATCTCCGAAATCGATCGACGTAATATATCTTGAACTTGCAAAAAGCGAATTACAACTAACTGGAGCCTGAATAATGGAAGCTGGGGTGTGGACATGTAGTATTGTGCCGTCCATTACCTTATAGATAGGTACAGTCGATATATGTGGATCGTGGAGATTAGCGTTGGAAGTGATGGTAGAATTGTAGTGGAAGATAATTTGAGAAGTATTAGTCTAGCTAAGTTCATGCTAAAAAGCTAATGGTCTTAGAAATCCTCATCGGGAGTGAATTCCAAATCGTTACCGATGCGGAAAGTAGTGAACTGGCTGCGGTGAAGGTTGATGGGGCTGTTGCTTGAAATAGATTTGGTAGCCACGCTATTATCGGTGCTGTGGAAACGGAGGGTGATATTGTGGTAGGTGCCCACGGGCATGGATATATAGTAGTAATGCTCGGTGGAATACGACTGCGGATTGTCAATCACCAGTGTGCAAGTGTTTGATGCTTCGTAGAATTCGACGATTTGGAAATATTTCTTGCCGTCGGCACCGGTGGTTAGGGTGAAGGGACCGCTGATGGGATGGTCGGCTTGGACATCAATTCTGCTGATGGCGGGAGCGCCAGCAGGCATGCTCACACGGATGGCAGAGCCTAGATTAGTGAACTGCAGATTGGTGGTGCTGGATGTTGCCATCATGGGCGAGCCCGATAGGCGGCCATCTGGAGAATGCTGGGTATCGGCAATTTCGACTATATACTCGTCATTCACCATATTTACAACCAGTATGGTAGTGCCGTCAGCCTCCCATTCAATATACCGAATGAGGTCGGCTGGATAAAAGGCTGTATATGGGCCGTCGCCAATAAAGGGGCCTGTAAGGTCGGCCCAGGTAGGGTCGCTGCTACGGGGTGTTATGGTGAAATCCTCTATTCCCGGAAGGATTCTCACCACGTCGGTATTCTGCCATTCGAAAAAGCCCTCATTGTTGAGGGTGGTTTTGGTGCCGTTGACCTCGGTATGGGCAGTAAAGGTCATAATGGATGTATCCTCCTTCTGGCATGATACAAAACCCAGCGCCATGGTGGCGAGGGCGGTAAAAAGCATGTTGATTTTCTTCATGATACGTGAGTAATTTGCGGTTTAACTGAGTATGAATTCGTCGCCGGAATTAGTAAAGGCTTCGGTGCCGTGTTCGGGCATCTGGGTGGGGTGACTGACGGCATAGCCGCTTTCTACGCTCACTTCAATGAGTTTGATTTCGGGTGATTGATACTGATTTTTCATAATAAATTATGTGTTATTATCTGTGTTTTTTCTATCTACGATTTATTTTGAAGCCCACCGCCAAGCCCCTTCGACAAAAAGATTATTACTGGCTTTCGATGCGCATTAGCAAAGTGCAAATATACAATTTTTTTTGCTCAAAATAAAAACAAATAACCCACCCACCTTACGGGGGGCTGATAATGCATTATAATAC
>JAGHRY010000021.1 GCA_018066145.1 Candidatus Colimorpha merdihippi | reverse complement strand
TTATTTCTCTTATCCCAAGGGTTAGGATAAATAAAATTTGATGTACGTGATCGGCTTTCCTTCGGCCAAGAACATGCGTTCGTAGAAAGTCTGCGTCATCTGTGCCTCGGCCAGGCAGGGTATCTCGGGGTGGTCGGCAGCCGGGGTGGCATATAGATTGTCGGTTGTGTACTCAACACGATAGCCACCGGCGGGGATAACCTCATCGCGAGTGTACTCGTGCAGCTCAGCCGAGTCCGTCTTAAGGTGGATGGGCGACCCAGGCTTGAGGAACTTCTTATAATAGCCCAGGAAACGCTCGCTGGTGAGACGCTTCATTTCCTTTTTCGGCTGGGGGTCGGGGAAAGTGACCCAGATTTCAGAAACCTCGCCGGGAGCGAAGAACTGCTCTATCATTTCAATGCGGGTGCGAATAAAGGCCACATTGTGCATCTGTTCTTCGTTGCTGGTTTTGGCCCCGCGCCAAAGGCGTGCCCCTTTGATATCGACACCAATATAATTGCGGTCGGGATGGATGCGTGCCAGTGCGACAGTGTAGTCGCCCTTGCCACACCCCAGCTCAAGGGTGATGGGATTGTCGTTGCCAAAATACTCAGCCCATTTGCCACGCAGGGCAAAGCCCCCCTCTTTCAGCATCTCGAAAGAGACCTGAAAGAGGTTGGGGAAAGTTAGGTTTTCAGCAAATCGTTCTAACTTATGATGTCCCATTGATTATTCGTTGAAATTTTTGATGGTAACGTCGCTCTTATACCACGACTTGATATGTTTCTCCATAGCCTGGGCAGCAGTCATAGTGGGTGCAGAACCCATGCTGACATAGTAGCCGCCCGACTTGCTGATAACGTAGGCATCGGAGCCCAGCGCCTTCAGCTGATTGGCACATTTGTTAGCAGAAGTCTTGGAAGTGAAGAAACCGGCAATGATATCATATCCTTGCTTGCTATTGCGGAAAGTGGGAGCTTCGGGAACGGTTTCAACATAAGGCTTATCATTCACCTTGGCGGCAGGAGCTGCCACAGCAGCGGCACGACCCAAGCCAAAGCCATCGGCATGGAGACCCAAGCGGGTAACCACATCATCAAGCATCGACTCCAAGAGATCAATGTCCATAAGCTCGCCCTGGACGGTATACTCGTGAACGCGGGCACCAAAATTGCGGTAATCGGCATAATTGCGGTTCATCCAGAAATATTCGTATGGGAAGAAGCGCTTGACGCAATAGCCCTCAACCATCAGTTCATGGAGGCGGTCGGAAGCATATTCATCAACCATGCTCATTACGGGAGCAAAAGCATTGCCATAATGACGTGCGAGCAAGAAATTGTGAACATACTCAGCCATATAGTTATGCACATGAACAGCACTATTGGCAATATGGTTCTCTTCGTACTTGAGAAGATAGAAATTGGCCATAAAATCGTCGCAGTAGTTAACCTTCACTTCTTGAGCGCAACTCGTTCCGGGAAGGATGCTGTTGCCCTTGGCAAAATAGTAATAGGCACCGCCGCCGGCAAGTACGAGAAGCAGCAGAATAACGATCCAAAGCCAGCCATGTTTCTTCTTTTTCTTTTCCTCGACTTCAGCTTCATTATTTTCAGCCTTTACCATAGGAGCAGCTTTCGCGGCAGCTTTGGATTGCGCATCTTTATCTTTTGCCATTTTAGCAGCCTTCTTGGCGGCAGCCTTCTCGGCTTCTTCAGCAGCTTTGCGGGCTGCCTTCTCAGCCTTGGCGGCAGCCTTTTCGGCACGGCGCTGAGCCTTGGCATCCTTGGGCGACGAAGGAATCTCGTCAAGCATGCGTTTTACCTCAGAAAGATGTTCGGCATTGGAAGCAGTTGCGGCAGTTGCAGCTGTTGCAGCAGCGGCAGCAGCAATAGTCTCGATAACGGGGCTGTTCTTCTCGGTCTTTTCCGATTTGGAAGACTCCTCGGGTTTCACTTCTACGATGGGTTCAACAGGCTTGGGTGCCTCGATAGGTTTCTCCTCAACAATAGGTTCAACAGGCTTGGGAGCCTCGACAGGTTTGGGTGTCTCAATTGGCTTGGGTGCCTCGACGGGCTTGGGTGTCTCGACGGGCTTGGGAGCCTCAACAGGAGCGGGAGCCTCAACAGGCTTTTCGAAAGCGGCGAAAGGATCAACAGCATTCTTAGGAGTATAGGTGGCAACATTCTCCAGCGGTTGTTCTACGCGCTTGTCGGCGTCGAGGTCCAACCCTTCGACAGCATCAAAAACCACTCGACCGCCCATGCGGCGCATCACACCGATGCCGGTGAACTCATGGCCGGAAGCATTGCGCTGAAGTTTATCGCTTAACGCACCCACATAATTGTTCCACATCTGCTCGGCGATATCAGGAGTAACGCACTCCTTTTCGGCGATACGACTGATGATAGAACGATTGCCAGACTGGTCGGCAGTCATCGCCACCGAACGGCGAGCAGGATAGTAGGTACCGCTGGCAGCATCGTGGTATGCGTCTACGTTGCTACTGCTGAGAGTGCCCATACCGGGAAACTCCACTACATTACCTTCTTTGATAAAATCTACGATAAGATCAGTGATATTCATAAGTATGTATTATTTTTTCGATTGTGTTTCAAGTAAAAATTGTTCGGCTGCCATGAGGTCTTCGGGGGTATCGATGCCGATATTGGCCTTGGTGGTTTCTGCCACCTGAATGGCGTAACCATTCTCAAGCCAGCGCAGTTGCTCAAGCGATTCGCTCATTTCGAGAGGCGACGGACTCAAACAGGTGACCTCCTTAAGCACCTGGGCGCGGAAAGCATAAATGCCCACATGCTTGAAATAGGACTGATGCTGAAGCCACTGTTCCGGGTCGATGCCGCGCAAGTAAGGGATAGGCTGGCGGCTGAAATAAACAGCACGGCCGCTAGGCGAGCAAATGACCTTGACATTATTCGGAGAGTTCAGCTCTTGGGCTGAGCGAATGACTGTTTTGAGGGTGGCAATCTGGGTATCCGGCACGGCAAAACAGTCCACAAGGGCCTTTATCTGCCCCACTTCAACAAAAGGCTCATCACCTTGCACATTAATTACCACATCGTATTGTTGCCCTTGTGCTTCTAACGAACGCAGCACCTCGCCGCATCGGTCGGTACCGCTGCGATGGGTATCGGCGGTAAGCATACACTGGCCTCCAAACTGGCGTACAGCCTGAAGGATGCGCTCGTCGTCGGTCGCAACCATAGCATCCGTCGACTCAGCAGCTTGGTTAACATGCTCCCACACCCATTGGATGATAGGCTTGCCTCCAAGCAAAGCCAGCGGTTTGCCCGGGAACCGGGTTGAAGCGTATCGTGCTGGTATGACGACTAATGTTCTCATTGATGTATTCGATTTGTAACGAGTGCTAGTTATATTTTGATTTGTTAGTTAAAAAGCGAATTGATTTCGGCATCAATCATATTGTAAACCGTGCCAAGGTCTTCTTCTCGGGCAACGAAATCGAGCTTAGCAAGATCCACGATGATTATTTTGCCCTTATGATAGCGTTCAATCCAATCCTCGTAGCGCTTGTTGAGACCAGTGAGGTAGTCGAGTCGGATGCTATTCTCATACTCGCGGCCACGGCTTTGGATATTGCGAATCAGGGTAGGCACATCGGCGCGGAGATAGATAAGCAGGTCTGGCGGCTGAAGGAACGAGGACACAAGTTCAAAAGTATGCTGGTAGTTCTCAAAATCGCGCGTATTCATCAACCCCATGGCGTGGAGGTTGGGTGTGAAGATATGGGCATCCTCGTACAGCGTACGGTCTTGGATAATGTTCTTGTTCTCCTTTTGGATTTCGAGCAGTTGGCGGGTGCGGGTATGGAGGTAGTATATCTGGATATTGAAAGACCACCGGCGCATATCCTCATAAAAACTGTTGATATAAGGGTTGGTTTCAGTAGACTCGTAAATGGGGCGGTAGCCATAGTGGCGTGCCAGCATCTGGGTCAATGTTGTCTTTCCCGAACCGATATTTCCTGCAATAGCGATGTGCATAATACTTCCAAATTTGTCTATCCTTTTGTCACCCAAAAGAATAATCTTTTTATTATTACATTTTTAAAATGCAAATATACGAATTTTTTTTCAGTCATCGCAATATTTTTTTCAGTCGCCCCCCGATTTGTTCAAAAAACGCCCATTTTAACGATCCAAAAAACGACAAAAAAACCATT
>JAGHRY010000019.1 GCA_018066145.1 Candidatus Colimorpha merdihippi | reverse complement strand
AAATAACACTTATTGAGTACTTTACATGAAATTCATCGAAACTAACAACATCAAAGGCGACATTTTTGGCGGAGTTACCGCCGGTATTGTTGCTCTCCCTCTTGCCCTTGCTTTTGGCATACAGGCTTTTGGCGGGGTCAATGATCCTTCTGCTGCATCAATGGGTGCATTAGCCGGACTTGTAGGCGCTACCATGTTAGGCTTTTTTGCCGCTCTTTTTGGTGGTACCCACAGCCAGATTAGCGGCCCTACCGGCCCTATGACGGTCGTCACTGCTACCCTCGTTAGCGGTGTTTGGGCTAGTAGCAACGGCAACATCTCTTCAGTCCTTATCAGCATGGCATTGGCCGGTCTGTTCTGCGGCTTGTTCCAGATTCTTTTCGGCATCATAAAGCTCGGAAAATATGTTCGTTACATACCTTACCCCGTTCTTTCTGGATTCATGAGCGGTATTGGTATCATCATCATTCTTCAGCAACTCTATCCCTTAGTCGGTTTGAAAGGTAGCGGATCGATGATCGATTTGGTTATGGGCATTCCTTCAGCAGTATCTAGCGGTATTTCCGTCACTGCGCTGCTTTTGGGCCTCGGTACCATAGCTATCATATACCTTTTCCCCCTTATCACCAAAAAAGTACCTGCCACCCTTGTTGCATTAATCGTCATGACCATTGTGTCATTGTTCTGCAATATGAGCGACAATCTTATCATCGGTAGCATTCCTTCAGGTCTGCCCATGCCTTTCTTTGCCAAAAGCGGACTCGATATGTCGTCCATTGATTGGGCCATAGTCCTCAAGTCGGCCCTCATTCCCGGCCTTACCTTGGCAGGTCTGGGTTCTATCGACACCCTGTTAACTTCCGTTGTTGCCGACAATATCACCAAAACCAAGCATAATAGCAATAAAGAGCTTATCGGGCAAGGTATTGGTAATGCCGTAGCTGGTCTTTTCTGTGGACTTCCTGGTGCCGGAGCAACCATGCGTACTGTGGTCAACGTCAAAAGTGGCGGTCGCACACAGTTCTCAGGTATGATCCATGCCATACTTCTTCTCGCCATTCTTCTTGGTTTGGGTAGTGTGGTTAAATATGTTCCCCTGTCGGTGCTTGCTGGTATCCTTATTACTGTTGGTTGGGGCATCATCGATTTCAAGGGTTTCAAGGATTTGCTTCGCATCCCCAAGGCCGATGCCGTTGTATTGGTAGTGGTCTTGCTTGTAACCGTTTTCATCGACCTCCTCACGGCCGTAGGCATCGGCATGGTTATTGCTTGCGTCTTATTCATGAAGCGTGCTAGTGATTTGGTCGAAGGCGGATACAGTTCTGCCACCATGTCCGAAACCGACCTCCATCGTGGTCTTCCCGATCCCGGCCAGGCCAATTTCGATAAAACCAAACCTTGGCAGGATGAAGGAGGCCTCACCGATGAGATGCGCGAGCATATCTACGTTCAGCGTCTTAATGGACCCATCTTCTTTGGTTCTATTACGAAATTCAAAGAGGTCATGGAAGATGTCCCCGATCATGCACAGGTGGTCATTCTGCGTATGAAGCTTGTTAGCTTCATGGATCAGTCTGGTCTTTATGCTATGGAAACCGCTATCAAAGACCTCCAGGCCCGTGGCATCACCGTCCTCATGACCATCATCCAGCCTCAGCCAATGTACATGCTCCGCACCCTTCACGTCGTGCCCGAGGTTGTACCCGAGGAACTCACATTCAAAACCTTCGAAGAGTGCATCGCTTACCTATCCAAAATGGAATTCAGCAAATAACTTTTATTAAGAATCATTAATCATTAATACATAATATTATGGGTCGCGCATTTGAATACCGCAAAGCCAGAAAAATGAAACGTTGGGGCCACATGGCTCGTACATTCACAAAAATTGGTAAAGAAATCGAACTTGCTGTCCTCGCCAGCGGTCCCGATCCTTCCAGCAACCTCCGTCTCCGTCTTCTTATGGCCACCGCCAAAAGCGAAAGCATGCCCAAAGAAAACGTCGAACGTGCAATCAAACGTGCTACTGAAAAAGACAAGAGTGCCTATAAAGAGGTCGTTTATGATGGTAAGGGCCCTCATGGTACTGCATTCGTGGTTGAAACAGCCACCGATAACCCCACACGTACCGTTGCCAATATCCGCGCTGCTTTCGTCCGCGGTAAGGGCGAATTGGGCACCATGGGTATGAACGATTTCCTTTTCGAGCGCAAATGCTCCTTTGTTGTTGCTAACAAAGAAGGTGTCGATATGGACGAGCTTGAACTCGAACTGATCGATTTCGATATCGATGAAGTATTCCTCGATGAAGACGAAATCAATATTTTTGCCGATTTCAAAAACTACGGTCCCATCTCGAAGTATCTCGAAGATAATCAGTTTGAAATCAAATCGTTCAAATTCGAACGCATCCCTCTTTCCATGCGCGAATTGTCGCCCGAAGAGCAAGAAGACGTCAATGGCCTTATTGAGCGCCTGGAAGCCGACGACGATGTTGTCAACGTATTCCACAATATGGCATAGCGTTTTTCAACTAATTTATCCCTATTATCAAAAAACACAGAGTCCACATAATTCATCCTGGACTCTGTGTTTTTTTGATGACGATCTCTTTCAACATTTTGAACCTATAAAAATAATCTATCAGTTATGCTATTTTATTACTACATCGGCATCATTTCTGTTATTTCGGCAATATTATTCTTCCTCGACAAACAATTGGCAAAAAAACATAAAACACGAATTCCCGAAAAAATATTGCATACTTTTGAACTTCTTGGCTCAGTATTCGTCATTATTCCTTTAATGTACATTATCCATCACAAAAACAAAAAGTTCGGGTACTATTGGATCACTTATGCAATACTACTGTTATGGATTATTGGGATTTTGATAATCCGAAAATTTGGAATTTTGATAAATTGACAATCTCGAAATCGGATAATATTAAGTTCTAGTGTGACGAAAATGCGATGAAGGAATTGTGGTATATTTATTGTGGATTATAGAATTACGAGTACTAGGTTTTTCCATAAATAACTAACCATTAATTATGTTTCTTTCATTATAAATTATTTGTTTTCAAAGTGTTAATTTCGAGATGGTTTCGAAGTTATTTGTGTTTTCTATTTAGGTACAATATTCTTTCGAAACTAGCGTTCAATGGTTCGGTAGAAAATAGTTAACAATTAGGCGGCAGGAGCCGCAATATTAAAGAGTTCTTTGACAATTTTGGCATTTATTGACTTGTTCGGACGGAAACCCGATATGACAAAAAATCGGTTC
>JAGHRY010000070.1 GCA_018066145.1 Candidatus Colimorpha merdihippi | reverse complement strand
TCAATGTATTATGTGAATTGCAGAAGCAAAAAATAATGTGCAAATTTACTAAAAAAAATGGAATTAAAGAGTTTTTATTGGTTGAAAGTGAAATTGTTGCAAAAATGTCGCATGGGAGAGGTGGGCTAGGCAGGCCTAGAATGGCTAGGATGAACTATGGAAGACTGGGAGGGGGAGGGGCTATTGGAGGCGGATGCGGGGGTCGAGGAGGGCGTAGAGGAGGTCGGTGATGAGGTTGATGGCGATGAGGAGGACACAGATGAAGAGGATGGTGCCCATGACGACGGGGAAGTCGTACTGGTCGAGGCCATCGACGATGACGATGCCCATACCTTTCCAGTCGAAGACGTATTCGACGAATACAGCGCCTGCCAGCAGTCCGGCCAACCAGCCTGACGCCGATGTGACCACCGGATTCATTGCGTTGCGGAGGGCATGATGAAATACTACGCGACGATAAGAAAGCCCTTTGGCTTTGGCGGTGCGGATATAGTCGTGGGAAAGCTCTTCAAGCATACTGTTGCGGGTGAGCTGGGTGAGGGTGGCCAGGGGTCGAATGCCTAGGGTGAGCGCCGGGAGGATGAGATTCTTGAGATCGAGATACTCGCCAGTGCCATAGTCGTCGACAGTATAGAGGTTGCCGAACATATTGAGGTGGGTGAAATCGGCTAACACATACGCAAAAAGCCATGCAATAAGGATGGCGGCAAAAAAGGATGGAAGCGACATGCCCAAGGTGGAAAACACCAGGGTGGCACGGTCGATGAAAGTATCTTTATGCAGCGCCGATAATATGCCCAACAAGATGCCTAGGAAAAGAGCAAAAGCCATGGCTACCACGGCCAAGAGCGCGGTTTGCGGGAAAGCCTGGCTGATGATGTCGGTGACCTTGCGCTGCGACTGGTAGCTGCGCCTGAGGTAGGGGGCTTTGAGCACTAAGGTGGTAGAACCCAGGGTGACGAGCCTGGTGTAGGGAGCGTACTTTTCGGGATTGAGGTAGAAATAGTGCTCGGGGTTGTCGGCGTTGTGGAGCGAAAATGGTAGGAGGTCGTTGAGATAATTGAGGTATTGAAGTCCGATAGGTTTGTCGCGGCCTAGATCGCGATTGATAATCTCGATACTCTCGGCATCGGCCCGTTGCCCCAGCATCATGCGGGCGGGGTCGCCAGGCAAGATGTTGAAGAGGAAAAACACCAACGTGACTACCCCCAGCAACACCAGGAGTCCATACAGAAGACGTTTGACGGCATACCTAATCATAAGCGACTAGCGGAGTCCGCGGACGACAGATTTTTTGGCTACAAAATCCTTGAGGTAGAAAGGCTCGAAATAAGCTACATCCTCGACTTTGCCAGCTGCTAGCAACTGCTGGGCAACAGGAAGCATTCCGGCAGCGGAAATCTGAAACTCGTCGGCATACAAAGCGTTGGGATGGACGCCAAGGATAGGACGTGTTTTGGCGGCACCATCGCCCAGGAAAGTGATGGGCGACTGGCTGAGATAAGCGTCGTAGATGCCGGGTTCGATAATATCGGCGCTAACAGGCTTGATTTCGGCAGAACGACTGAAAATGGCGGTATAGCACTCCATGCGGCGGGCATCAATCATAGGGCAGACGAGGCCTTGGTATTCGGGATGCTGGCAGAAATACTGCGAAGCCATGCCCTGCAGGGTGGGAACCGAGAGCAGCGGGATGCCCAAACCATAGCAGAAACCTTTGGCGGAGCTGACCCCGATGCGAAGACCGGTGTAGCTGCCGGGGCCTGAGGATACGCATACGGCATCGAGCTGCGAAGGCTGGATGTGGCACTCGGCAAAGAGCTCGTTGATGAAAACGGCGAGACTTGAAGAGTGGGCATTATGTTCGGCGGAATGGCGCTCGGCTATGATGCGGCCCTCTTTGGCTAGGGCTACAGAACAGACGGGTGTGGCCGTTTCGAGCAGGAGGAGCGTGGGTTGAGTCATGATGGGAAGGTTATTTTTAGCGCATGTCGACAACCTCGATGCCGGGATACGACTTGGCATCGAAAACGAAATCGGTGTCGGAAGCAGTGGTATTCTTGAAATTGGAAATCTTATATTCGCTACGGGAAGAATCGAAGTTGTGTTGTTCCATCTTCTTGAGGAGGCCGGTTTTAGCATCGATAAAAAGACGGATTTTGTGGTACGACTTGCTCTTATGGGGCTGGAGGTCGATGATGGCGGTGCCGTCCTGCTCTTCGCGGATGAACTTGGCTTTGTAGTTTTTGCTGTAATTCTTAAGCAGTTTGGCAGGATTGGTTATATCGTCGTCGCCATCGCTGAGATTGGTGACCACCACTTCGCGTGCCGACTTATTGAGCTGCCATACCGACTTGCCGTCGCAATAGAGCTCGATCTCGCCAGCGCGGACGCGATAGCGGGGCGAATAATATAGGACGGTGACCTTTTGTTTCATCGTCTCCTTCTTATTGCTGTCGTAACTGACCAGCGAGATGGTGAAACTGACGGTGCCCGACATCTTATTGGCGGCTTTTTTGAGAACCGTATTGGCTGCCTGGTCGGTGGCGCCGCTGCTGGTGTGGGTGATTTGGGCAGCAGCCTGAGTGGAGAAAAGAACCACAAGAGAAATCAAAAAAACGATATGCTTCATGGTGCTAAAATATATAAAATT
This sequence comes from Candidatus Colimorpha merdihippi, assembly GCA_018066145.1. Classification (GTDB taxonomy): domain Bacteria; phylum Bacteroidota; class Bacteroidia; order Bacteroidales; family P3; genus Colimorpha; species Colimorpha merdihippi. The sequence continues at coordinate 14,155 of JAGHRY010000070.1, read as the reverse complement.
CAAATCATCACTAATGCAGATTGACACCGATAATGTGCATGAACTCCTCGCGGGTTTTGGGATCGTTCATGAAAGCGCCAGTGAAATCGCTGGTAGTGGTGATGGCATTCTGCTTTTGGACGCCGCGCATGGACATGCACATGTGCTGAGCCTCGATAACCACGGCTACACCTAAGGGGTCGAGGGTCTTTTGGATGCAATCCTTGATTTCTCGGGTGAGGCGCTCCTGCACCTGGAGGCGGCGGGCATAGGCGTCGACGATGCGGGGTATCTTGCTGAGCCCCACAATAGTGCCATTGGGAATATACGCCACATGGGCTTTGCCTACAAAGGGCATCATGTGGTGCTCGCACATGGAGTAAACCTCGATGTCTTTGACCACCACCATCTGCTTGTAGTCTTCGTGGAAGAGTGCCGAACGCAGAATTTCCTCGGGGTCGAGGTCGTAGCCATTGGTTACAAAGAGCATGGCTTTGGCAATACGTTCGGGTGATTTGAGGAGTCCTTCGCGTTGGGGATCCTCGCCAAGGAGGCGGAGAATCTCCTTATAATGAGATGCCAGTTCGGCAACACACTTATCGTCGTACTGGTCAATCTTGATATATCCTTTTTCGTTCATACGATTGAAAGAAATGACAAATTAAAACATATATTATTATTCGACATAAAGCATAAGGCCCTTGAGGTATTCGCCCTCGGGGTGGTAGATGCTTACGGGATGGTCGATGGCATGGGGGAGCTGGCGTACGATGCGTACCTGGCGATGGGCATTGGCTGCAGCGGTGAAACACATGGTTTGGAAATCGTCGCGAGAGACAGCCTGAGAACAGCTAAAAGTGAGGAGGATGCCGCCGGGACGGATTTTTTCCATGGCCTTTTGGTTGATATTGCGGTAGCCTTTGAGGCCCTGCTGAAGGTGACGATGGCTTTTGGCGAAAGCGGGAGGGTCGAGAATGATGACATCGAACTGGTCGCTGACGGTGTCGAGGTACTGCAGCACATCGGCAACCACTCCTTTGTGGGGTGCATCGGAGCCGAAATTGAGTTGGACATTGCGGTTGCAGAGGTCGATGGCTTTTTTGCTAATATCGACCGTTTCGACATAGCTGGCACCTCCTCGGAGGGCACCAAGACTAAAACCTCCAGTGTAGCCGAAACAATTGAGAACACGCCGGCCTTGAGAAAGGGTAGAAACGAGGTGGCGATTCTCGCGCTGGTCGACGAAGAAGCCGGTTTTTTGCCCCTCGAAGAAATTGATCATCATCTTATTGCCATCCTCACAGATATCCCATTCGGGACGATCGGAACCAAAGATATAGCCATCGGTGGCGCCCCCGCCGGGAAGGGTGGCGGAACTCTTGTCGAAGATGGCCTGCAGGGGCAGTTCTTGCGTAAAGAGTTGAGCGATGAGGTCGAGGGTGCGGTGCATACCTACGCTGTGGCATTGGAGCACGAGGGCCCCATTGTAGTAATCGGCGACCAAGCCGGGCATGAAATCGCCCTCAGCGTGGACCATACGGAACACATTGGTATGGGGGCTATCGAGCAAGCCCATGCGGCGGCGGTATTCGACAGCTTGGTGGATTCGGTTGCGCCAGAACTCGGGATGACTGACGGGGTCGACATCAGGGGTATCGAAACTGAGCACCTTGCAAATAATGGTTTCGTCCTGGTAATGACCAGCTGCCATCCAGTGGCCATCGGCGCTGAAGACATCGACAATATCGCCCTCTTGGGGATTGCCGATACACTTGCGTACCGCACCAGAGAAAATCCAAGGGTGGCGGCGGAGGACAGCTTTGTCTTTGCCTGGGGCCAGAATGAGAGAAGGACGGTTCATTTCTTGAGCGCTTTGATGGTTTCGGCGGGATTGTCGGACTTAAAGACAGCGTTGCCGGCAACAAGCACATCGGCACCAGCCTCGAAGAGCTTAGAAGCATTCTCGGTATTGACGCCGCCATCGATTTCGATAAGGCAGGAAGGATTCTTGCGGTCGCAGAGTGCGCGTAGCTGGCGTACCTTGCTGTAGGTATTTTCAATGAACTTCTGCCCGCCAAAGCCGGGGTTGACCGACATGAGGAGGGCGACATCGCAGAGCTGGATGGTGTCCTCGAGGAGCGAAACAGCAGTGCCGGGATTGAGCACCACGCCGCATTTGAGACCGGCATCCTTGATGGCATGGAGGGTGCGGTCGAGATGGGTGCAGGCCTCATAGTGAACCGTGATGATGTCGGCACCAGCCTCCTTAAAATCGTTGATATAGCGGCCAGGGTCCATAATCATCAGATGCACATCAAGGGGTTTCTGGGCATGCTTCTTGATGAACTTGATGACCGGTTGGCCAAAACTGATATTGGGGACGAACATGCCGTCCATAACATCGACATGAAGCCAGTCGCAATCGCTGGCATTGAGCATTTCGAGATCGCGTTGAAGATTGCCGAAATCGGCAGACAGTAAGGAGGGAGATATATATTTCATAATGATTGCTATTAGCTAAAAAGAATGTTGAAAATTTGAGGGAATCAATAAGTATGGAATTAGATTTTCAGTTTTTCGAAATTACGGCCATACACGCCCTGGGTTTTGGATACCGAGATGAAGGCATTCTCGTCGATGCGATGGATGATTTGCATGAGGTGCTGCTTGTCGGTGCGATGAATCATAACGATAAGCACCTGCTGGCCATGGTGGGAGTAGCATCCCTCGGCATCGAGGAGGGTGGCACCGCGACCCACTTCGGAGGTGATGGCATCGCCGATTTCCTTGTTCTTTTGCGAGAACACCATCACTTGATAGGACTGCTTGTTGCCGTCGACAATCATATCCAGCACATAGGTCATGGTAACCATTACGATATAGCCGAATACCACATTCTCAATCTTATGGGAGACAAAGAAAGAACTTCCGATGATAAAGATATCGAGGTACATGATAACCTTGCCCGGGGAAACATTGTAGTACTTGCTGAGGATGAGGGCGATGATGTCGGTACCGCCGGTGTTGCCGCCCATGGAGAAAGCAAGACCGATGCCAGCACCACAGAGGGCACCGCCGATGATGGCGCACATGAAGCCTCCAAATTGTGAGATGTCGAACCAGGAGTCAACGTGGAGCACCTGCTGCCAAAGGATAAATCCCAGGGAGGCAACAATGATGCCATAAATGGTGTTGGCACCAAATTTGGACCCGAGGAAACGAATGCCGATAAGAAGCAATATGGTGTTGATGATGAAACTCATAACACCGATGGGGAGGTGGATGCCCAAGGCATAGTAGATGACCGAGCAGATACCACTGACGCCACCACCCACGATGGCAGCAGGAAGCATCACCGACGACCATGCAAAGGTGTAGATGAGGATACCCAGCGTGATGACCAGGTAGGAAATGATGATTTGGTGTTTTTTCTTGAAAATCTGCATAATTATTGAAGATTAGATGTCGTTGAACGGGATGGGAACGAATTAAACATCGTTGACGGGAATGTTGTAATTGCGGGCGCCAAAAATGGCAGAGCCCACGCGAACAAGGGTGCTTCCCTCTTCGATGGCAATGGGGTAGTCGCCGCTCATACCCATGGAGATTTCTTTGAACTCGGGGTGGCCGGCAAAGAAGGTGTCGGCGAGGCGTGTGTGGTATTGCTTGAGGGTGGAAAACTCGGAACGAATGAGATTTTTGTCGTCGGTATTAGTGGCCATACCCATGACACCGACGATGCGGATGTTGTGGAGCTGAGCGAATTCGGGCGATGAGAGGAGCGCTTCGGCTTCAGCCATATCAAGACCGAACTTGGTTTCCTCGGTGGCAATGTGGAATTGTAGGAGGCAGTCGATAACGCGGTTGTTCTTGACGGCCTCTTTGTTGACAGCGATAAGCAGGTTGAGGCTGTCGATGCTGTGAATAAGACTCACGAAAGGAGCGATATATTTGATTTTGTTGGTTTGCAAATGGCCGATAAAGTGCCATTGGATATCGGAGGGAAGCACCTGATGCTTGTCGCGCATTTCGAGGGCCTTGTTCTCGCCAAAGATGCGCTGTCCGGCATCGTAGGCTTGCTGCAAGTCTTCGACCGGTTTGGTTTTAGAAACGGCGATGAGCTGAACGCCGGGAGCCATCTGGGCTTGTATTTTGTGTAAATTGTCTTGTATCATTTTTATCACATTTAGATGTGATAACGCATGATATTATTATTTATTATATTTAAAGATATATTTTTTATATCAAGTGGATGCAGGAAAATAAAAAAGGTGTCTCGGGGACACCTTTTTTATTGATTGATATTTGAGGTGGGTTCTATAATTCCCACATTTTTGATTAATGAGGTTATCTGACCTTTTTCTGCGATTTCAATGTCTTTTCGGCATTTTTTCTTCGAGACCTCGATTCGCTCGGTATAGCGAGAAAACTATCTTGTTTCGAGGTTTATCTTCTCTGTCGGTTACGATAGAATCCACCTCAATGACAACTATCTGACGTAGAATTTGACAGGAGCCGAATTGCTGCCGCGTAGGATGTAGATGCCACTGTGGGGGAGGCGTATAACGGCAGGACTGGCATGCTTGCTATCGATGGATGCAACACGACGGCCCATCAGGTCGAAAACTTCCAGATTGTCGCCTTCGGCACCATACACCTTGAGGTTGAGTCCTTGGGTGATAAGGGTGTAGCCGCCTTGCTCGGTCACAGGGTCGATTCCGAGAGGATAGGTGAAATAGGCCACAAAAACGGTGTCGGAAGTGAGGGTTACAGAACGGGGATTATCGGTATTGTCGTCGTCCCAGCGTAGGAAAACGAAGCGATTGCGGGGAACAGCTTGGATGTTGATGGTCTCGCCATTATTGTAAAGACCTTCGCCGGTAGTGTTGCCACGGGATTCATTCTCAGAAAGAACGCAGACATACACCTGCGAATTGTTGTTGGGGCAACCGGTGAACTTCATATTGGGGCGATAGAAACTGCGATTGCGGGTGCCCTTGACAGTGTCCTGGTCGGGGTCGGGGTTGTATGCCTCGCTGTTGTTATAATAAATGATGGAGCGGTACTCGGAAGTGGTATGGCAATAGAAGCGCTCGCCGGCGCGGCTGGGAGTGCCCGAGTTGTCGTCGATGCAAACCAGCAGATTGTCGGTACCGGAGTATTCGAAGGGGGTATCGAGAACAAACTCATTCCAACCTTGAACAAAATGGAGGGTACCTTCGTATACCTTGGTCATCTGGCTAGCGGGAACCAGGGATGCAGAATCGTGGAAATGATTGATGGAAACATTGGCCAGATAGATAGTGCAGTTTTCCTTATTGAGGGGGGTGGTGTAGGCATAGTGGTAATGGATGGAACTGATGCTTTTAGCACCATTGAGTTCGTCGGCACAATAGATACTTTGCGAGCAGTTGTAGTTGTTGTTGTACATAAAGGGAATGGTATTATGGTCCTCGATGGTGTACCAACCCACGGTATCGGTAGTGGCGTTGTTGCAGAGTTCGGTATGGAAAGATACTACTTGCGATAGGCGGCTGGAATCGGTAAAAACATGTTCGCTTTCTTCGTTATAAAGGGATCGGATTATCCATTCGTATTGCGTGTTGGGGGTGAGGTGCGTAAGAGTGACCTGTTTGTCATATACAAGGAGGTAGGTGTATTCACTTTCGCCAACAGCACGGTAGCCAAGACGGTAGGCATCGGCATTGCCATCCCATTGGAGGTTGGTGGTAACTGTGGTAGTGCGGCCATGACGAAGATTGGCGGGTACAGTGTGGTTGGTATATCGGAACGAAACAGTATTGCCAGGCGTGGTGATATTGGAAATGGAAAAAGAGTAATCGCGGGTGCCATCGGAAAGATAGGGGTAAGGATTGGTGGAGGGAGAAAACTCGGTGCGATTGCGGTTGGGGGCAAAGAAAGCCGACTGCAGATTGCCAGAGGTCTCGTCGTCGTTGCTATTGGGGCGGAAAACCCAGATTTCGTTGAAATTGTATGCTCCATCCCAGTCGGCATTGCCGTTGAAACGGGTGTCGACACGATAAATGATGATACCTTTACCCGGGAGGGTGGTCTCGAAATATTCAGAATTGTCGCGGTATTCTACCACATAAAACTGGTCGGGGTCGGAGCTGGGGAACCTGAGTGCCATAGTGCCCGGTGTGCTGTCGGCAACAGAAGAAAGGGTATAGGTGCCAGAGGTGGTGATGAGGGGGATGCTGTCGAGCCAGTTGCCATATTTCCATTTCACATAAGCGGTGGAGTGTTGTGGAGGCTTGGAGTTGGAAGCCATCAGATCCCAGATACCAACAGGGCTTATGTTGGTGCCGCTGTTGTAGTGATAGAGATCGGGAGCACCCAATGAATGTGACATTTCGTGGCAGAAGGTGCTGGTGCCGAAATAATCGTCGCCAGAACCTTCGAGGGCGAAATTGAAAGTGTTCACTCGCTTGCCGTTGATGTAAGCCTCATCGCCATAGAGGTTCCATTTGTGGGGCCACAGAAGGTCGCTCCAACCGGTATAGGTACCTTTTACAACAAAATTAACGTTATCGATTGTGCCATCGTTGTCGCAGTCGAGGTTGTACTCGGTGGGAACGGGCGAATTGTTGTTGATGTAATTGACGGCACCAATGAGCAAGTCGAATTCGCGCTGGCTGCGTTCGCCATAATTGGTGTAGCCGAGGGGATTGCTTTCGGTCCAAGGCATATAGTATGCACGGGGATGCGAATCCTGATAGGAGAGAATGCGGTTGCTATCGGGTGTAGGTGCATAGTAGGTGTGGATGAAAAGCTTGTTGTATGAAGCACGCTTGAAGTAGGAGTATACCGAGTTGGAATTAACACGGCTGGAATCTGAGAACATGCGGTCGACATTCTGGAGTGAACGGGTGTAAACGGTATCGTCGGCAAAACGAATGAAAATGACCAGATTGCAGAAATCGCCATGGTTGCGGCCTTCGGTCTTGACGGCGGGGGTGCGATATTGCTCGGGCACTTCCCACTGTTTGCGGCGCAGCTGGTATTCATGGTTGGAAATAGCAATGCCGGGAGCAACGCCCAAAGTGGCAGGATTGATGGTGCCTACGGGATAGGCTGTGGGTGTGATTTGGCCTTTGGCATCAGCCGTGGCATAAACCCAGTAGCCCGAACGGGCTTGTACGATGGTGTAGTCGTTGGAATCATGGTAGCGATGGTAGAACTCGTCGCCTGTGACGAAGAAATGTACCGTATCGCCATTGGGTTGAATTTGGTTTACCGGCATGCGTGTTACATACACTGCGTGGGCATTAAAACCGCAGAGCATTACAAGTGGCAGCAGAAGTGTTTTTAGGGTGTGTTTCATTTATATGTTTATTATTTTGTTATTTTCGAATCGGGTAGGCAGGCTTGAGAATAGACTGCTTTGCGCAACGAGAACGCCTGCAAGATGCCGCGCAAAGCAAGATAGGCCATAAAGGCGGTAAAAAGGATATTGTTCCACAAGTAAGGGTTGGGAACAGAATTCAGAAGGAAATATTTGCCAGCATAATAGATGGCGAAGAAGGCTGCCGAAGCCACGAACATGCAGTTGCGCATGGTGCGCGATGCAGTGGCTCCAACGAAGATGCCGTCGAATAAGAATGCCGAAAATCCGCAGATAGGGATGATGAGTGTCCAGAATAGATAGTTGCGGGTAGCGGCAATAACGGATTCGTCGTTGCTGAAGAGGAGCAAGAATTGGTCGCCCACGACGGCATACAGCAATGTGAACAGAATGGTGAGCGCCACGCCCCATACAAGGAGCAACCGCACCGAAAGTCGGAGCGAGCGTTCGTCGCGAGCACCAATATAGCGTCCCACCAGCGATTCGCCAGCATAGGCAAACCCATCCATGATGTAGCTGAAAAGGGTGAAGAACTGCATCAGCAGGGCATCGACAGCTACTACCTCAGGACTGATGCGGGTGGAGGCTGCCGTAATGAAAGTGAATACTGCCGAGAGGCATACGGTACGTAGAAAGATGTCGCCATTGATGCGGAAGAAACGCCGCATAGCACCCCACTTGAGCGAGTCGGCAACCAGGGTGCGTGAGATGAATGGCCCCTTAGGAATGCCACCATATTGGCGGAACAGGTGGCCATATCGGCGGACAAGGAAAAAGAGGCCTACGATGAGTCCGCTATACTGTGCGATAACGGTGCCCAGCGCCACTCCCCGTATATCCCAATGAAAGACGAGCACAAATAATAGGCTGCAAAGGATATTGATGATATTGAGGAAAATGGCAATCCACATGGGCAGTTTGGAGTTTTGCATTCCGATAAACCAGCCTTTGACGGCATAAAGCCCCAATGTGGCCGGAGCTGCCCAAATGCGTACAAAGAAATAAGCCAGCGCCATGCTGATGATGTCGGGCCCTTGTTCAACGCGGAAGATGGCTTCGGAAAGACGGCTGATGGGCCATTGCAAAACCACCAAGAGCAGCGCTACAGCAAAAGCAATGGTGATGGCGCGTACAAAGGTCCGGACGGCTTCGGGCATGTCTTGTGCCCCATAGGCTTGTGCGGTAAAACCGCTGGTGCCCATGCGCAGGAACCCAAAGTTCCAATATATGAGATTGAAAATTTGGGTTCCTATGGCAATGGCACCTATGTGGGCCGCACTGAGGTGACCCACAATAGCCATATCAACCATGCCCAGTAAGGGCACGGTGATATTGGTTATTATATTAGGAATAGCAAGTCCTAAGATGCGTTTGTTCATCAGTCAACAATGAAGTGTGTTTTGATGAAAAGTGTATATGCCGAACCCCAGGTTTAGAGAAGTTCGCATTCGCAGGAGTTGATGATTCGGCGGGTGACTTTGTCGGAAACAAAGGCAATCAGATGGCAGTTCTCGGGGACGCAGTCGTTGCGTAGTTCGAAATTGAGGCGTACCATGCGCTTGGTTCCCTGCTTGCCATCGGCATAAACGTCAATGCCCCAAGCATCGGTGATGATGTCGCGGAGGACGTGGTTCTGCTCGTAGTTCTCAATTTCACCTTCACCTAGTTTAAGCTGTGTGGTGTAAATCTTGTCTTCAATGACGAGGAGGGTGAGGGTGAGTTCTTCGGTGACGTCCTGTGCGAATCCCAGACGAACGATGGCATAGTATTTGTCACCATCTCTTCCGCTGGTGACGAGCATGTTGATCTTGGACTCCTGGTTGATGATAGCCTCGATGCGGTCGTCCAAACCGCTGGTGGGGACAAAGATGTCGTCATGGTTGCGATTGATCATGGCAACGGGAATGCCGGTAGTTCCAATGTATTCGTCAAACCAGATGTTACCCTTTGGGGTACGGAGGTCTGGATCCTGACCGAAGGGTTTACCAAAATTGTTGTTGGCGTGGATGGCGGCAACAACTAGGGCATCACCATATTTTTCAGAAGCCGCGTGGATGGCGTCGTCAGCGAAAGGACAGTTGACGCAGCGTACGCCGGTGTATTTTTCAATAAAGACGCGCTGGACGTCGGGAATGTCGGCGTCGCTATCATACCAAGTGCCGTTGGCACCGGCAAAGATGACAAATTTGCCATTCTCTTCTTCGATTTTGTCGCATGCGACGAAACTGAGAGCGACGGTTGCTAAGAGCGCAAATAATTTCAATTTTTTCATTGTCGTTGTCTTTTGTGGTTCTAGGAATTTCTAGGGAATACTAGGATATTCTGAAAAATGATTTAGAAAGAGGTGGTGAGGCTGAAGGTGAGACCGTTGCTGGCGGGTACCTGACGGCAGACGCCGCCGATGCAGAGCAGACCTTCACGCTGTTTGCCGTATCCGAGCTGGAAGCGGGTGGCACCGTGGGTGTAACCAACACTTAAGTTGTAATAGTTGCCGATACCATCTTTGTAGGCATATTGGTCGCTCACGCTGACGAACCAGGCGCTGGTGAAATTATATTCTACCAAGCCCATGATCCAGTCGCCGCAACGCTTGTCGTCCACATCCGAAGAGTACTTGCTGTCGCTGCCCATCCATTCGGCTTCGAAACGGAGCACGTTCTTCTTGTTGATCTTCCAGGTCAGGTCGCCTACTACTACGTGGTTGTGGTGCAGGTCGCCGGGGTGACCCTCAACGATGGGGTTGAAGATTTGATAGCCATAGGTGCAGGTGAGTTTGTACTTGCTGCTGAGTTTCTTGGCCACTTCGAGAGAAGCGTCGGCATAGTAGAGTTCGCCGGGGTTGAAGCCATTGGTTTCGTAGCCGAGGGTGCCGGCGCCGCCGATGCGCTTGGAGTCGAGACTGGTGATGACGGAAGCGTTGAGGTGGATGTCGGTGCCGTATTTGCCACCGAGGAGGGTTTCTTTCTTGATTTTATACATCACATCGCCCTGTAGGCCCATCTCGCCAGTGGTTTGGGTGGCATAGGGATACATGCTGAGGAAGGCGTAGGTGTGCTGCTTGGTGATGGCGGGAATGTAGTTGATGTACAGCATCTCGCCGCTCTCGCTTCGCACCGACTTGAAGCTTATGTTGTCGACATATTTGGCCTGGATGTTGGCACTCAAACCTTTCTGTGAATAGGTAGCATTGATCATCAAGGCATTGCCCTCGCGGTAGATATAGTCGTTCATGATGCTGGGATCCTGACCCTTATGGGCGTATTCGGCCTGGAGGCCCCAGTTGCCGTAGCTCAGGTCGGCACGCACGGCACCTGCACCCACGTTCAAGGGGAGATTCAGTTTATAGGCAGGATTATAGGGGTAAACGATGGTCTGGTCGTCCTGATATTTGCTCACAAAACCAGCGCCCATGGTCAGGCGCAGCTTGCTGTCGGACATGGATTTGATGATGCTGTTGAAGTTCACTTCGCCATCGATACCTCTCACGAGGCCGTCGCCGTACTCCCAATAGTAGCGTTGCTTACCGGCCAGGGCCTTGATGGTAACGCCGTCAAAAGGACGCAGGGTGACGTTCAAGCCAAGGAGCGAGTTGTCGAGACCCAGATAGCGGTCTTCGTAGGCACGTAGAATCATGCCGCTGCCGAACTGCTCGTAGAAGTTACCGGCAGTGACGCTGAGTTTCTCGCCGTTGTAGGCTGCAAAATAGTTGGCAACGCCGGCACCTTTGTATTTGATGTTGAAACCCAGCATGGGGTTTTGATAAGCTTCGAATCGCATTCCAGCGCTAAAATTGCCGTTGGTGTAGAGAATGTCGGCACGAGAGTTGAGCAACAACATCTCGGGCACATCCTGAGCACCGATGATACTGTCGGATCTAGAAATCTGACCGTCGAGCTGTATGTTGCCAGTTACGTGGCCGCCCATAATGCCTTGGGCATTGACACCTGCAATGCTAGCGAAAAATAGTGCCAAAAGAGTGATATGTTTCTTCATAAATAAATATCAAAATTTTTTTGTCTGTTGTAAGGACAAACCTACTGCATACAGCCTCGAAATACTGGATGCAGCAGGAAGGGAAAGTCCTATTATTGGCTGATTATTTGTCGGTTTCAGCAGCTGCTTTTTTGACAATCTCGAGAAGCTCTTCCTCGCTGCCCTCTACAAATGAGGTGTGCTGCCAGATAATCTCGCCTTTGCCGTTGATGACGAAGGTGTGGGGAACGTTAACCACATTCATGGCGCGTTTGAAATCCTGATTGGGATCGAGGTAAACCTCATACTCCCAGCCGTTGCCATCAACCCAAGGTTTCACACGGTTGGCGCTGCGGGCGTCGTCGATAGAGATGGCCACCAACTTTACGCCAGTTTCTTCCTGCCATTCTTCGTATACTTCCTTAATGGTGTTGAGCTCGCGGTTGCAGGGTTTGCACCATGTAGCCCAAAAACTGATAATCATAGGTTTTCCATCGTTCTGGATGGCTGAAGTTTGAACGGTAGAACCGTCGAGTGCTTTGATGGAGATGTTTTGAGGCATCTGAGCATTTTGTGCAAGAGCAATGCTTGCGATGGTCATGCAAACCAATGAAAGAATGAACTTTTTCATAATGGTGTGTTTTTAGTGTTATTTATTAATTTGTATTATTTCTAATTAATTAATTGTAAGGGGCTGCAATATTGTGGTGATTCGATATTAGCATACTGGCTGTGGAGCCGAGGGGTGGAGCATGGCCAGCAGCACCTCTTTGGCCTCCGATGGAGGGAGTGGGGCCAGGGCTTCGATGGCCAGCTGGGTGTGCTTATTGATGAGGCTTTCTGCCGAAGCTCCGGCGGGAAGGGCCACATCGTGCTCGCTGTTGAAATCGTTGATATCGTCACGTATCTGAAACACCACGCCATAATGGTAGCCGAAGTCGCGCAAGGCCTTGCGGTAGGGGGCTTCGGAACCGTCGAAAGTGCTGGCTCCAAATTCGCAGCAAGTGGCAAGCAACGAGGCTGTTTTGGCCCCGATGATGTCGATATACGACTCTTCGGAGATGTTGTTGTGAATCGAGGCCAGCTGCTGGAGCTCGCCTTGGCACATCACCGAAACGGTGTGGGATAGGAGGTTCGAGATGGTGGAATCGCCCACTTCTTGAACGATAGCCATCACCTGAGCTAGGAAGTAATCGCCCGAAAGCACAGCCACCTGGTTGCTCCAGCGGTGGCAAACAGAGTCGTGGTTTCGGCGCGAATCGGATTCGTCGATTACGTCGTCGTGCATCAACGAGGCGTTGTGGAGCATTTCCACTGCTGTGGCCAGGAGCGCATGACGATGCTCGTAGTGTCCGCAGGCTTTGGCTGCCAGCAGCACCATGATGGGGCGCAACTGTTTGCCAGGAAACTGCCCCAGGTATTCTATTACCTGGTCGAGGAGTTCCACTCGGGTGTCTGTATAACGGTGGAAATACTCTTGAAACTGGCTGTATTCGTTGATGATGGGTTGTTTTATCTGTTCGATAGTCATAAGCTTAGTTAATACTCATGCCAGAAGTGGTTACCATGGCAGTGAGGTTATTGTGTTCGTCGCGGATAAGAATATTGTACACGCAAGTGGTGCGTCCTTGCTTGATGCATGAGGTCTCAGCCGTTAAGCGCTGTCCTTTAGGCTGGGCCAGATATTGTATGCTGCTGTTGAGCGATACCCATGCCAGCTGTTCCCCGTTTTGAATGGGTTGCGTGTTGGCAGCAGCGGCAAAAGCTAGGTCGGCCAAGGTGAAGAATACGCCTCCCATTACGCCCCCCATGGCATTGCGATGCTGGGGCAGAATATCCAATGAGCAGCGCGCGTAGCCCGGCTCCACAAGGTCTATCACCACTCCGGTACACTCGGTAGCATAGCGGTCGTTGGCAAAGATGGCGCGGGCGCTAAGCGTTAAATTCGTCATAGAGAGCCGAAATTTTGTTATACAGCTGTTTGCTGGATTTTACCAAAGGCAGGCGCAGTGTGTTGCCTATCATGCCTTGAATCTCCAGCAGGGCTTTGATGCCTGTGGGGTTGCCTTCGTCAAAGATGGCGTTCATCAGCGGCAGCATGCGATAGTGCAGCTCTTGGGCTTTCTTGATGTCGCCCTTCATAGCGTGCTTCACCATGGCCGACATCTCTTTGGGCAGTGCGTTGGCAATCACCGAAATCACACCCGAAGCTCCCAGGGTGATCATGGGGTAGGTGAGGGCGTCGTCGCCGGAGATGACCAGGAATTTCTCGGGTTTGTTTCTGATAATCTGCATCACTTGGGAGATATTGCCCGAAGCCTCTTTGATGCCGATGATATTGGGGCATTCGTTGGCCAGCTGCAGGGTGGTTTCGGCTTGGATGTTCACACCGGTGCGACCGGGAACATTATATATCACCACGGGCACAGGCGACGACTCAGCCACAATCTTAAAGTGCTGAGCCAGGCCGCGCTGGTTGGGCTTATTATAGTAGGGTGCCACAGAAAGGATGCCGCTGATGCCGTCGAAATTGGTTTTGGCAATGGTGTCGCGGATGGATTGGGTATTGTTGCCGCCAAGACCAAGCATGATGGGGCAGCGATCGGCCACAGTTTCAACAATGACGTCCTGAACGGCGTGGCGTTCGGTGTCGGTCATGGTAGCTGCCTCGCTTGTGGTGCCTAGGGCCACGATGTAGTTGGCTCCGCCGGCAATGATATTGTTGATCATACTCTCGAGTCGACTAAAGTCGATGGTCTCTTGTTTGCGGAAAGGGGTGATGAGCGCAACGCCCGTTCCAATGAATGGATTTTTCATTATATGTATACTATTATATTA
>JAGHRY010000159.1 GCA_018066145.1 Candidatus Colimorpha merdihippi | reverse complement strand
AAATCGCGGACATATATTATTTGACCGAAAAAATTGTGCATGAATGTATTAAAAAATAATTTAACAATAATTAAGAGACACTAGTGATCGCTACATTAGTATTACCGATAATATCATGCGTAGCTGTGCATTCCGCCCAATATCAGATTTACTCCAAAATAGGTTATCAACACGCTCAGAAATGCCAATAAGCAATATATATGGTAGTTGCGCGGTTTCTTGAACCAAGCACTATGCTGCGCATAAAGTGGCACAATGTATATCATCAAGGATATTAGTGCCCACACCTCCTTGGGGTCCCAACCCCAATAGGATCCCCAGGATATATTGGCCCAAATGGAACCTGCTATGATGCCGGCAGCTAGAAGAGATACAGCCGGGTATAACATCAGCATGCTTATGGTGCGCATGCGCTCTTGTTCTTGTTGGCCACCCAGCAGCGACGCTATGGCTATCAACAATACAAATGACAGCAGCATATAGGATAACATGATGACTGACACATGGATGCATAGCAATGGCGACTGCAATACCGGAACTAGTTGTGTCATCACAGCATCGCCACCGCTCATCATCGCCACCATGAGTGCCAGTCCGGCCATCAACAAACCTGCCGGCATGGCAATGGGCAGTCGGTTGTGCAGTAGCCATCCGCTCAGGGCAAGCGTCATGGCCAGGAACAGCATGATTTCAAACCCATTAGTGAGCGGTATGTGACCTTGGGCTATCCACCGCAACGTTTCCATCAGCAGAACATAAATCGCTAATAGCATGGCGGCTGTCGTACCGCTGAGGGTAACCCACTTTTGCATCTTGCGGCCTTGCCCCATGCAAAAGATGAAATATACAAACAGGATGATGCCTAATGTGGTGATACCCATGGCTACGGGTTTTACGCGGGCCCACTTGTTCCATCCATGTTCGGCCATGGTGCGAAGTGTTGTAGGCAATTGGTTTTCGGCTTGTTGGTGTTGGAATCGTTGGAGTTTAGCAATCAGCGTATCCAATTGCTGCAGATGGCCTAGGAAGGCTACTTCCTGGCAATATCCAAAAAAATGGCGCACAAAGAGATACACGGTGTCATCGATATCATTGGGCAATCTGTCGGACGGACTGTGCCATGATGCAATGCCTGTGCTGTCGGCTATGGGAAATAATTTGAACAAGCGTCCCTCCATGAGCGCTTGCTGCAGTGCTTGTTGGTCGGCCAGATGCTTGCCCCCTTTGGTGGGTACATCTATCCATTCGCTGGGATACAGCAACCATCCACTCAGCACTTGTTCGGCCGTAAGCCCAGCAATAGAGTGCTTTCCATATAGTTGATACGTAACGTCATACGCCAATGTTTGCAGAGGGCATATCCTGTCGTGATAGCTTATATACAGCTGTCCGAATTGTTGTGCCTGGTGGCGAGAGAGTGTAGGAGGGGTGTTGGCAAAGGCAGTTTGGCCAAGTGCTATCATGAGTATTGCCAAGGCTGATAATTTGGAAAGCAATCTTCGGTAATTGCTGTTCCGGGCAATCATCATCCAGGCACACCCCGCCATCATCAGGCAAAAGCCTGTGTATACCAGGCCGATTCCCCATGGATCGTGTGCAACAAGAATGGCTGCGCCGCCATCGGGGTCATATCCCATCTGGTAGAAGCGGTAGTGGCGATAACGGCCAATGTGATTAACGCTGATTGTCAATTGTTGCTGTTGGCCAGTAGACTCGCTAATAGTAAGTATGCTCGAGTAGTTTTTCGCGGCTTCCGACCCTAGGTGTTTCTGCACCTGACAATCGTCAAGCCGAATGGCAAAAGGCAGTTCGCGATTGGTCTCGCCTTTGAAAATCTGCAATTGGTATTGTGTACTATCGAACTTGGTGAAAAGGGCACCTACCAAAATTAAAATCAATGAGATATGTATCATCAACTGAGGCTTGTTGCGCCACACTTTCTGTCGGAAAGCGCGGATTGCTACTACCAATGAAAGTCCAATCCATAGGCCGATAAACCAGATGGATGCATAAATTGTGTCGATGGCTGAGTCGGCTCCCTGCTGGCGTTGAATCACGGTGCCAATGGCCATAGCCACGATGGTTGCCACGAACAAAAGGATGAGAAAAATGTTGATTGTCTTGTGTTTCTTCATGTTGTTAATCAATTATTGTTGATGCAAAGATAATCATTTTCGGTTATATTGCATCTCGCCAAAAATAGTGATTTTTTGGACAATGAGCATCAAGTGGCTTTCTGCGGTAGGAACGAATAAGGTGGATTGGCTGACGATTATGTGTTTGTGTAATGGGTTGATATACATGTATTTGTATTCGTATTGGTGATTATTTGTAGCGATAAGGAGAGCGAAAAATCACTATTATTGATTACACTTGAGATGGAGTAAAGACAGTATTTTTGCAACATCAAATTTCACGAATATAATTACATTAATATGCAGAATAATAAGTTTTTAAGTGTGTTTTTAATGTCGGCGTCGTTGGGTTTGGCCACACAATCGGTAGCCCAGTCGGCCGATACGGTGCAAGCCGTTACGCAGCCACAGCCATCGCGGCTGGTGATAGGTGGTTATGGAGAGGCTACATATAAATATAATATGTATAGCGACAACTTCAACCGATATAAGTTTCCTGTCAAATATGCTGATGACCCGGGTTTCGGACGTGTGGACATACCCCATGCTGTGTTGATGCTGGGCTATGATTTTGGTCAAGGGTGGAGTTTTGGCACCGAGATTGAATTTGAACATGGCGGGGTTGAGGCTGCCGTGGAGATTGAGGATGATGAGGCTGGCGAGTTTGAGAAAGAGATAGAGCGTGGCGGCGAAGTGGCTCTGGAGCAGTTCTGGATTCAGAAGAGTTGGAGTCGTGCGGCCAATTTGCGCTTGGGCCATATCGTGGTCCCGGTGGGTTCCACCAACAATGCTCATCTGCCCACTGAGTACTTCGGTGTGTTCCGTCCCGAGGGCGAGTCGACCATCATCCCTTGCACTTGGTACGAGACGGGTGTCAGTTTCTGGGGGCGCAAAGGCGCGTGGCGCTATGAGTTGCAGTTGATTCCGGCATTGAATTCCAGCATGTTTGATAAAAGCTCGTGGGCCAATGGAGCATCGGCTTCGGCCTATGAATTCCGCAGTGCCAACAAGATGGCCCTTGCCGCCCGCATTGACTGCTATGCGCTGCCTCATATCAGACTCAGTGCAAGCGGATATGTGGGCAACACTTTCGGCAACGATATTCTTACCTATGCTGGCTCGCGCTATGCCGATGTGAAAGGCACGTGTGTCATAGGTTCGCTAGACATGCAGGGGCACTGGGGGCAATTTGTCCTGCGTGCCAACGCGTTATACGGACATTTGTCAGATGCCTACATGATATCGGCCTACAATTCGTCGCTCGACAATAGTTCCAATTCGCCTTACGCACACACTATGGTGGGGGAGAAGGCCTATGCCTTGGGTTGTGAAATGGGATATACGTTAGGGCAAAAGTGGACCCCCTTTGTGCGGATGGATGCATACGATTCCTATATACCTGCTAAAGGACAGACAGACTATCAATGGACTGGCCGACAGTGCATTGCCTTGGGTGTGAATTATCGTCCCATTGCCGAAATCATCATCAAAGCCGAAGCTGGGTATCGCAATCTGGCCCAGCAGTATAATGATGAGCCCTGGGTGGCCGTGGGAGTCACATGGGCCGGTTTCTTCAAGAAATAACAATTACTAAATAAAACAATTATCATGACTAAAAAAATTTATCACAAATTGGCAGTGGCACTAATGGCAGTTGCCCTGCTATGTTCGCTTGGCGCATGCACGGACGAAACGAAAGAAGACACGCATGCAATTCTCAAACAAAACATACTCAAACAGTATGTTTCACATGTTATCTCACCTACCTACAGTCAGTTGGCTGCCCATGCCGAGCAATTGGTTACTGACCTTCAGGCGCTCCGACAGCAGCCTACTGATGCCCATGTGCAAGCCGCTTGTGCCACATTCTTGGAGGCTCGCTCCTGGTGGGAGAAGAGCGAGGCATTCCTCTTTGGCCCTGCTAGCGATTTCGGTATCGACCCCCATATCGACAGTTGGCCCTTGGATGAAGATGCTTTTCGCATCATGATGTCTAACGACGCCCAAATCAATGCCATGGACAATGACGAGGGGGATGTGTATGCCGGCGACCACCTGGGCAATTCGCTGCTTGGGTTCCACGGATTGGAGTATATTCTCTTTGCCGATGGCAATCCTAAGCCAGCCGCTAGCATCAGTGATAAGGAATTGGTGTATGCCATAGCCGTGGCTGGCGATTTGCGCAACCATTGTTTTCAATTGGAGGTGAGTTGGATGGGCGATGATGCTCCGGCCGTTCATATTCAGAAGGTTGAGGAGCTGGAATACAACACCACCGTCAACGGAAGCGACAACAGCTATGGTCTTAACATGCAGCATGCTGGGCAGTTGGGCAGCACCTACGCCAGTGCCACCCATGCGTTGATGTCAATCATTGACGGTTGCAACACCATTGTGGACGAGGTTGGCACTTCAAAGATTGGCAAGCCCTATCATGGCGAGGATATCCATTATATTGAGAGTCCTTATAGCCAAAAATCAATCCAGGACTTCTACGACAATATCATCAGTGTGCAGAATGCCTACATGGGCGGGGTAGAAGGTGAGCGCAACAGTGATCTTTCGGTGCATAAGTTTGTACTCACGCTGGATGCTGCCACCGACAGCCGTGTGCTTGCGGCTATCGACAATTCGCTGGCCAAGATTGCCGGCATGAGGGCTCCCTTTGTGCTGAACTATACCCATGCTACGGCCAAAGAGGCTATAGATGCCCTGGCCGAACTCGACGACGCTTTGAGTGCAGCCTATGATGTACTAAGAAATGAATAAACAAAAAGATGAAAAGAGTAATTATATCTATCATTGTTTCAGCTGCTTTGCTGTGTGTGTCATGCAATCGCGAAACTGAGGTTTTCGACCCCGAAACTACAGCGCAGATTGAATTGGAAACCTATGCCGGCGGCCGCCTAGACACCACATTCAACAGTTCCGCGTCGGCCTATCAAGATCCCGCACCCGCTGTGGTGAATGCCGGTATGCTCAATCAATTCAAGTATGGCGAGTATTTCTTTGACCGCACCATCACCCAGAATTCGGCTCCCTTCAATGGGTTGGGGCCATTGTATATACGCAGTTCCTGTGTGGCTTGCCATCCTGGATATGGCCATGGGAAACGCATGGAGCGCTATCGTGCCGATGACTGGGGCAATGGTTATTTGCTAGTGCTTAGCGACCAGAATGACAACTACATAACTTGTGTCACGGGTATGCCCCAGACCAAGGCTGTGGCCCCTTTCAAAGCTCCCATCAACGAAGAAGGAATACATATCTCGTGGTTGCCCTATACCGATGAATGGGGCAATCGTTTCCCAGATGGCGAGACCTATAGCTTGATATATCCCGAGGTGAGTATTGACGAGGATGCATTCTATGTCCCGCTGGATATCCCATATTCTCAGCTTCGTTGTCGTTTGGAAAGCACCATCGGGTTGTATGGCGTAGGTCTGCTGGATGCCATACCCGATGATTCACTCAAGGCTGAGTATCTTCATCAAACTCAGGTAGGTGTGCATCTGAACCCTGCCATTTGGAATGGTACCGACTGGGCTAAGACCTACGGCAATACCGGCCATCCGTTGCGTTTCACCTACGCCCTCAGCCGCGGACCACTGCAAGATGCACCGGGATCCAATGCCGTTTGGAATATCACCAATGTGACCCGTTCCAACAAGCGGTCGCACTATATGACTCAAGCTTATGCCACTACAGCCTCTCAGGATCCTGAGGTTCAAGCGCAGTTCTACGACTATTTTCCGCAGTATCGTACTGATGCCGGTGTAGAGGCAGACATCTACAATTATTTGATAGGTGGAGACTTACCCGCAGAGATGAGCGACGAAGATTATGTCAACTTCATGGTGTGGCATCGCGGTCTGGCAGTTCCTGCTGCACGCAATTTGAAAGATACCACCATCCAGCGTGGACGTAAGTTGTTCAGAGAAATTGGCTGTGCCTATTGCCATCGCCCATCGTGGAAGACTGGCGATGATAACTTTACCGATCCTACAGGTTTCTTCAGAGATAGGGACGCCCGCTTGCCACGATTCCCGTATCAGACCATCTGGCCCTACACTGATATGGTGCAGCATCGCTTGTTTATGCAGAACGACATCCGCACCGGTTGGTGTCGCACAACGCCCTTGTGGGGTAGGGGATTAAGCCAGATATGCACTGGTGCCAGCGACCGTCTGCACGACTGCCGTGCCCGCAATGTGATGGAGGCCATCATGTGGCATGGCTCGCGCCAGAGCGATGCCCGCCAGAGTGTGGAGAATTTCCGCAAACTTTCCAAGGCAGACCGCGACGCGGTAATCAAATTCATCGATGCCATCTAGATTACTCATACTTGTCTTTAAGTTTTTATACAACTAAACATATTAATATCCCGCGGCAATGTCGCGGGATATTCTATTTGGGGTTAGATGGAACTGTATGCAACTACCTGTTTAGAGTAAAAATTATTGGTTAAACAGAAACATTTTGGTCGATGAAAGATTGTTGTTTTGATACTTTGTTGCCGCTTACTTTTTGGACAAAAACCGGAATAAACCCCTTGGCACGCCAAGGAATATAACAGGCATAACCATGTGCGCTGAGAAGATGAGGGTGGCCACTGAATTCAACCGCGAAATACGCGAAAAATAATTGTTTACAGAATTTGACGCTGTAGAAAAAAACTGGCGAAAAGCGCGAAAGCAATTTGGCTGGCCAAATTGTAGATGGACTCTTATGCGGCAGCCCAAAGTTTTGCTTGCAAAGCTACTTTTCGCGCATTTCGGTAGCTTTCAGCCATCAGAATACAAATGTTGTGGACAAACAAAATTTCGCGCATTTCGCGTTTTTCGCGGTAGATGTAAAATGTTGAATTGCTGATCTGGTGATTGTTTTTCGTCCTTTCGTTTTTCGTTTTTTCCCCTTTCGTTCAATATTTTCTCATGTTCTGCGTTATTAAATTTAATTGGTTGCTGTTAATAGCGTCTAAAGATTTGGTAAAATGTGCCGAATGAATACTTTTTGGGGATGGATGGCGTTGATGTTGGATGCGATTTTCGCTGGTCAGCGCTTTTTGGTTTCCCGATAAAGTGATTCTTTTCGGCAGAAAAATTAATATTCATCAAAATGGTAGAGAAGCATTCAGATACGGGATTTCCTTTGGCTGAGGGTAGGGGAGAGGCGATACATGTGGTGTGCTTTAATGTGCCTTGGCCTGCCGATTACGGCGGGGTGATAGACGTGTATTACCGCGTGAAGAGACTCGTGGAGCTGGGCTGGAAGGTGCATCTGCATTGCTTCACCTATGGCCGTGCCGAGGCGCAAGAACTGCAGGACTTGTGCGAGGAGGTGCATTACTATCGCCGCGCCACGGGTTGGCGCAACCAGCTGAAGCGGAGGCCTTATATCGTGGCTTCGCGCCATTCGGAAGAATTGCTGGCGCGGCTGCGCCAGGATTCAGCCCCGATACTGCTGGAGGGTCTGCACGATTGCGATGTGCTGGAACAGCTGTACGATGGAAGGCGTATTGTATATGTTCGCGCGCATAATGTGGAGCACGACTACTACCATGCACTGGCCAAAGACGAAAAGAAAGGGTGGAAACGGCTGTTCTATATGACTGAAGCCGCCAAGCTGCGCCGCTATGAACAGGTGCTGCTGAAAGCCACCGAAGTGTGGGCCATCTCGACCAATGATGCGGCCCATTTCGAGCGCATAGGATGCCGCAGGGTGCGGGTGGTGGCCCCATCGCATGGCAACCCGCAGGTGACGTCGCTGCCCGGCAGGGGCGAATATGTGCTGTACCACGGCAACCTGTTGGTGGGCGAGAACGTGCGTGCGGTGCGATTTTTGGCAGACCATCTTTTTTGCGAAAGGGAGTATGCCTTTGTTGTGGCGGGCCGCGATCCCGATGAAGAGGTGGTGCGGCTGGTGCAGAAGCACAGCAACGTGCGGCTGGTGCCCAACCCCTCGGACGACGAGATGCGCAGCCTGATAGCCAACGCCCAGGTGAATGTGCTGGTGACCGACCAGCCGACCGGGGTGAAGCTGAAACTGATGAACGCGCTATACCAAGGGCGCCATTGTTTGGCAAACGGACTGATGGTGGCTGGCACCCCGCTGGCCGAAGCCTGCGTGGTGGCCGATACGCCCGAAGCGATGCGTCAGCAGCTGGCCAGACTCTGGAACACGGAATTTACCCAGGAAGACATAGAAATGCGCAAGGCGATACTGGCCCGCGGATGAGAAAAAGAAAACTTTTTTTTGTTGAATGAAAAAAAAGTTGTATCTTTGCACTCGATTTCGCAAGACGGAAATCGGGTCCCATAGCTCAGTCGGTTAGAGCAGCTGACTCATAATCAGCGGGTCCTTGGTTCGAGCCCAAGTGGGACCACTCTTAAAATAAACATCAAAAAATCCCAAAAATCATGAATATCGATTGGCAAAACCTTCCTTTTGATTATCTGAAAACCGATTATAATGTACGTTGCTACTATCGCGACGGTAAGTGGGGTGAGACCGAGGTTTCGAGCGAAGAAACTTTGAACATCCACATGGGCGCATCCTGCCTGCACTATGGCCAGGAAGCTTTTGAAGGCTTGAAGGCTTTCCGTTGCAAGGACGGTAAAATCCGTATCTTCCGCCTGGAAGAGAACGCTGCCCGTCTGCAGAGCACCTGCCGCGGCATCATGATGCCCGAGCTCAGCACTGAGAAATTCCGCGAGATGTGCATCAAGGTGGTGAAGATGAACGAGCGTTTCATTCCCCCTTACGGCACTGGCGCTAGCCTCTATCTCCGTCCCCTCCTGATTGGTACCGGCATCACCGTGGGCGTAAAACCCGCTAACGAGTACCTCTTCATGATCTTCGTTACCCCCGTAGGTCCTTACTTCAAGGGCGGTTTCAAAGCCAACCCCTATGTTATCACCCGCGACTACGACCGCAGCGCTCCCCTGGGCACCGGCGTTTACAAAGTTGGTGGTAACTATGCAGCTTCTCTCCGTGCTCACGTTGAGGCTTGCCACGGTGGTCAGTATGCTTGCGAGTTCTATCTGGACGCTAAAGAAAAGAAATATATCGACGAAGCTGGCGCTGCTAACTTCTTCGGCATCAAGGACGGCACCTATGTTACTCCTAAGAGCACTTCTATCCTTCCCTCCATCACCAACAAGAGCCTCATCCAGTTGGCAGAAGATATGGGCATGAAGGTTGAACGTCGCCCCATCGCTATCGAGGAGCTCGCTGAATTCCAAGAAGCAGGTGCTTGCGGTACTGCTGCCGTTATCAGCCCCATCAGCCGCGTTGACGATCCCGCTGCTGGCAAGAGCTACAACTTTGGCGAGGAGCCCGGTCCTTACAGCACCAAGCTCTACAACGCTCTCCGTGCTATCCAGCTTGGCGAGGCCGAGGATGTTCACAACTGGAACACCGTTATCGACTAATCAGACTAGTTGAGATACATCATATCTCTAATCCCGCAGCGCAAGTTGCGGGATTTTTTGTTGTGTTGTGATTGGTGAATAGTGATAAGTTTGCAGTGAACAGGCAATTGATTTGTTGATTCGAGGATTCGTTGATTTTGAGAACTGGCGAAAAGCGCGAAAGCAATTTGGCTGGCCATATTTTGATGGTCTCTTATGCGGCTGGCCAAATTTTTGCTTGCAAAGCTACTTTTCGTTCATTTCGATTCCTTTTTGCCAGCAGAATACAAAATGTTGTGGACAAACAAAATTTCGCGCATTTCGCGTTATTCGCGGTAGATGATAAATGTTGATCTGTTGATTTGTTCTTTCGTTTTCGTATTTTCGTGTTTTCGTTCTTTCGTATTTCATTTTTTATTCGTATCTTTGCATATTTATATATTTATAGTATATTGCTATAACTCATTGGTATATTATGTCGGAAGAGATTACGCAGATGGAACGCGGCATGCAACGTCGCTCTGAATTGCTTTTGGGAAATGAAAATCAATCGAACATACGAACGGCTAGGGTACTGATTTTCGGTATCGGTGGCGTGGGTTCGTGGTGTGCCGAAGCTTTGGTGCGTAGCGGGGTGAAACATATCACTATTGTCGATTCCGACAGGGTTTGCACGACCAACTGCAACCGCCAGCTGATGGCTACCAGCAAGACCATTGGCCAGGTGAAGGTGGAGGCGTTGCGCCAGCGACTGCTGGAGATTAATCCAGACGCCGAGATTGTGCCTCTGCAAAAGATATACAGCGCCGACACGGCCGACACCTTCCAGATGGAGACCTACGATTTTATTATCGATGCAATAGACTCGCTAGCCCAGAAAGCCGACCTGATATTGAGAGCTACCAGTCTGCCCAAGCATATCACCTTCATCTCGTCGATGGGGGCTGCCCTCCGTACCGACCCATTCCAGGTGCGGAAAGCCGAATTTTGGGATGTGAAAGGCGACCCGCTGGCTCGCGCCTTGCGCAAGCGATTCAAATCGCAGAAAGTGTGGCCCGGACGCAAGTTCCAGTGCGTATATAGCGAAGAACTGCCCATGGAGAATATGGGGCAGAACCAGCCTTGCGGTACGCCCGATTGCATGTGCAGCAAGCGCAACGGCGCCAATGCCGAACAGCCTGCCGAACACGACTGGAACAAATCCAAGGCACAAATCAATGGATCACTATGCCATATAACCGCTATTTTTGGCATGTCGATTGCCGGAATAGTACTAAATACAATAATCCAAAAATAAACAAAGACTGAAAAAATGAGCAAGTGGCTGGTACGATACAGATGGATGCTGCTGAGCATCACACTAGCGCTATCGCTGGTGTGCGGGTGGCTGATGCTGAAAGTGAACATCAACACCGATATGACCCTATACCTGCCTAAAGACTCGCCAATGCGTGCCGGGCTGGCACTGTTGCAAGGCGAACTGGGCATGAGCACCGATATGATAGGAAACAGCGTGAATGTGATGACCGACGGCCAGGCAAACGAGGCCAAAGTGGATATGCGCTACCGCCTATCGGAAATGGAAGGAGTGGAGAGTGTGACCCTGCAAGAGAATGGCTCCCGCACACTCTATCAGCTGGCAGCCAAAGAGGATGCCGACCTGCCTGCCATGGCCAACCAGATACGCGCTGATTTCCCCGACGCGTTGGCAGTAGAGACATCTCAGGACGGCCTGACTGCCGATGCCGGCATGCTGATAGGGGCGTTGTCGCTGCTGCTGATAGTGCTTATTGCCATGTGCGCATCGTGGCTGGAACCGGTGCTGTTTTTGGCCTCCACAGGCATTGCCGTGCTATTGAATATGGGTAGCAACGCCTTGCTGCCCAACGTGTCGGTTACCACCCATTCGATTGCTGCAATTCTTCAACTGGTGCTTTCGATGGACTATAGCATTATATTGATTAACAGATACCGACAAGAACGTGGGCAATATGATAGCAGCACCGAAGCAATGCAGCATGCCATACGTAGAGCCGCCCCATCGGTGATTAGCAGCGCCATGACTACCATCGTTGGACTGCTGATGCTGGTTTTTATGAAACTAAGAATCGGCGCCGATTTGGGTATCGTGCTTTCGAAAGGTGTATTCTTTAGTTTGATTTGCAACTTTACCGTTCTGCCCTCGTTGATACTGATATTTGAGAAAGGAATAGAACGATCGAAGAAAAAAGTACTGGCGCTGCCTACCGACAGGCTGGCACGATTCAGCATGAAATACCGTGTGCCCTTGATGGTGTTTTTTGTGCTGCTGCTGGGCGGGTCGTACTGGATGCACAACAGAACCCCCATTTCGTTTCACCGCGAAGCCGAGTCGCAGATTGCCGAATACTTCCCACAGAAAAATCCTTTCGTAATCGTGTACGACAATGCCGATGAAGATAAGATTGCGCAGTTAATGGATGAGATACTGGAGGAAGAAGGCGTAGAGATGGCACTGTCGTACCCCTCGCTGATGCTGAAACAATATCGGGTGGAGCAGATGGTGGCGGCAATACAAGAGATGTCGGGAATGGTGAACGGCACCGACAGTGCAGCCATGGCCCTGCCGCTGGACATGGTGTCGGAGGATGTGCTTCGCATGGTATATTATGCCGCCAATGGGCAGCCGGTACAGGGAATGAGTTTTGAGACTTTGGTGAATTTCATCCTCACGCAGTCGAAGGACCCCAATTCGTTTATTGCAAGTCAGATGAGCGACGATATTAAGTCCAAGATGGCCATGTATGACGATTTTCGCCGGATGGACGATATGATAGCCGAGGTGTATGTAGAGGACAGTATACCGACAGTTGAGTCAGAGCCAGTGCTGTCGGCTCCTGTGATTGAATCCACACCCCAGAAAGAGACTATGCCCGAGCACCAGGTGTCGATAGCCAAGGCCGAAAGCCGGAATACGGAACTGCCTTTTGCCGATACGATAAAGATAAAACAACTTCGCACCAGCGAGGAGATGGCCCATTTCTTGGGCATGGATCCTTCGCAAGCCAAGATGGCTTACCGATTGGCCAAAAAGAGTGGCGAAAAGATGAGCGCGGTGCAGTTTGTTCATTTCCTGACCGACGACATATTGAAGCGCAAAGCCCTGGCCTCGATGATAAGTGCCGAGCAGCGGCAACAGCTGCAAGCCTTGCGGTATACCATGGACTCTGCTTTTACCGCCAAAAGCATGATAGTCGAAGCAATTGTGCCAGCAGAAGAGACTAAGGCGGTGGCTGAAGCCCAAGTAGAACCGAAACCCATTGCACTTGTTGCCGTGGAGGCTGAAAAAGAAGAAGTAACAGAAACCCTTGAGGCAGATGAGACCGAGGATGATATGCTTTCGCTGTTGGATGAGATGATGACCCAGCACAAGCGCTATACGGCAGCCGAGATGGCTAGAAATTTTGCCGCCATGGGGGAACCTGTGGAAACGGCGCTGATAGAGATGCTGTATATGTATTACGGCGGAATGAAATGCTACGACAACAGCTGGCAGATGTCGCTGAGCGAGATGCTGGCTTTCCTGGGCGACAGCCTGATGAACGATCCCCGTATGGCTTCGTTCATTACTGACGAGATGCGCAGCAGCATGGCTGAAGGCCGCAGGATGATGGCCGAAAAACTGCAGATGATGCGGGGCGAGAACCATTCGGCTGCTGTGGTGGTGACCGGACTGCAAATAGAATCAGATGCTACCTACGCCTTTATAGCCCGATTGCAGCAGCGCTGTGGCGAGGTGTTATCGAAACCCTATTATTTGATTGGCGAATCGGTGATGATGAACGAGATGAAAGGGGGATTCGGACGTGAGATGACATTGGTGACGTTGCTGACGATTATTGCGATATTTATCATTGTGGCCTTTTCGTTCAAGTCGTGGCTGGTGGCCTTGCTGCTGGTGTCGACAGTGATGACGGGTGTGTTTGTGGACGTGTCGGTGAGTGCCTTTGGCGGCGGGTCGCTGCTGTTTATGGCATATCTGATAGTGCAGAGCATACTGATGGGGTCGGCCATCGACTACGGCATACTGTTTACCAACTACTATCGCGAACACCGCCGAAAACTGTCGGTAGGGGATACCCTACGAGAGGCGTATAAAGACTCGATACACACAATCCTGACATCGGGGCTGATACTGATACTGGTGCCTGGTGCTATGGCGTTTTTGGTGGCAGATGCTACGGTATCATCCATTGTAGGAGCCATTTCGATAGGCGCTCTGGCTACCGTGCTGCTGATGCTGCTGGTGCTGCCCGGCATGCTGGCCACTTGCGACAAAGCAGTATGTAGAGAGAAGAATATTGAGTAAGTTCAGCAAAGCGTACTTGCCGATTAACTTTCGCAAAACGTCTTTCAGCTAATTATTTTCATAAAACAACAGCCGCTCTGGGAGAGCGGCTGTTGTTGATATTTTAGGCAGGAAGGAATCAATATTTGTAGAAGCCTTCGCCGGTTTTGCGGCCAAGGAGACCGGCACGAACCATCTTGCGGAGCAGGGGGTGAGGACGATATTTGGGATCACCAAACTCGTTGTAGAGGACTTCCATGATGGCGAGGTTGACATCATTACCAATGAGGTCGGCCAAAGCGAGGGGACCCATGGGGTGGTTGGCGCCAAGCTGCATGCACTTGTCGATATCTTCGGCGGTGGCAATGCCGTCGGCAAGGATGCCTACTGCTTCGTTGAT
This sequence comes from Candidatus Colimorpha merdihippi, assembly GCA_018066145.1. Lineage (GTDB taxonomy): Bacteria > Bacteroidota > Bacteroidia > Bacteroidales > P3 > Colimorpha > Colimorpha merdihippi. Next base: position 1,464 of record JAGHRY010000159.1, on the reverse strand, counting down.
CATGGGGATGAGAATGCGGTTGACTACAAAGCCAGGAGCCTCGTTGACCTCAACGGGGGTCTTGCCGATGGAAGTGGAGAGGTCGACGATGGTTTTGCATACCTCAGCAGAGGTGAGCTGACCCTTGATAACCTCTACGAGAGCCATGCGGTCGGCGGGATTGAAGAAGTGCATGCCAATGAACTGAGCGGGACGGCCAGAGGCGGCAGCGATTTCTGTGATGGAGAGGCTGGAGCTGTTGGTAGCGAAAATGGTTTCGGGTTTGCAGATGCCATTGAGTTCGCCGAAGACCTGCTTTTTGAGTTCCATCTCTTCAACAGCAGCTTCGATAACGAGATCAGCGTCGGCAAAAGTAGCATAGTCGGTGGTAGTGGTGATGTTGGCAAGGAGAGCATCAACAGCTTCCTGGGTCATCTTACCTTTTTCGACCAACTTGGCATAAGATTTTGAAATAGAACCCATAGCCTTATCGAGGCTAGCCTGGGTGCGGCTCTTCATAACGACAGGCATCTTAGCAGCGAAAGCCTTGACGATGCCTTTGGCCATGGTACCAGTACCAATAACGCAAATTTTCATAGTATATAGTTTTTTAAAAGTTGTTTATAATTTTTACTAGATATTCTAGATATTCTAGGTTTTCTAGGAATTCTAGTTTTTCTAGTTTTCCTGGATTATTTGCCTTCAAAGGTGCATTTGCCCTTGTTGAGGAAAGCGGCCATGCCGTTCTTTTGGTCCTCGGTGGTGAAGCACTTGCCGAACATTTTGTTCTCGTAAGCGATGGCTTCGTCGGCGGAGAGGTCGTACTCCTCGTTGATGCACTGTTTGGCATAAGCCACGGCGATGGGGGCATTAGCGCAGATGCTTTCGGCCAGGCGCATGGCTTCGGCCATAAGGTCGGCCTGATCGTAAACGGCATTTACCAAACCGATGCGGAGAGCCTCGTCGGCTTTGATAGCGCGGCCGGTGTAGATGAGCTGTTTGGCCATGCCCATGCCCACGAGTTTGGCAAGGCGGTAGGTGCCGCTGAAGCCGGGGATGATGCCCAGGCCCACTTCGGGCTGACCGAACTTGGCATTGGAAGAACAGATGCGAATGTCGCAAGCCATAGCAATCTCGCAGCCGCCGCCCAGAGCGAAACCATTGATGGCAGCGATAACGGGAATGGGGAGGGTTTCGATCTTGCGGAACACATCGGCGCCTCGCTTGCCGAAAGCAAAGCCCTCGGCCTCGTTGAGGGTGGACATCTCGCTGATGTCGGCACCAGCCACGAACGACTTTTCGCCATCGCCAGTGAGAATGAGGCAACGGGTGCCAGCGGGGATGTTATCGAGGGCATCGTTGAGTTCGCCAAGGATGGTGCTGTTAAGAGCATTCAAAGATTTGGGTGCGGAGATAGTCAGCGTGGTGACGGCTCCGGCTTGTTCTATTTTGAGATAGTTATACATAGGTATCTGTATTTATTAA